>JBCCJR010000157.1:0-10912 GCA_039045805.1 Cyanobacteria bacterium P01_C01_bin.118
CGTGGATCGTGGTCCACCAGGATGACATACCATCCACCAGGCAGCGGCCATCCTCTAGTTCGATATGGACTCCCTGGGCCGATTTAACTGGAAAAATGGGCATAGGGTTGGGCATGGCGGCGTAGGGATGCCACACATGCTGACGATCGATGGCGAGCAGCTGATCGGTGGGTAAGGGGCGCATGGATTGTTTGAAGTGGGTTAATTGGTAGCGTTAACGGTTAACCCACCCCGCCTGACCGGCACCCCTCCCGAGAGGGGAAGACTCTGGTCTGATTGATGTTGAGGAGAATCTGTGCTGAAGACCTATAGGTAATACATGTGGCAACCAAACTAGCGTTCACGGTTGTCTAACCCCCTCTAACTCCCCCTAAGCCCAAAGGGCAGGCTTTGCCAACGTAAGGGGGAGATCGGGCACTTCCCCCCTTACGAAGGGGGGATTAAGGGGGGTAATGCAGGATTGTGAGCCTCAGGTCGAGATATATGTACACGGTAGATCCTGGGAGGGGCTGCTGGGTGGGTCCGCCGGGCCGTTATTGAACTGTAACTGTAACCTTCTCTGAGATCACCGGATTGTCGTGGGGAATATGGCTGTAGTTGCCCAGTACAAGCTGTAGAGTATGGTCTCCTGGCGTTAGGCTAAGTTCGGTCTCAGTTTGACCTGCGCCATAGTGGAGGACTTGTTCAGAGCCTTGCAAGGGTTCTGTCAGGGAGGGTAACTCGTCCACGTCAATTAACAGATGATGGTGACCAGTGTTGGGGCGGTCTATGCCAGCAGGAGCGATACCCATACCAGATAACCCAAACTGGACAACGAAGGGAGAAGTGACGGTTTCACCGCTGCTGGGAGAAATGATATAAGCCGTTGCGGACGCCGGGGCTGGGGATAGCTCTGCAGCCACAGCAGGAGGCATCAACACTCCCAAGACAAAAGTAAGACAGAGAACAGCGATCGCAAAACCCCGTTGAAGACAAACCACCATGGATAAGACTTGCTCATAAACAGACATCCTCTATAGTAAGCCGTTGCGTTGCTACCACGGTCATATGTTTAACTGTCACAATTTAATTAAACGAATTTGCAATGGTTTCGGCCTGTATTTTGTGGTCCAGCCCTAAAAAGTGTCCCCTCATTTTTCGCATTGCCAGGTGCAGAAAGATACAACAGAACCATGCAAGCGAGGTTCAGTTCTCTCGGGTCTCACACCCTCATAAACTAGCCCCGTCTGTAAAAACACACCCAAACGTTTCGAGGAATTCAACCATGTTTAATCGCATTCTTTGCATGCTGGGGCTATCGGCGGCTGTTCTTGCTGTAGCTCCCCTAACCGCCTCTGCTCAAACAGCTCCCGACTATAACTATTTCGGCGTGGGTGGTGGAGATGAAGGCTTTGCCGTGAATGGAAAACTATCCCTGTCCGAAAATCTCTCTGTCCGCCCTGCTGTTAGCACTGATTTTGATTTTGATGATGGTGAGGATGTTGCCTACGTTCTACCTATCACCTACGACTTTAATGCTGTTGACCCCGACGGTCGTCTCTATCCGTTCCTGGGAGCTGGCATCAATGGTGAACTCGGTGATGACAGCACCATCGAAGCAGCTGTAACCGGCGGTGCTGACTATCGTTTTAATGACAAGTGGCTCGTGAATGGTTCTGTTGTTTGGTCTCCCTTCCAGGATGGCGATGATGACGTAGACTTTGTCGCTGGTATTGGCTATAGCTTCTAACGCTGGTTGTTTGATCTAATAGCTCTCCTAATGGCCCTGCTATGCGGGGCTTTTCTTGTTGTTGAGAGGCAAACTATGACAGAGGAAATGACATGGTTTATATAGACTCACCTGGTATCAAAATTCAGCGAGCTCGGCACCATTACGAACTTCTGGGAAATTGGTCGTAGTCAGAAAATCCACAAAGGCGTCGTTTAAGATTGCATAGCCCTGTTGGTTGAGATGTAGCTCATCTTTGCGAAAATCTGCGGGCATAAGACCTTGGGCATCAGCGATGGCTGAGAAACTGTCAAAGACTATCACCTGCTCATCCGCCAGTGAGTCGATATAGCCATTTACCTCGTATACCGCCTGGGCTACATCGTCTGACCAGACCGGTTTGCGTACCAATGGAACTTCACCCACAGGTAAAATAGTGCTGAGGATAACTGTCGCTCCTAATGCTTTAGAATCTTCAACCATCTGACGGATATTGCTGCGACAGAGATCAATGATCACATTGCGTTCGTCTGGCATTAGAGGAATTGCCTTGAGGTCATTAATTCCCACCTGAATCACCACAATATCTGGTTCTAGGCCTTTTATGTGTTGATCAAACCGTTGGCTAGTTTGGGCTGACGTTTGACCACTAACACCTCGGTTGATAAATTCATAGCCTTCTAGTTTTGGTGCTATCCAGTTTTCTGCTCTGGAATCACCAAAAATGACTACTCGCTTAGTATCTCCTTTTTCACCAAGATCTTGATCTTGGTCGTAATAACTTAGTCCCAGAGGATCCAAGCGTACTTGATTCAGCTCAACATAGTATTTCTTGAGTTCGCCATAGATATAAAAGTTGAGTGCTACTGAAGCCCCCAAAAGAGGTATCCCCACATAGTTCAATAGCGAGTTAACCTTGACCATTTTTAGAAAGTATAAGAACTAATTGATAAAGGTGTTTCACAGAATTTGAAGACTCTAGTTCCTATAGGAATTGTTCCAGGGCCTTGGTAGATATGGCCTGTAGTGAAGACATGAAGCCTTTTAGAGGCAATGGTCTGCACTGGTTTTAAAGGTTTGAGCAAGCAATATGAGGCTCAGGTATATTTACGGATTTTCTGACACTAGCAATGCGTCTTTATATATGAACGCCTCTATCTCTATTCCTTATTGGCAATTCGTACCCGGATGTGATGGGACAATTATTGCTTGAACAGTTGTCATTTACCCCTAAGGAGGTGCATAACCATATAGTGCCATTGGTTATTTATCCACCGACTGTTTTTGTATGGCTCCTGAAACTCAGCTATTTTTTCCGCCTAAACAGCAGCCGTTATTGATTCGGCTAGTGCAGAGTGTGTCCTATGGAGTGCTGCAAAGTTTATATCGATGTGGTCTGATCGTCTCTGACGACGATGTGGCCAAACTACGGGCGATTGACGGTGCCCGAATCGTGTATGTGTGTAATCATCCCACCATGGAGGATGGCATGGTGCTATTTGGTCTGGCAGCCCGAGTGGGGCAGCTGTGGCACTATATTGTGGCGCGGGAGTCGTTTCAAGGACTGCAGGGCAAATTTTTGCAATGGATGGGATGTTATTCGATTCGTCGGGGTCTGGGGGATCGGGCTAGCATTGCTCAGACCCTAAGTTTATTGAAACAGCCCCAGGCACGGGTGGTGATTTTTCCTGAGGGGGGCTGCTCATACCAAAATGATACGGTGATGGCGTTTCGGTCAGGCGCAATTCAAATGCCGCTACAGGTAATGGCTCAGCTAGCGAAGAAAGCCCCCGATACGGATTTATATGTGGTGCCGATATCGCTAAAGTACCGCTATACGCAACCGATGACGGCGGTCATTGAGCAGACGTTGCAGGGATTGGAGCAAGCGCTAAGGATAGTGCCGTCAAAGGGGCAGGACTTTTATGGTCGGTTGATTGAGATCGCATCCCTTGTACTCACCCGCATCGAGACAGAATATGGCCTATCTGCCACACCGGATCAAGACTGGAACCAACGGATTGACCGTCTGCGTAATCACGTCATTACCCAGTGTGAACAGCAGCTGGACCTGCCTCCCAACGGTGCCCCCATTCGAGAACGGGTGTATAAAATCCAGGCGCTGCTAGAAGCCGAAGAACCGAAAACCATCGCTGAAGACGATGCCCTATATTGGACCACGGTACGCCTGCTCAATTTTGATGCCATTTACGATGGGTACGTCGCGGCTGATCCCACACCTGAGCGCTTTTTAGATACCCTGATGCGGCTGGAGCGAGAAGTGTATCAAAAAGAACATATTCGCCCCAAAGCTCACCGGCAGGCTATATTTCGAGTGGGCGAGCCCATTAATCTTAAAGATTATGTGGCCGATTTACGACAAGATAAGGCAGGCACGGTAGAACGACTCACCGAACAACTCCGTCAGGTAGTACAGGCTAATTTAGCTCGTTAACCCAGGTTCACAAGTAGCCTGAATCGGTAGAGAATAAATCTCAAACGGCTGTCTGTGTAGGGCAACACGGTTGCTGCTAACTTGGCAAATGTCGCAACTATTGTCCTATCTTCATATCAGATGCAGTCACCTTACGGACAACTTAGTTAAGGTAGCTAATATGTATCATCATTATTCAGTTTATGGGCGAACGCGTGGCTGAAAACTATGAGTTGAGTGCCCGGTCAGACCATTATCTCTCTGCTCTCTGGCAAAATAGTCCCAGGGCAATGTGTTGTCTACAACGGCAGCAGGGACGGTTCCTTTTTACGGACATCAATCCTGCCCTGGGACAGTTGCTGGTCTTACCGTTGGAGCAGCTGATCAACTGCCCGATACAAGATTTCTTCACCACGGACATTGACCACAGTCAGTATTATGGTCATGCCTTAGAGACTGGCCAGGCGGTCATATTTGAGGATCGCATCACGATTTCAGGCAAATTACACTGGTTTTCCATTGAAGCGGTGCCGATTAATTCAGCGGCTGAGAGTGAGCACCTGATCGTGACGTTTACCCGTAGGACAACAGAAGTCGCCCTGCGTCAGAGTGAGGAACGGTTCCGATCGTTGTTTGAAGGGGTTTCTTTAATTGGCATGCAAATTTACGATCGCCAACGCCGGGTGATTGGTTGGAATAGCGCCAGTGAAGAACTTTATGGCTATACCCGTGAAGAGGCTATGGGAAGGCAGTTGGAGGATTTGATTATTCCTGACTCGATGCGAACGGTCGTCATCCAAGCGATAGAGGATTGGGTAAATCACGGCACTCCAATTCCAGCAAGTGAACTCACACTCCGTCATAAAAGTGGTGCTCCGGTGGAAGTGTTTTCTAGCCATATGATGCTGACCAATTTGCAAGGGGACCCTGAGCTATATTGTCTGGACTTAGATATTCGCGATCGCAAACTGGCCGAAAACAGTTTGCAAACCGCCCAGCTTAAGATGATCTACGGGGAGAAAATGTCCAGCCTGGGGCAAATGGTGGCTGGCATTGCCCATGAAATCAATAATCCCATCAGCTTTATTGATGGCAACCTGGACCACGCAAAGGACTATGTACAGGAGCTGTTATACCTGGTCAGTCTTTACCAACAGACCTATCCCAACCCCAAAGCAGAGGTTCAAGCAGCCCTGAAATCCTTAGACCTCGACTTTATTCAAGCAGACTTTTCAAAGTTGGCCACATCTATGCAGGTGGGCGCAGACCGGATTCGCAACATTGTTGACTCACTCCGAAAATTCTCTCGGTTGGATGAGACTGGGGCCAAAGTTGTTGATATCCATGAGGGGCTAGACAGTACTCTGACAATTCTTCAACATCGTCTAAACACCTCTGAAATCAAGATTGAAGTCGTCAAACACTATGGTGCACATACTCCAATCCTGTGTTACCCAGGCCCCCTTAATCAGGTGTTTATGAATGTGTTGACCAACGCTATTGATGCCCTGGTAGACAGTCAAACAAAGGACAATATTTTGTCTCCTCGGATTGAGATCTCTACAACTCAATCTCACCATACGGTGATTACCATTTGTGACAACGGCCCTGGTATTGAGGCTGCCGTTATTACTCAGATTTTTGATCCATTTTTTACCACTAAGCCCGTTGGTTATGGCACAGGTATGGGCCTGGCCATTAGCTACCAAATTGTTACAGAGCAGCATCATGGACAGCTGTTGGTAGAGTCTACCCCCGGACGGGGCACCTGTTTTGAAATTCGTCTACCCACCACTGAGCATTAGCCCCCATCAACGACACCCGTTTCACAAATATCTCCTAGATTATCGGGGCAGGTTTGATAGTCAATGGCGATACCGCTAAGGTCCAGCAGCTGCCATTCCTGTTCTACAGCAGGGGTGAGAATTTGACCGATGGGGCTGACGTCGGTGAAAGGGTTGTAGGAAACATTGAGCGAACGTATGGTGGCCAGGGTGGCCAGGGGAGCAATACTGTCGATTTGGTTATAGCTAATGTCCAGTGTGGTGAGCCTGGGCAGGGCGGTAAGCGCCTCAATATCCTGTAGCTGGGTATTGGCTAGCCGCAGGGTGCGCAGCTGACTGAGGCTGGCAATTGGCTCCAGGTCAGAAATTACATGACCGCTGAGGTTGAGGTCCGTTAGATTTGGGGCTGAGATCGCAATCATCTGAAGGTCCACCCCCGTTGGAAAATCCACCATAAGCCCGTTTTCTGGCAAATAGGTGGACTCTAGCTGGGGTCCCCACATAGTCCGCACGTTGGCCAACCGACGCTCGGCAATCCCACAGTCATTGATCCCCAAAGCCGACATTAAGGCCTCCACCGTTTGCCAGGCATAGGGCCGACTGTACAGCAGACTGCTCCAATCGCTCCATTCCCCTTGAAAGGCACCGCACATATCGGCAAACGTGGGCGATTTTGCCTGGGTCGGGACCGTCACGGCGCACCATGTGGCGGTCATGCCTGCCAGTAAGTTGACTATTGTGGGAATTTTGCGATCGCGCAAACGACTGAAGCCAGGCATAGTCACCTTCCGTTCAATACACTCAACTGCATTGGACCACCAAATCATCCCTGGGTCCATTAGTCTTTAAAACCATTTACGTTACCTCCGCTACCCCTTATGCAAAATTATGGTGTTAAAAATCACTCAAAAGAGAACTGTGTTACTTAGGCAACAGTGTTATTTAACACCGGCTTGGCAACGGTAGTATCAAAAATTACATCAATATTCCCAGGAGCTTAGCTAACTCAGATCTTGAGGTTCTGTGTACAGCCAAGAAAATTAATCAAAAAAGACGAAACTGTTATCACAGGAGAAATACAGGTACGTGATTTAGGATCCGGTGTCAGGATTGTCCTACCTTCACGGGTAAATAAAGGTTATATTGCTATGAGAATAGAAGGGTTAAGCGATCTACCAGTAATTGCGGGTTTTATTACGAAGATATAAAAAGGCGAAGTAAATTCTTCCGAAAATTCCGTATTCATTGCTTCATGATGTACGGATCATCCTATTTGCCTGGGGTAATCTTAATATCAGGTAGTCTTGTCAGTCAGGTTTTATATGGAAGGAGCGCAGCAATCGCTTCAAAACCAGCAGCGCGTACTCGCCGCGATCGTGGTGACTGACGCAGTGGGATTTAGTGCCCAGATGTCTGCTGATGAAGAGCGGGCATTAGCCACTATCAATCGAGATCTCAAACAGATTTCAAGCCTGTGCAATGTGTTTAAGGGACAGGTTCTCAAGTCAACAGGTGACGGTCTGTTAATGTGCTTTTTTAGCGCTGCTCAAGCTGTTGCCTGTGCCCTCAATATTCAAAAAAAGTTGCGCAGTGGTCAAACCCGAGAGAGCTTTGACCATCGTATTGGCATCCACTTAGGGGATGTTTACATTAATGACACAGACGTCATGGGAAATGGCGTCAACATTGCTGCTCGCCTAGAAAGCTTTGCTGCACCAGGGGAAATTTGTGTTTCCCAGGTAGTTTACGACGTAGTCAAAAGTCGTTTAGACCTAGATGCTAAATTTTTAGGCCCCCTTAATCTAAAGAATATTCAAGAGCAAGTTCCTGCTTACCAGCTACGTCCGGTCATTGAACCAGAGGCCTGTGATGTCGAGATGACCAGGCCTTTTTTTGCCGAGGGCGCAGAGGGCTATGTTTTTGATAGTCCTCTAGATCAGGCTCTGCAGCTATTCAGTGATCATGCCGATCATTTACGTATCAAAAAGCTTCTCTTTGGCACCTGTCAAAATCTTTGGGAAAACGACACGACAGTCCTAGATCAGTTCTCACTAGAGCATTTGATCGATTCTCTCATGCGTCGTAACCCCTCAGTAGATCAGTGTCGCGCAAGTCTCTATCGTATTGTTGCCACCCTTAACCACAAAGAAGTCTACTCCGATGTAGCCGAGGATATTCTGCAGGCCCTCACCCCGCTATATATTGAACGGGCCGCCAACATGTTGCCTGAGGTCCACCCCTCATCTCAGCCCAGTGAGGCTGATAATGGAGCAGCAGAAGTTGCTGAAGAATCAAAGGATCGCTATCAGCATGTCGCCGATGAGCTAGAGAGCGATGCCCAAATTATTCGCATCAAAAAAGTACTGTACTGCCTCTGCCATAAAGTTTGGGAAACCGATATCCAAAAAATTGAGCAGGCAGATACCGCTATCCTGGTACAACAGCTATATCAGCTCACCCCCACCCCCAACGACCTCAAATATCGGCTGCGCCATTTACTGCACCATCTCAATCGAAAAGCCAAATACACCAAAATTGTCAACACCATCTTTAAGGCATTTCACCCTCTTTACAGTGTGCAGACAGAGTTGATTCCAATGTCAACACCGGGACTATCAAATGCCAACGATACAGATAGCCCAGAAACCTGTTTTGGCGAACTGCCTGCCCGCGTTCACCCTGACAATACCGTAGCCTTCTCCACCAAGGCGGTGGAAGGCCCCCCTATGGGTGACATTGCCCAGGTCAAAGATCGCGCCGATCTATTTGAGCTGCGGTTAGACATTATCAAGTACTGCAACCCTTTGCGGGCCAAGATCTTGCTGCATTCCACTCTCTATAGCCCATTTACCGGTAGCTCCCAGGAGTGGTCATTGCTCCGTAGCAAAACCCTGGAGGACTTTTTGCGTGAAGTCTTTAACTACTGCCCTTCGTTTCAAGATCTCGAAAGTAAACTGTCAATCATTGGTCACTGTCTGGAAGATAGCGACGAAAACGAGCCCGTGGTCACTGCTATTTTGAATGCCATTAGACCCTACTACGAAGAGCCTTCTAGCCAGACTGCCGCTCCAGCTGAAGTCGCGCCCATGCCCGCCGCCGCTGTTACATCGATGAGGCCCGCATCCTATGGATAATGTGATGGATAGTGTCGAAGAGCTACTGACCTCCTACAACAGTGGTCATAAGGACTTTAGCGGTCTTTGTTTAGCAGGCTTGCAATTTCCCAAAGCCGACCTGATTGGCGCTAACTTTTCCAAAGCTGACCTGGAACGCACGGATCTGATGTTTTCGTACCTCAGTCGTGTCAATCTACAGCAGGCCAATCTAAGCCATGCCAACCTCAGCGGCGTCAACCTCAACCAGGCCAATCTGATTTACTCCAATCTCAGCGACGCCAACCTCCATGGAGCTAGTCTGCAGGGAGCAGACCTACGGGGGGCCGACTTGACCCTGGCCGACCTATTTGATGTGAACTTGGCCAATGCCGACTTGCGCAATGCCGACCTGAGCGGGGCCAACCTGACAGGAGCCTGTCTGCGCGGAGCCAACCTGCGGCAGGAGCTACGCAGTGAGCAAACGATTTTGCGCGGGGCCCATCTACGACAGGTGGATATGCGCGGCGCTAACCTCAAGGGCGCAGACCTGGCCAGTGTAGATTTGAGCGGTGCCAACCTCAGCGAAGCCTTTCTAAAAGATGCGGATCTCAGCAATGCCAACCTCAGCGGAGCCAATCTTAAAGGCGCATCCCTGGCCGATGCCCAGCTGGAGGGGGCCAATCTGCGCTACACAAACCTTACCCGCACCCGAGCACAGCGAGCCAATCTAGCCGGCTGTGACTTTACCGGTGCCAACCTCAAGGGCGTTAACTTTACCGATACCCGACTCCCCGGTGCTCAGCTATTCCAAATAGTCATGATTGACGCTCGATTGCTGCGGGCCGACCTAAGCCGCGCCAACCTCAGCGGTGCTGACCTGACTCAAGCTGACTTGACCAATGCCTATCTAGGTCGCACAAATCTGGGTGGAGCAAATCTGACCGGAGCAATTTTGTCCAAGGCCGAGCTCAGCAGCGCAAATCTGGCCGATGCAAAATTTGCTGGCACCACCATGCCCGACGGCAAAGTGATCGATTAAAAAATCGCTACATTGTATAGCTACACACCTGCGGGAAATACCTAGAATTAGAGCAGTGTAGATTTTGGTATTTCTCAATTTTCAATAAGCGCTGATGGGAGCAGCTTTGACGCCTGCTAACTGCTTTTGATCAGTCCTGTGTGGGTAGAATTTTATGACTCGATTACATCGATTTAAGCTGTTGGCAACAGGCTCTGTTGTTATGCTGGCTGGCTTAAATCCAGCAGCGATGGCTGCATCTATTACTAATGGCGGATTTAATACTGACCTGACTGGCTGGACTGTAGTTGAACAACCAGGGGCCAACGGCAGCTGGTTCTCTACTGAGGGTGGTTTTTCTGAGTTAGGAGGTCAGCCAATTATTGCTCCAAGCGAGGGAGATCGCTACGTGCATTCGGCTCAGACGGGGCAGACCTCGCAAGTGTTGTTTCAGGATATTGTTTTAGAGGCCGATACAGAGCATCTGTTGTCCTTTGATTGGTTTGCTCAGGACTGGTCAAACACTTTTATTGATGCAGGGACAATGGACTTTACAGGGGCAGATAATCAGCACCTGCGGGTGGATTTGGTAGCCACTGATTTTAGTGATTGGTTTGGGCCTGATTCATCGACAGGGGTATTAGCAAATGTTTTGGCCCCGGTGGCAGAGTTGTCGCCGGTAACCAGCTGGAATAATCTCAGCTTTGATTTGACACCCTGGGCCGGACAGTCGGTGAGACTAGCATTTCGTCAGGTGGATAATCAGGATTTCTTTAATGCCGGTGTGGATGATGTGGGTATTGTTTCAACACCCATTGTTGTAGAGCCGCCCGTGGAGCCACCGGTTGATATACCGACACCGATAGATCAACC
>JBCCJR010000158.1:0-10873 GCA_039045805.1 Cyanobacteria bacterium P01_C01_bin.118
CGCCGCATCAGGAATCACCCGGATCCAGTTAGATAAAAACATCTGACGAGCCGGTTTAGGAATGTCAGATTCGGGATAATGCAGCCCCATGTAGGGCTCCATGTCCTCACATTTTTCCTCTGCCACCACTTCACCGTGACCGTCATCGTCAAACCGATAAAGCATAACGCGGTCAAACCCAGTAACTTTACGCACTTCTTTTACAATCACCTGGCAAAAGGCGTACAGTTCTGCCGTTGACTCCAGCTGGTTAATAGATGCTCTAGCCAGGTGATAGAAGCTTAAGAAGGGAATATTCTCTTGGGTGAGAGCAGGTTCCAGTTCAAGTATGAGCAAACCTTCCTTGTTGCGATGGAAGACGGCATCAAACACCTGATAGTCATCCCCTTCGCGCCTTACCCACACCTTGACTGGGTTAATAGAATCTAAATCCTCCTCTGTAAGGCTTACCTTAAACTGATCCACCTGGAACGGATCGAGAATCTCATCAAGAGGTTTACCAACCACATTTTGAGGTTCCAGGAAAAATTCATCAACCGTGTTTGTACTCGCTTGTAGCACCGTTAGATCGTTTGGATCTAGCACCAGCACAACACCATGGGGTTGAATTTTGGTCAGCCTGTTGATAGAAGGCTGTTTTAAAGCTGCCAGATTAGGGTCTGATTGAGTCAGATTTGTGCGTGCCATACTGTCCTCCGCAGATAGTCAGACGCCTAACAAACGACTGACATAACCGGTTCGTTTGGCGTGCGATCATTATTGATAGCTACCTTGCAGAATATCTCAGGAGTCTAGAAAGAGCCTTATCTGAATTCTTAAATAAATAGAAAAGTTCTCAAGAGCTTATATAGCAACGTGTTTAGCTGATTAAAGCTTTATTCTTACTTTAAAGATAGAACATCTCTCGACACATAAAAAGATGTTTGCTTAGCTTAGGTTGCTTTTGCATGAGTAGCTACTCCATAGGGAGCGTTACAATGTTAAGCCAAAACGATTCGATTACCTGAATCACCTGATTGAGGTGAATGAGATCATGGGGCTTGACGACGTAACTATTGCATTGAAGTTGATAGCTAGTGATAACGCTACTAGGGTCATCACTAGCGCTGAGAATAATAGTGGGAATGCGGCGTAAAGAAGCGTCTGTTTTAACTTCTGTCAGCAAGGTTTGACCGTTACCATCGGGTACGCCCACCAAAATCAGATCGGGGCGAGCTGGCTGTTGTTTTCCCTCTTGATGACGCAAAAAATCAAGAGCCTGTTGACTGTTGGATACAGTAACGATCTGACAGTGAATAGTACTATTGGCAAGTACTTGTTGAATGATCTGCAGATGCTCACAGTGATCGTCAACTACTAAAATCAGCCGTTCACGTTTGCCGTTATCCATACTTGCCTCAGTAGATTAGACATTGAACTCAACCCAGGTTGAGCAACAAAATTACACAGATACTAACGTTGGTTTATGCACAATAAAACTGTGTAAAGTAGGTTCCCATTAATTTTCACGGTTTTTAATGTATGCCGATCAATGCTACAGAGTCCATGATTTCAAATAAGGGGACTGCACAGAAATAACATCCCAGGCGAAGACGGGCAGTGGGCAATAGGCACTACCGAATCAGCGTCTTTCTTTTTAATTAGGGTGAGGGTTTCGTCCAGGTTATAGGTACCAAAGCCGAGCCCTGTCCAAGTGCTATTTTGCGAAGGAATTAAAAATAAAAACCTGTGGAATTATCTTGAATCAGAAGTTTCAGGTCATCGAAAAGAGAAATCAGGACTGGTTTATTTCTAATTTAGAAAGGTCTATTGCGAAAATAATATAGTTCATTAGAACTAAAATTTTACACAAGAGAGAAGAGGTAAGTAAAATCTCAATGCAAGCATAGGAGTTTTAGATTTTTCTTTTTCTGGGAAAACCACTTGGACAGGCATCGTGTCAAAGCCTAATAGGAAAGCGGCGATAAATGGCACGATAATTAACCAGAAGAGGATGCTGCTAAGGTAGGTAGTCATAAGAGTTTTTTGGGGTGAGCTTTTTGTCTAAGGTATCACCTTTACAAAAAGAATCTGCGCCAGCGTAACGCATCGTGATTTTCTTGATTACACAACGCGGAATATATTCCCTCATGGGTAGGGTGAGTTAGCGAATCTTCGCGTAACGCACCTTTTGTCGTTGGGGGGCAAGGCAAGAGTGTGGAGAATACATTGGTTGCGAAGCTGAGAGTTTTGAAGCGGTGCGATGAATCGCACCCTACCCCATTCTTAGCCAGCCAAATACTTGATTAGCGGTGAGGGTTAATTCTAGATCAGGGAAAACTGGCAAGGATTGATCTTGCTGGCAAAGGACGGGCTGTTGCTGAGGTAGTAAGAACAATATGCTGAGATCGTCTGGGTCGATGAACCAGCCTAACTGACTTCCATGTTCCAGACAATGAAGAATATTACCTAACACTTTGTTTGGTCTTTGCTCAGGGGAAAGAATTTCTATGGTCCAGTCTGGAGCTAGATCAAAGTTATCTGGGACTTCACCGTCTGGTGTAAAGGGAATACGATCCCATTGAAAGACAGCTACGTCGGGGATGATTGAGCGTCCGCCAAAATTGCATCTTAATTCTGGAAAGGCATAGGCAAGCTTTGGTTCCTCTGCTACTTGATTAATGGTGGCGCAGAGTTTTCCTTGCAGGCGACTATGGCGACCTTTTGGCATCGGCTTTTGGATGATTTCTCCATTGATGTATTCGCTTGCGGGCTTGGTTTCTGGCAATTGCAGAAATTCTTGCAAGGTTAGTGGTTTGGAAGGTGCTCGGACCATTGGGCTTATCGGCAAGCGACACAGCAATATTGGATATCTTATTTTAGCTAATGCACAGCCATGTTAGCTAACAATGGAGTTGGATATACAAACCCAATGCAGCATCGATTATGGACGATAGCAGAGAACTTTAGAAGCGGTGCGATGCATCGCCCCCTACCCGGCTGACTAGCATTACCTCGGATATCTAGAGAACTGATAACTACTAGCCCTTCCACCATTTCGTTGGTTTTTCATTGTTGGTTTTTCATTATAGTATGAGCGAATTTTACCAAACATAATATACATATCAAGTAAGTTCTGTGTTGCTTGCTTTTTGGTTGCATCTGAATATGGCGTGAAGTAATAAACCTCAATGTCGATGTTTCCCATCTCGTTTTCGAATCTTTGAAGATCTTCTTGGCAGCCCAGAGAACATGGTTGGCATTCGCTTATCATTTGTAACAACCAATTTCCGCCTCGTCTCATAAGCCATTGAGTAAAAACTTGTAATTCCGCATGACTATTGTTTTTGCTCGTTACGTGATTACTATTTGCTGTATATTCATATGCATGATTGTGTGTTATCTCGCCACGCTCTGCGTGACTATATTGATCGCGAACCTGCAACATCGCATCAACGTCATTTTGTGTTATTTGACCTGCGTTATCTTGAGCCGTTGCAGTATCGATTGTGCTCCATCAGGCAGGTAATGATCCCTAGTTATGAATGGCGCTAGAGTGATTTTTTGCCTTATGTTCAGGGGATTTTATGGCTTTTAGGCGACTAACAAACCGCTTTGATTGGCTGAGTATTACTAGCGTAGCGTACTTGTACGTCAGAATATTGTGTTGTGGTGAGAGCAAAATAGTCCAGTGTCTCAGCTTGATACCAATAAGTCTAGACTCGCTATCATCTGATTTTACTGTCCAAAACCAGGGGGTCACTTCAATATTCAACTCAAGTGAGAAACGCCATAAGTTAGTAGCCTGAGTCAAGCAATAGGCTCTTATCTGACTTACACTAAACCTTGATAATTTTAGATTTCTTTAGTCCGGAAGTAATTGTAGTAGGTTGGTATATTTTCGTAATTGCTATATCCGAGGAGATACTACGCATGCGTCCTGGTATAACCAATGGTTCGGAGAGCTTACAAACATCCCATTGCAAACTATTAGGTAACTTATGGGGACGGTTTGATCTTTACTTTGATCAGCCCATTGGCAAAAACCTATACCTCGGACGGCAGGAAGCAAGTCAAGAAGAGGTTTGGATTAAGGAGTATCTTCTGAATGATATGGCAGATGCCCAGCGTCATAGCTTTCAGCAATTAGTTGACTTAAATTTAAAGTTAGGTCAAGGTCCCGACTTTAGACTAGTACAACTCAAAGATTTTGCCTCCACTCAACAGGCTTGCTATCTGATCAGTCATCCTCTGCAAGGAGCTGAACCCTTATCACAATATCTCTCCACCCATGGGCCTCTTTCCCCTTGCCAAGTATATCGAATACTACAACAATGTTTAGAAACATTGAGATATTTGCATACAGCCTGTAGTGTTCTTTGGCCAACGGGTTCTGAGCGTGGCCTCTGCCATGGCAACCTATCTTTAGATAGTTTATGGATACGAAAGATTGAAGAATCACCCCAATCTGATAACTTTTTTATCTATGTAACTGACCTAGCCCTGTGGGAACACATTTTTTGGACCAACCAGCCCCTTGCTCAATGTGTACAAGATCTCGGCTCGATTCACGATGATTTGCATGATTTAGGCTATATTGGGTTTTCGTTGCTGTTAGGAAAACGGATAAACGCAGCGGACAAAATTACCCAGCTCCTTTCAGGGATGGAACGACAAAGTCCTGAACTGATAAAAGTTCTCTACCAACTGACCAATCAGACTGACGAGCCCCTTAGAACAACTGAAGATGCCTTACAAGCCCTACGTGGCCTCCCGTTGTTGTCTCATCAGCCCATGACGGGATTATTATCTTTAAACAATCTGGACACAGCGGTGTTTGATGAGCCGTCCGTTCCAAATAAGCTTACCTCTAGCAGGTCCTTTTTGAAACAGGCAAAAACGACTGTAGCAGCGACCATGGGTCTATTCGGGATCCTGTGGTTAGGCTATAGCATGATTCAACAATGGAAAACACGCCCATTGTTCGCCAATACAATTACAGCTAGTTACTTATTAGAACCCCAGGGGACATGGCAGTCTATCTTGACTTCTTCTGAAGCAGGTGACACCCTTGTCGATACGTTTTTGGATGAAGGTCACAGTCTACAGCCTGCAAAAATTGAAGGCATTCGTCCAGACCAAATGACACGCAATGATATCTTTGAACAGCTTCTAGAAGATCGGGCTGACTTTGCGTTGATGGATAATGACAATGATATCCCCGCTGGTTTACAGGTCTATCCCATCGCCTACGATGCCGTCGTACCTTTTGTTGCCTTTTCGAAGGACAACCAAGCCAAACGCGCCACTACATTTATGGGTGGCAGCGTATCCTTAAAGGAACTCCGCCAGGTGTTTACAGGGGACATCAATACGATCAATGGTGCTTTAGTACAGGCCTATTTCCCTGAGGTACCTTATGTTAAGGCCTATCCCTCCCCAGCAGATAATTCCGCAGATTCTCCACCAAAGGTTAAGTTTTCGTCTCAGCCACCTCTATCTGAGAGGTTTTCTCAGCAGGTATTTGGGAATGATGCTAAGGCTGTAACGGCCATGGTGCGGTTGATAAATGAGAGTAGGGAGGAGTTGCGATCGCACATTCAAAGCAATAATGGCCATGGTGACTATGACATTTTTAGCAATGTCAATCGCCCATTTGACCAATGGAATATCCTGGACAGTACCTCTGAACCCACCATTGGTATTGGATTTGACCGCCTCAGCCAGGTACGACAGCAGTGCAATGTCTATCCCCTAGAGATTGAGACTCAAAGTCACCGGATACAGTTTTTCCAGCATAACGGTGAGGCAATTATGCCACAGGTCGACCTATGTCACGATCCTATCCAAATAGACACAGCCCTGGTCCAACAACTAGCTACAGAGGGGCTACTAGCCTATGAACTCGTAGTGGTCTATCCAGAAACATCGGCAACAGGAGCTGCCGTTGCCAAACTTCTTAGCGACCCGGACTATCATCCCCAATTAGACGCAGCAGGTATCATTCCAATCCCTAGCCCAAATCCCTAACTATGGAAAGTAGATAGGCCTCAAACACTACCGATATAACATTATTAGCTATAGCAAACGTCCTGATGCATTAAGACGTTTGCGCGCTATAAGTACCTAAATTTTAGGCAATAGCCCTATGGTTGTAGACAACGTTCTCAAACGTGAATCAGGCGGTCAGGCAAAGGTCATCCAAGCCCTTGCCTACCGAGGCTATCGCCTGGTTGAACCGTTAGCAACCGCTGGGAATTCTAACACCTATGTAGTTCAAGACAACCGCAAGCCAGAGGGATGCTATTGCTTGGTGCGCATATCCCCGGCAAAAAGCCAACATGTTTCATCTCCCGAAACATTACCAGCAGCTTCTATTCTTCCCAATACAGCACAACTATTAGAAACCTTTCAAATCGATGGATACAGTTATCTGATTCGCCAATATATCCATGGAAATCCCCTCACCTGGGAAATTCCCACCCAAGAAGGTTGGCCCGATACCCAAGTCATCAACCTACTAACAACAATTTTAAGTATCCTGAAGCAATGCCATCAGCAAGGAATTGTTCATGGCAATCTATACCCCAATAATTTAATCCGCCAACCTGATGGCAACCTGGTATTAACAGACTTTAAGCCTGATTATACCCATCTCCCTTTTCCAGGGGACCATCCGCAAAACAGATTAAAGAGTAATATTCTAGGCCAGTTAGGACGCCAGGCTTATATTGCTCCAGAGCAATGGCAAAAACATTATCAACCTAGCAGTGACATTTATGCAACCGGTATTTTAGGCATACAGTTTCTCCTCGGACGACAGTCATGGACATCGGAGGAGCAGCTAACTCATCTACTTAGTATGCTGCCATATCAGCCATTAGTAACCATGCTCAAACGTATGGTTGATACTGCTCCCGGTCAGCGATATATCAATGCACAGGAAGCCTTATTTGCCCTAGAAAATCTTCAGCCACAGGAGCAATCCAATTTCTCCAACAATAATTATCCAGAAGAATCGCCACTGGCTAGTGCTCCCTTTGACTTGTCGTTCAAGATTCCAGTAGATCCTAATACCCTCCCAGTAGCAGAACCGCAACTGACTAATTTTCATCAAACATCTCTAGAGCCCCATAATCTCCAGGATATTTCGACAGTTAAACAACCAGAATTCCTTAGTCAAAATGTTGCTCCCCAACAACTTATCGCTCCCAAACTAACTGGCACAAACACTGCTGTTATGGAGCCCATGCCATTAGTCGCAATACCATCAGCCGAGCTATCTGTTGTTGCCCCATCTAACCCTGACCCAGTCCTGATTCTTGAAGAACGGCAAGACCAGCTACTCATCTCTGAACAAACCCAAGAAGAACATCCCCAAGAATCTTCTAGCTCGACCTTGGCTTGCTGCTTAAAATGGACATCAGCTGTTCTAGCTCTGACAGCGTCTGCTGGAGGTATTTTCTGGTATCACAAAGAAGTTTACAGCGATCAGACAGCTACTATAGCCTCAGATATACCGGAATCTCTCCCTTCTGAGCTAGAAACTAACGACACTGACCAACCGCCTAAACCATTACCGGTACCCGCATCTCCCAACTCAATTGACACTACCCCTAGATTCAGCCAATCCCAGGAGAATCAATACTTTACCCGTGCCTATCACCATGCTAAGGCCAGTAATTTCTCTAAAGCCTTGGTGTATTTAGAACAGATACCCCAAGATGCTGAACGTTATTTAGAAGCCCAGGAAAAGATTACTGAATACCAAAAGAAACGCGAAATTAAAGCTCAAGCATTATTAAGTGATGCCTATGAACAGGCTGCCAGTAAAAACTTTGAACAAGCATTGAGTTATCTATACCAGATACCGGCCCATACTGAAGCCCATCGTATTGTCATAGAAAAAATCACAGAATATCGCGATAAGCAACAGTTACAAGCATCAATTCAACCGTCGTTAGGCTAACCCCCTGAAAGGGATATCAGAAAATGAAACCCATTTGGTCCTTAGTTCCACTGATTAGTAGTTTTGTCCTGTTAACAACAGCGGTGCATCAGACACCAGCAGAACCTTCTGGGCCAATTATTTTAGATATCTCTAAAGGTGACATTTTAGTTTCCGATAGTGTCAGCACAGGCTATAACTTATTCCAGTTTGAAGGTGTTCAAGGACAAACTATTACTTTAGATATAGATGTCACCGAAATTTTGCCCGGTACATCTCATCAGGACGAAGACTCACAGCTCTATTTGCTGGATCGTCAAGGCCGCATCCTGGCATACAACGACGATGAGACAAACAATAACTTTGAATCTCGCATTCATCGGTTTGTATTACCTGAAAATGGCACCTATTACGTTGCTGTCACCACGTTTGGCAACACACCGATAATGAACGACCAGAAGCAAATTACTGCATGGAACAGCAGTGGTCTCAGCCATATTCGTTACGACCTCTTAGTACACACCTATTAGGAACCTTAGCAGCAATTATGGCTACGCAACAGTCTCTACAACAGTTACAAATTGCCAGTGCTAGTGGTGGATACAGCTTGCAGGCCGGTATGCCCACCGCACGACAGACGGTTGCCTTACATAACCCTAGCCAATTTGCCACCCAGGTAGAAGTATGGGTGGCCCCGGTGGACGTTAAATCTGAGGCTATTTTGCAATGGGTTCAATTAGAAAATACCCAAGGAATTTTTTATGTAGAGCCTTACAGCACCTGTGAAATTGACCTGCAAATAACGGTTCCGCTACAGGCTGTTCCCGGTCTATACAGCTATGAGATTCGGGCTCAGTCGTCGGCCCACTTAGGGCATTATTTACGCTGTTATCAGCAGTTAACCGTTGAACCACCTGCCCAGGTACATCGAGAACCTCTTTTTCGGGTAGAGCCTGCCACTAACTCGATTACTCCCTTTCAGCTAGAGCCAGAGAAAACTGCTAGCTTTACTGTCCAGGTTACCAATCGCTCACAGCAGGCTGATTGCTTTTACCTTACCTGCTTAGACATTTCCCCTGGCTGGTTTGACGTAGTCTACCCTCTGGGAGCCAGAACAGTCGGCTTACCCTTGGCCCCCGACGAGTCTGGGAGCATTATTCTAAATTTACATCCCCCACAGCAAACGGCAGCTGGTAACTACACCGTTACCCTACGGCTAAGTTCCCAACATCAGCCAGACACCATTTTGTTCGAGGCGGTTTATTTAACCCTGGCAGCCAATCCCCAGCTAGCGGCCAAGCTCTATCCAGAAACAGCTCTGCTATCAACCATTGATAAAACGCTGACCCTGGAGTTACAAAATCCAGGCAACGTGAGTCAGGCCGTTGCCATTACTGCCCGAGCGGCCCAGCAGCGATTTACCTACCAGATTGAGCCCTCTTGTCTGACCATCGCTCCAGGTGAGAGAGAGACTGTAACCATCATCCCTACCCTGCGACATCGTTGGGGGGCCCTACAGAATTTTACGGTGCCATTAACTCTAGAAATTCGTAATCAGCATCAGCTTGAGAGTGTTCCCCTTTCTACTTGTGAAGCCAACTTAAAATGGCAGTCTCAGCATCAGTGGCTATTTAAGTTAGCATTGGCGGGTTGCCTCTCTAGTGGATTGGTGGGAGCCATCTTACTGGCCTGGTGGCATTTGCTATACCAACCCAGCGTCAAGCCACAGATTTTAGACTTTTCCACAACAGAAGATAGCTACCGTGCTGGAGAAGTCCCTAACATTAGCTTTGATTGGCAGATTAGTAACCGTGATGAAGTACAGTCTGTAAGTTTGGCGTATACGGGGAACGATGGCAAAGACTATGAACTATACAGTGCCTCACTAAGTGGCTATGGGCTACCAGCAGCACTCCAGGCCCGTTGTGAAACAGTGGTTACCCAGAGCGATGAGTCCTGGAAAGCCGCGTTAATTGGCACCTATCGTAATTTAAGACGCCAGTCTCCTCACCAGAAATCACTTCACTGTCATGGTTTTGGCCATCCAGATTTAAACCTGACCGAGGGTAAACACACCTTTCGGTTAGATGTTTACAATCAAGCTTTGGCAGAGCATGAAGCGGCTGTACCTGCGGCGACAAAATTGATTGATGTTGAGGTGGCGGCTCCCAGCCCTCCCAAAATTGTAAATCTGTCGGCAACTGCGGTGGAATATCGGGTGGCGGACGCGAACGCTTCAAAAGCTCTTAATGTTGCGCCTGTGCAGTTGAACTGGGAGTTGAGCAATCCAGGGGATATTCAGAGTTTAAAGCTGGTGGGTTTAAATGAGCAGGGAGTTACGAATGTAGCTCCTACGGTATACCACTTTAATCAAGGTGTACCTGCAGAGTTGGCACCTTACTGTCAGGTGTTGGATAATCATTTGCGCTGCAGTGGTGTGCCCACCCAGGCCAGGGAACCAGGAAACTATGAGTTTTATCTAACGGTATTTCCTCGCCGTAATTATGATGGCGAAGAGATTATGGAGCATACGTCTCTATTGTCGATTCGACCGCCAGCACCAGAAATTGTTTACTTTAAGGTAAATGGTCAGGATGTGCGACAGTCGCCAAAGTTGGTGCATGTGTTAGAGCAAACTCAGACGCCGACAAACTTAAAGCTTACCTGGCAGGTGACAGATGGGGTTAAGGTGGAGCTGTTGCCCGCACCAGGACAGTTGGCTCAATCTACAGGGGAACTGGACTATCCGCTGAGCCCTACTGAAGGAAGCGAAACGCTAACGCTTAAGGTAACCCACCCGGAAACAGGTGAGGAAACAAGTCAGTCTTTGGTGGTTGAGAAGGTGAAGCCAGCTCAGGTGTTGAGATCGCAGACTCGACCGATTAGTCCATTGAATTTACAGATTCGGGATGTGCCGTTTAGGTCATTGCCGGTGCCAGTGCCGCC
>JBCCJR010000159.1:0-10868 GCA_039045805.1 Cyanobacteria bacterium P01_C01_bin.118
CAAAAAGTGACTGAGGACGTTTGTCGTCTACGACCGCTCTGAAAGGGAGTTGAAGCCCTCTTCGACAACAACTAAAGGGAGGAAGCGACAAAAACTCCCCAACGTCCTAGCCCATAGGTTACGTGTTGCTCAAATCTTTGACGTCGCTCTCCTTCAAGATTTGATGACGGGACACAGCGGTACAACGCCCGGCCAACACGGACTCAGGATATATCTCCTGATACGATTAACGATAGCGAGTGGGATTTGGAAAACTTTTATTGTTTATATCTGCTTAAGCATTGCTCCATATTTCTCCGTGTTTGTTAATGACTCATCACAATGACAGATTGAACAAAACCTCCAAAGAGCCTGCTCCCCTTCTTTTACTCGTAATCCAATTTGGCAATAGACCAACTGCTTAACAACCCGCTCTTTATCTCTAGCCCCCACTCACTCCTTGCCCCATTCCTAATACAAATATCGAAGATCATTGATTTGCTTCTGACCGCTCAACCTGAGCTTAAACCGGCCGTTTCTTCCCTCAAAAAACGATTCTTTTGTCTGTAAATGAGGTCTAGCCCATCGTGATTTAACAGACTGTATATTGTTAAGAACACCAGCTTGAAAAGCGGACAATCAGGTACCCCAATCGCCTCAAACACCTATCACTTCTGTCAAATATAGATATTTCCTACACACAATAACTAAGGTAGTTTCAACGTATTCCCTAGTAGACTCACGGTATAATCACGTGTAAATACCACGATTAAAAGTTCTTAAAAACGGATAACCATTGCATCATGTCTGTAGAAGCCCAAGCGTTAGCAAATTCATTGATTGACGTATTGGGAAATAGGGGAAGAGGATTCTTTCGCTTCTTCAAAAAGCGTCCTAACCAACAGACGAAACAGTCAATTTTGATAGCTTCTCAGGCCTATACCCGTAAGTTTAAAGAACGCCACGGTAAGCTAAAAATTCTGGGCATGAGTAAACCCGTTAGCCTGGATGCGGTTTACGTCCCCGTCAGACTGTTAGAGGACAGCGAACTCAATCGTTCCATGTCCATAGACGATATGGAAAAAGCCTATCGTACTCGCCACGAACGGAGTCTACAGTCCAAACCCAAAAATAAAAAGACAGCTATAGATGTCGCTAACGAATATCAATATCTGTCAATTATTGGTGCCCCCGGCTCCGGTAAAACCACCCTGCTACGCAAAATTGGTTTAGAAGCCCTCAAACCCAAAGAGGAAAAGGAATTTCAATATGACTGTATGCCCATTTGGGTGGATCTAAAAAAGCTAACGGATAGCACCGTTGGGTTTAAAGATTATGTCATCAATGAATTAACGTCTTTTGATTTTCCTCAAAGTACAGAAATTGTTGAAAACGGTCTAAAAAAAGGACGGTTTTTAATCCTATTTGATGGGTTAGATGAAGTCTCATCCAGCAATCGCCATCAGGTTTTAGATGAAATCGAAACCTTTGTAGAGCGCTACGAAAAAAATCGATACATTATTTCCTGTCGAGCCGCTGCCTACCGTTCTCCCACCACTAGCTTTCGCGAAATCACCCTGGCGGGCAATAGCCAAGAACAAATCAAGAATTTTATCTACAACTGGTTCTCTTCAGAAAACGTTGCCGATCCAGACGCAGCTGAGAAATGTTGGAAATCCCTACGTAAATCAGAAAATGTTGCTGTTCGGGAGCTGGCCCAGACCCCCCTGCTATTAACCTTTTTATGTCTGGTTTACAGTCGTTCCCTCACTTTTTCTGGTAACAGGAGTATTCTGTATCACCAGGGGTTACGCATTCTGCTCAAAAAGTGGTTTGAAGAAAAGCGCATTGCCAAGGAGGGAATTTACGAAGGTCTGCACGTAGAGCTTGAAGAGAAACTGTTAGCAGAGATTGCCTACAAAGCCTTTAGGGAAGACAAACTGCTCTTTACCAAAATCAACCTGGTCAACCATATTCGGAGTTTTCTCCTCAAAGAGTTGAACGCACCAAGCAACCTGAGTGGAGAACAGGTATTAGATGCTATTGCGGTACAACAGGGCATTTTGGTAGAGCAGTCAGAAGGCATTTACTCCTTTTCTCACCTGACGTTTCAAGAATTTCTAGCGGCTAAATACGTCCACGCAAACTATAACAACCAGGCCCTCTCCGAGATGGTGCGGTCCTATGCTAACGACAAACGTTGGGAAGAGATTTTCCTGCTGGTGGCTGGTCTCAAGTACGATGCCACCAACGCCATTAATCTGCTGCTCTATCTCAACCAGGTGGCCCAGGGCTTTATCAATACAGAACGTCTGAGTTCTCTATGGCTGTGGGCCGCCCAGGTGACCGCCGATGAACAGGAGTCCAGCAGATTGGTGGAAAAGCGGGCCAATGCCCTCTATCGCGCTTTTCATTACAGTCGCATCCTGGCCAAAACCTCTGAACTAAAAGGGGAGCTAGAAACGGTACAGGCATTTCTCCAGCCCTTTATCTACAACCTGAGGGCATCCAGCGATCTCACCCTCACCACCCACCTGATCAATGCGTTCCAACACGCCAATATCCAGATTGATCGGACCGGCAAACTGAGCGATGCATCGGGTAGAAACCGCATTCAGCAAGAACTTAAAAAAGCGATTAAGCTTGCTAAACCTCTGGCTAATAAGATCCGTAAGCGGGCCAGCGTGCGCAGCATGCGATACCTCAAAAATCACGAACAGCGCGCATCTCTGGACGATGACTTGAGACAAAATGAAATCTTTGCTAGCTCTGACTTTTTGGGTCTGTTTGAACAACTCAATCGATTGAGTCTTAATATTCCCAGCACTCAGTTTCCCAGCCATGTTCACAAAAAGTTTTTGGATGAATTAAAACAAGTCTGTCTTGGTATCCTCAAAATCGACGAAGACTGGCTCACGATGACACCGGACGAGGCCAGGTCCTGTCAAGATTGTCTATATGTGACGCTGCTGTTGCTAAAGTGTCGAAAAGAAGCTAAACGGGTGTCGGCGGAACTGTGGGAATCTGTTGAGGAGCAAATCCTTACCTTGAGTGTGGGGGGCTATCAACCGGCCATGGTGTCTGCCCAGAGTTTTCTAGATCAGGTAGGAGCTATCTCTAAGCAGGTAGATCAGCGCAATTTGCTCGTCACCGAAATTCCCGACCATCTGTCCCTCAAGCCTCCCTTATTTGTCTCTGTTATTTCAGAGCAGCTAACCAAGAACGACATCAATGAACTATTTCAGCGTTCTGACGAGATTCGGGGCCATAATCCTCATTTGACCGGTATTGTCCTCTATGAGGATCTACCCGACCAGGAATCACGCACTCTGATTGCCGATCTAAAAGCTCATCAGGACTTTAA
The DNA here is from genome assembly GCA_039045805.1 of Cyanobacteria bacterium P01_C01_bin.118. Lineage (GTDB taxonomy): Bacteria > Cyanobacteriota > Cyanobacteriia > Phormidesmidales > Phormidesmidaceae > Leptothoe. The sequence goes on from JBCCJR010000159.1 coordinate 3,344, forward strand.
CGTAGTGCCCATTTCCCTGGCAGAAGTGGAGCAGATTTTACCCCATGCGGATGAATGCAAGGAAGTTCTATCAAATCATATTCGTCGCTACACCGACACGGTTGATTTCTTTAAAGACAAAAAGCAGGTGCGCGATCAGCTGTTGTTCTTTGGGCGCACAGAGTTACTAACAGAGCTATCTGTCGATGTCAGAAACAATCAGAGCGTAGGTTTATTTGGTCTACGTAAGTCTGGTAAATCGTCTGTCTTACATCAGCTGTCCCTGCGGTGTCAGGATCATGCCACTGTTTCCATCGATTTACAAAAGTATAGCGATTTGGGCTACGGCATTGATTTACTAGACGAGATCTTACAAAACCTCTATCTTCTAGCTAAGGACAAAAACTCTCTCCTAGAGAAGCCTCCGGTTTTAGCCGACAGCGATCAGCCGCTTAAGGAGGCTGCCAATGGGTTTTATGATCATTTCAAAAAGCTTTCTAAGGATCTGCAGGGTGTGGGCTACGAGCTGCCAGTGCTTTGTATGTTAGACAATCTGGATAAGGTGTTTCCCCGATCCAATGAAAACTTTGAAGAAAAGGCAGACGAATTTAAAGTTGTTTTTTCTACATTACGGGCACTCAATCAAAAGGAACAGATTGTATCGCTGGTGGTAACGGCGGTACGGCCCCAGTGTAATCAGATGAAGCGATGGACCTTTTCTGAGACATCGGAAAATCCATTACATCGCTTTTTTAAGGAGTCATTTCTGCCACCGTTTTCGATGTATGCAACGGCTGCAATGATCAACGGTATCGGCGGTTTGATGAAGTGGGAGTTTGATCGACAAACAATCCAGGCTATCCATCGATTAAGCGGTGGTCATCCTTTTCTGGTGCGTAAGATTGCTGGCTTTCTGGCACAAAAGGCGATCAGTCAGACGGATATGCATCCCCAAGGTCAAATCTCTTTTGCGTTTACACAACAGCACCTGCGCAAGGTCTTTCGCGATCAGCCGTTAAAGGCCTATGTGGAACATGGCATGATCGGCGAGATTCGAGGGTTTAATACCAGGCCAAAGGTACATCATGTGTTAAACGCCCTAAGCATTATGACGGCGGCGTCTAATAACCGAGACGGCTGGCTGCGGGCAAAGACGCTGCTGGGGTTCTTGTCAAAGAAGTTAAATACTTCAGAGATTCAGTGTTTAGATGCGGTGCATATGTTGCAGAATTTTGGCATTCTGGAGCAGACGGTGCATCAGGATGGATATGATTGCTATCGGATTCGGGTGTTGTTATTGCACCAGTGGTTCCAAATGGTGCGTAAGGCAAAGAGTGCATAGAAATAGCGAATATAGCTTTTGAAGCTAACCTCGTTTTAATCCTAAGCTTTTTACCCACTCGTAATCTGTGTCATTCAGCGGTGGCACTGGCTGTTGTCCATAGTCAATTGTCAGATCCAACGCAGCTGACTCATAAACAATCTGCATCAGCTCATTGAGATCAATCACCGGCTCCTCATCCTCAGCTCTCAACGGCACCGCAAAACAGGGCAACGGGTCTCGTAAATCAAACGGATAAAGCTGCGCCAGAGGCCGCTGGTCCACCCGACTTACTAACACCCGATAGTCCGATGCCTGGTCGTGGTTAACGGGTAGCGGCTCTCCACTGCGTAACAAATCGATCTCAATCAAATGGCTCTGACTATTGAGAACCTTGGTCCGCTTAGTCAAATATTGATTCCGCCCTTCGCCAGCTCGCTTATTCTTTGGGGATAACACTTCCACCACTGTAACTACCTCTCCTGTAGCCACATTGCGAATCTCTAAATATCGTTCAACCGTTGCTTCCCATTCCGGTAGTTCAACCAAGACAGGCTGGCTCAATGTTACTGTTGATGATTGAGGAAGCGTAGCCTCTTCTGGTTGTTGTCGCACTACTGATACATCAGGTATTCCAATTAAAATTGTCTCCTCATACACTCGCTTTTCTACAGCAGCGCGATACTTAGGCGTAATCCAAGGATTTAGCATGCGGGCCAGTTCCACAATCAACCAGGAGTGGACCTCGGACCAAAGCACTGGGGACTCCAGGTAAGGATTCATCCCAGGAAACGGAGACAATGTAGGCATTGACAACACCTAGCCAAACTTCATACATACTATTCTATTGTAATCGAGGGTAACCAGTGCCCAGCCTCTGCCTAAGAGCGAACGTCAACCGATTCCCAGTAGGGACATTGCATGCAATGTCCCTACTGGGAATCGGTCAATGACCATAATTTCATAGTTAGCCTACAAACTATGGACAAATTGCTCAAGCATCACAGAATATACTGAAGCGATAGCCCAAGTCAGTAGATTGCAAGGAAGGGGGGCAAAATTCAACTGAGGTCAAGGTAAGCAAATGGCAAATATTCTGATCGCTGAAGATGACCCCGTCATCGTAACCCTATGCTTAAAAAGATTTCAGAATACACCTCATCAAATACAGGTAGCACGGGATGGAGAACGGGCATTGTACCTGGCTCTTGCAGAAAAACCTGATCTAATTGTTTTGGATTTAATGTTACCCAAACTAGATGGTGTCTCTGTTCTCAGTGGTATTCGAGGTCAACGGTTAACGATGCCCATTATTGCCATGACGGGTTTAGACGATGATGAAAGTCGTGAACAAACATTACTCATGGGAGCCGATGAGTATATTACTAAGCCCTTTGCTTTCAATCATTTGATGACCTGTATCTCCGTCTATATCGGATGATGTTGATGACAGCATCCGTCGGTTTTGTTTAGCCCAGGTCCATGGCATAATGTCCGACTAGCGGATTACGCTAGTCGGACATCAGACACAGATGTAATACATTCTCATCGTTGGCATCACGGTGCATGACCAGACTATTAAGGTCAATGCCTTTACGATAGGCAATCATCTGATTCTCATCATCGTAGGATATGTGACTCGTTAGATACGGTCCCATTTATAAGGCCAGCCATTACAAAAAATCTCATCGAGAAATATCAAACTTGTAATCTGATATGAAGTCTGGATAAACTGTCCTAAAATTTGAGAATTCTATTTGATTGAATAGGTAATACTCATTTCTATCATCAGGATTTTTTGATGCATATTCTTGATGGGAGAATAATCAAACCTGAGGAGAGATGGCTCGGTGATTACTATTCGTAAAGCTCTCCCGGCAGAGCTCTTATCGTTTGCCGATATGGAGACAATTCAAGGGACCGCTGAGTTTATTATCCCCTACGCCCTTGCTAAGCACTATGCGGAGTTAAGTAAACCAGATGTGCAGTATTTGGCCATACTGGCTGAAAAAAAACTGGTGGGGTTTATGATTTTGGTGTTGGACCCCGACGGTGTTAGCGTAGAGTTTAGACGGATTGTGGTGGCCACCAAAGGCAAAGGAATTGGCCAGGCAGTTATTGCCTCAATAGAAGACTATTGTAAACAACAGCTAGCCCGGCAGCGGATCTGGCTGGATGTGTTTGAGTTTAATCAGCGTGGTCGATATATCTACGAAAAACTGGGCTATGAACAATTTGGACAGGGCGAGCACAGAGGCAAGGTCCTGCTGCTATATGAGAAAGCTCTGTGTTAGTGGACACCGGATTTTGGGTTAGCTGCTTGAAGAACTGACCATGTGACGATCGTTGGGAAGATGAACCGAATCCATATTTCCTATGCTTGGAAGGATAATAAAACTGAGCTTGGACGTCAGCGAGAGGCGTTGGTAGATAGAATTTGTGGTTCGTTGTTAGCCAGGCGGTATAACTTGATACGCGATCGCAACCACCTCACCCTGGGTCAAAGCATCGAAAAATTTATGCGTGACATTGGCCGTGGCAATTATGTGATTCTGGTAATCAGCGATAAATACCTGCGCTCTGAATATTGTATGTTTGAAGCGCTGGAGGTGATGAGGCACAAGGATTACCGACAGAGAGTTTTTCCAGTTGTCTTGTCCGATGCCAGTATCTACAGTCAAGAATCGCAGGTTGAGTATATCCAATACTGGCAGCAAAAAAAGAAACAGCTAGCGACACTGATGGGTCCAGATTCTGCCGATGAATACTCTGCCATGGCCAATGTAGCTAAAAAAATCTCAGAGATTGCCGACCAGATAGATGACTTTATCCATTTTGTTAAAGACAAGTTGAGTATTGATCCTAGCAAGAACTTTGACGGGTTTATTGATAACCTCACCAACAATATAAAACAAGATGCTAGACAGCTGAGAGGCGAGAAAACCGTGCTTGTGGCAGGAACCGGTAACTATCATCTCCCGGCTGAAATTAACTGGTGTGCCCAAAAACTAGGCAAAAGGATTGCAGCCCATACCTACAATCTGATCACCGGTGGCTGGGAAGGGGTGGACTATGTGGTGGCCGAGACCTTTGCTCAGCAGCTATCCAAGGAGGGTATTCGTCTGACTGATAAACTCACTCAGATTGTCCCTCAAGGAAAACAGCCCGCCTTTAAAGGGGGCAGGGTGGCCTATACAGAATCTGGGGTAAATGAATGGCTGGCCTGTTTGCAACAGACGGATCTGGTAATTTTATTGGGTGGGGTGGGGGGTACCTACGAGACCTACCAGTATGCCAGACAGGAGCAAATTCCTGTGATTCCGATTGTGTGTACCAGCGGTGATGCCAAACGGGTTTTTGATGAAATGCTGCGGGATTGGGATAGGACGCTTATGGGGGGAGTGTCCCCTGATCAGTTTAAGTCGTTAAATCAGTATATTAATGATGCTGAGACAGCGGACGATGTGATTGAAGATGTGATGGAAATGGTGGATGAGATTATCTTTTCGAAAATAATGTTGAAGGGGTAGGAGCAGGGCACGTTAATCCATCCTACAGAATCGTTCAAGAAGGTTACCATGTACACTAAGCTTTTAGGGCTTGTGTGTACACAGTAGCCCAGGAGGAAAGATTTTAGTTTCACTCCTTGAATCTTTGAGATAGAGGTACCTCCAATGGCAAGATCCAGTCCGCTGGCAACAGTGACTGTTTCTCTTTCGACAAATCTACGGTTGGATCAATAATTTGTTGATCTTCTCGTCCATTTAACGAGGCAAAAGCCTCAGCCCGCACCTCAATTGAGTCCTTGTCTGCCCCACCAATATCTTCAGCAACAATGTGGCTTAGCTGCAAAATCATATCTGGCCGGGCCGCCATCTTACGCACCTGCCACCCCGGCAAAATATCATAGGGATCCAGGTAGCTCACCGTATTGTCCCGTGTGTCAGTAATCACAAAGTTCACATCGGCATCTTTGGACCGCAGTTTCATATGCCAGGCAAACCGATGGCCCTCCTCAGTCCAATTTGCATCCCCCGGATAGAGGTAGTGGCGAAACGGCAACAATAACTGTAGTGATAGATAAATGCCTAATAGCGTTAGTGTGAGTTTACGTCTGGGGGTTAGCCGCACTGGTTGAATTTGATTGCGAGCACTCAGGTGTTTTTTAGAAGAGGTTACATCACTTGGATGCCTCCACTCCCCCAGTCCTGGAGGCTTTGAATCTTGTCTTCCCGAGGATTGGAGGGCGAGGGGGGCCTGCTTCTTACCCGAAAAGATCCCTCGCCACTGTCTCACCAATTGCTGGGGCCAATCGGGCTCAAAAAAGATCGTCGTCGCGGCAATCATAAACCAGGGAAAAATACCGATATCAAACAGCTGCACATTCATCAGGTGAAATATCAAGGCAGCTGTAAACGCAAACGGTCGCGTGGGTCGCCAAATTAAAAAAGGCACCACTAACAAATCCAACAACAGTCCTCCATAGCTCAGAAAATAAATCATCCATTCCTGAGTAAAGAAAGTACCAATCACCGGAAAATCTGTGCGGACTGCCATCCACATGCGCATGGGTTCACCCTGTAACCAATCGCCGTTGATTTTGGCCAGTCCTCCATAAAAGTAGGGAATTCCCACTTGGATGCGCAAAAGCCAAAGTACCCAGGCCGGTACCGTAGATGTACGAAGTCCAGGCCGACGCCAGGCATCTATGGAAAAGGCACGGTGGGCTGGGATAAAAATTAACAAAAAGCTAATCAGACAAATTAGGTAAAAGTGGTTGAGATACCGTGCTTTTTCTAGCAGAAACATATAGGTGAACCCTAGAAAAAACAGCACCGTACTTAAGCGATACCAACATCCCAGGGTGATAAAAATTGCCAGTATTCCCAGTACCATAAAGTGTATGTACATGCCTTGACCTGGCCAGGGATGCAGCCACTCAAAGCCAAAGTAGGGAAAGTTTAGGATGGGCTCAATCCAATAGCGACCAATCCAATCTCGCTCAAAATAGCGCCACACTTCCCAAAGCATGATGCCACCAAAGACAACCCGAAAATATACGATGGCAATGATATTAACGGGAGCAAATAGCGAACGCCATACTGGTGAGAATAAAGCGCTTAGTGATAGCTTAGGAAAGCTTGATGAAGACATGCTCAAATTAGATACGGAGTCTAAGAAGACGATAAAGACAGGGTTATCTAGGATAAAACCTCCTGATCAGGTCCGGATACTGATGAAGACAAGCCGAAAACATGGGTACATTAGCAGCATTTCTTGATGAATAGATAGCAGAATGTGGCGTTTTTTAAGTAGACACTGATGGACTATCAACTTTAAAGAATTGGGTTAAGACGGTCAGTGGGAGATGGGCAATAGCGAGTGGTATCTCAAGAATGAAAGCTATCTTGCTGAGAACCTCTTTTACTCCAAAATTAAAACCTGACGCAATACTAGTGCTGTCTGTCACTCACTTCCTCAGTAGCGGGAATCCTCAAGAAGGGTAGATAATAATAAGGCTAAATGGGGTATGCATTTTTTCCCAGTTTTTAAAATCTTGAGACTGCATACTATAGGTCAACGGGGATGTGCTCTTTGATGGTGAGAATCAATCTAAAGAAACTCGTTCTGCGAACGGAGCGCCCCCTAATTCAGGATGTCATAAATGCTACAGGTGCTGACGTCAGTATAGAAACAGCTGACGGAGAACGGCTCTTGGGGGATGATGCGAAGGTTGATCAGCGCCATGGAATTGAAGTTGATGGTCAAGTGGTGGGATGGGTGCTCGGGAACCAGGGCTCTGAAACCGTTGCTAACTTGATTTCGCGGCTGGCCTATCGAGAATTTGAGAAACGTAAATTGGCCCACGAACTGCTGGGTAAATATAAGGAAATTTCTTTCTTATTTAATCTTTCAGAAAAAATAATTGATAGCCCAACCGTACACAGAGTGTCATCGTTGGTGTTAGAGGAAGCGTGTCAGTTACTTAACTCTAGCCATGGGGTACTGACATTAAAAAAAGCGTCTCTGGCACCGGTTGCCACTGTAGGAGCAGCAGCGCTGTGGCTAGAGAGCATGTGCCTGGACAGCGGCATCCTTGGCAATATCGTGCAAACGGGACGAGGGGAAATTATTAATGATTTTAGGGTAGGTCCGCACGAGACTCAGCGGATGGCCCTCATTAGTGTGCCGTTAAAGAGTAAAGAGTCAACCATTGGTGCGATC
>JBCCJR010000160.1:0-10844 GCA_039045805.1 Cyanobacteria bacterium P01_C01_bin.118
TCATCCGGCTGACCCGACTCTGGCACCGTCGGCCCTGATCCCCTTCAGCGTAGGCCGTAAAGTGGCATTGACCAATTTACGAGAGTGGCTGGCCTTTCGTTGGGATTGGAAAGACTTAAAAGCAATATTTTTACCTGGACAACTCAAACAGCTGGCCCAGAACAAGGTCCTGGCCGGAGTCTATCTACCGTTTTGGATCTACGATACCCAAACTGATAGCCAGTACCAGGGCGAACGAGGAACCCACTACTATGTGACCCGAAAAACTAAGGACGGTACAAAGCGTGTGTGTAAAACTCGCTGGCGGCGTGTCTCAGGCCATGTGTCACGGTTCTTTGACGATGTCTTAGTGCCAGCAACAAAAGCGATTGACCATCAAACCCTAAAACGGCTTTGGCCTGAGGCTCCCGTATCTAAGTTAAAACCCTACAGTGCTGAATATCTGGCTGGCTTCAAAGCCCAGCGATACGAAATCCCAGTAAAGGAAGGCTTTGAATCGGCCAAAGCAGCTATAGCAGATAAAGTCCGCAGCGATGTCCGCGCAGACATTGGTGGCGATGACCAACGCATTCACTCAGTCTCGACGAACTATAGCCAGGAAACGTTTAAGCATATTTTGCTGCCCCTATGGATGGCCACTTATCGCTATGGGGGTAAAACCTATCAGGTGATGATTAACGCTCAAACAGGGGCTGTTCTGGGGGAACGTCCGGTGGCAGCCTGGAAGGTAGCTGTGGCGGTTGCGATCGCGCTCATCATCCTGATAGGGATTGTTTTGGCAGCCAACGGATAACCGCCCATTTAACCGAAAAAGGTTCACTATAAACATAGCCAAAAGCCTTTACCCAAAAGTCATACAAGTTTTTTTCAAACCGCCATTGCCGATTCAAAAAATAGGAATTAATATTTAGTTATGTACTGTTACATGTCTTAACGTTTCATTTGAAGGAAGACCCACCATGGCTGAAGAGAACACAAAGTTTGGTTTTACCCAAATCGCTGAAAACTGGAATGGTCGTCTGGCTATGCTAGGTTTCATTATCGGTTTAGCAACTGAGCTCATGACTGGTCAGGGCATCCTGTCTCAGTTGGGCTTGATGTAGGACCTGAGATTAGACAGGTCATTGAGATATTCTCCAGTATCAATTCTTTTTTCAGTGCAGTCAGAGAACTATTGGGCAAGCTCAGGCTTGTCCTTTTTTTTGCCCGCAGTGGAGTAATTATGAGTTTTGATTTCTTAGTTTTGAGTTAGTTTTCTGAAGCTAGAAGGCCAAATACAAAGGATTTCAATTCAAATCTCAAAATTCAAATCTCAAAACTATTCTTCCGCCCAAGTAGCTACTGTTTTGAGCTCGGCTGGAATTCGATCGTCTGGGTGAAATTCCAGCATTGTTTCTCGATAACCTAAATAGCCCGACTCCGTAAACGACATCAGCATACGAGCAAGGGCAATCCAGACAGTTTCATCAAATTCCCAATCTTTACTAAAGCCTGCTCGGTCAGCAATGGATTTGAGCGCCCAAAAGTAGCTATTGCGCACCACTGACCCTTGTTTTTTATAAGGGGGCACATCATCCTGATGAATAAATAAAACTTGATTACTGATCTTTGCTCTCATGGGGGTCAATGTTTTACAACTGTATCCATAACCTCAATTTTTTCTAAAACATCCCATGGTGGCGGCTGTTTGCCTGCGAAACGTTCACAAAGTCTATAACAACACCTGTGTGGTTAACGATCTCTCGTTGACTATTCAACCGGGTGAAATCTTCGGTTTACTGGGACCCAACGGAGCAGGAAAGTCCACCACAATCCGCATGGTGACCACCCTGACACGGGCCACCCAGGGGGATATCGTCGTATCTGGCTACGACGTCTATCGGCAAAAAGCAGAGGTGCGTCGTCAAATTGGTGTGGTGCTCCAGCAGACGAGCGTCGATGGAGATTTATCCGTTTGGGAGAATATGGAATTCCACGGCAGAATGCACCATATTCCTAATCCACAGCGCCAGCGAGACATTGATCAATGGCTAGCCTATGTGGAACTATCAAACCGCCGGGATGACAAGGTAAAAACCCTGTCCGGCGGTATGAAACGCCGGTTACAAATTGCCAGAGCGCTACTGCATCAGCCCAAAATCCTGTTTTTGGATGAGCCGACGGTGGGCCTAGATCCACAAACCCGTCGCCGCCTCTGGGAGATCATCCTCGATTTAAATAAGCAAAAGGGGATGACGATGCTGATCACCACCCACTATATGGAGGAGGTGGAGTATTTGTGCGATCGCATTGGCATCATGGACCAGGGACAGCTAATTGAAATGGGCACGCTGGAGGAGTTGCGTTCCAACCATGGCCAGGGCATCGTCATGCAACAAACGGACGACCGCTGGACCTACACCTTCTTCCCCACGCTAGAAGATGCCAACCGGTACCTTGACCAGCAGTCTGACAAAACTGGAATGATGACCCGTCCGTCAAATCTAGAGGACATCTTTGTGGAATTGACGGGTCACAATCTGGATTAACCCAAACCAAATGGCCTAAAGAGATGTAGGGGCACTGCATGCAATGCCCCTACAAATAAAATCAATTAGTTTAATTCAGATGGTCTAATCCAGATACCCCATCAAAATAGACGCATCTTCATCAATTTCGTTAGAGGCAATGGGGCGATTACCGGGTAGCGTCTCTAAATCAGACACAACCAGAGTGCTGACAGCCACAGGACGATGACCAGGCAAATGGTCTGTACTAGCAATTTCGAAGCTATCGGCCATGACCGGACGAACACCTGCCGAAGACAGATTGTGAACTACCTCCACATCGCTAACGGTGATGGGACGATTGTTAGGCAATGTATTCGTCTCAACTACGCGAGTATTATCTTCTAGAACAATAATCTCGTTCTTTTCAGCCTTGACAATCCCACCGCTCTTGGAGGCGGAAGACGTGGAAGACTTTTTACGAGTGCTGCTACTGGCAGAGCTCGTCTGCTTTGCTGTCGTGTTAGTGGTTTCCGCTGCGTCGCTGCTCATAACCTTATAACCCCTAGTAATAATTGAAATAGTGCCTGTGGCACCCATCTGCGGCCTGTGATTTAGCCGTGCCCATAACCTATGCCAGCCCTTACGGCCACTATGAACACTTGTAAACTACCGGGGGCAAACTCACGAAAAATCAAGGCATTTCGAAGCCCAGGCGATACAAATGTCTCAATAATTATAAGTTAAAAGACAACCTCTTTAGTTTATTAAAGCTAATCAGTCCCATAAAGCCCAATACTTTACAAAGTCATGGGGCTTAGGAAGCTTTTTTACAAATCACTAGAAATTCTAAATCACGCGTTAGAATGATAGATAGTTTAAATCATATATAGTTCATTTATCGAACTATTACGAGGGGCTGTAACGGTTTCGACGTTTTGACGAAAGTCGCGTTGTGATACAGGTCGAGAGCGAGTCCACTCTCGAAAATCAAGACTCAACTAAATACAGATGCAAACAACATCGTACCTTTTGCTCGTAAGCAAGTAGCTGTAGCTGCTGCCTAAACACCTCTTACAGGTTCGAGCGCTCACCGTCTGACTCCGTTAAGGACAGTGAGCTAACCTCAACGGATGCGTCAGGTTAATTCCTCTGGTAAGAAACCTGACAAAGACCTTTACCAGAGAATCCTATTGTCCGGGATAATGGACAGTCCCCGCCTAGAGGGTTAGATAGGCTAAACCTGTGAATGAGTGGCGCGTTATTACTCAGGGCGGACACGGGTTCGACTCCCGTCAGCTCCATTAAATTTTTGCTTTAGTTACGGGCACCCTAGTAAAGACATCTCAGAACCTTTTTGAAGGGTTTATTTAGGGTGTTTAATTTTTGCTACGCGCAATCCTAATTTCTAGATTTAGGAGCTATATTCATAGCCTATTGTTTTTCATAATTGACCTATCAAACTGTCAGCAGTGAGTTCCTTATAACTTCTAAAATTCACTATTTTTTTTCTTTAAGCTGAGTGAAGTATTTTTCCAACTTGGGAACAAGTTTAGTTGAGAAAAACTACGGTGTTTATACTGAAGTACAAAGACTTCCAAGTCAAAGAATATAGATGCAATAAAACTTGAATTATTCATCTTGATATAGGTTTACAAACCAGTATTTTGAATACCTAATGGTCCGTTAAAACCATAGGTAAGCATAGGCATCTCAAATACTGTGGCATTTGCTTATATCTGCCCCAAGTCAACGCTTTCGTTAATTTTGCTGAGTCCTTAAGTAATGAAATTTCCACTTTGGCAATATCTTCAACAGCCGGTTTTTAGCCGTCAGTACAAAACTATATTGAGTCCCTTTAAGTTTTGGCAAAGCCACAACATTCAACATTTAGAAAGGTGTTGGGAAAAAGAGTACCGTCAGCCAGGAAGGCTTAACTAACCTCTTGCACCATTAGTTAGAAAGTTACTGGGTACAGTTAAAAAAAATTAGGTGTGAAATCAAACATTATCCACTGACTTTTTGTTAGAAATCTCTAACAAAAATAACCTCTCAAACTAATGCCGAGAACGGTCTAATATCAGCCAGGTCTAGCTAATTCGTTTTGCTGATATAGGTTTCAATTTTTGTACGGGCTTCTTTCAAATCAGCCAAAGCTTGTTCGGACCACAGCCAGTAGAATGACAGATCCCCTGTGGTCACATCTGCCGCTTTGGCAGTCTCTAAAGAGTCTTGCCAATAGCCTGCTGCTGTTGCTAACTGAGGAATCTGATCGGCTTCCGTTAGTCCAATGGTTGACTCTTGGTAGTAGGCCATCGCTAACCCCAGTTGGGCATGGAGTTTCATCGGTGCATTTTTTACCTTCGCCCCTGGTCCATCGTTATGGAGAATGAGTGTGGGAATATCATAGTCCTCTCCCACCAGCGCCTCTTCCCAAATATCAATGGCAGCTTCAAAGTTTCCCTGCTCGTAATAGGCAAACCCCAATGCTACTTGGGCATCTATCCAGTTCTCTTGAATCTCTAACGCATTTTTCCAAGAACGAGCCGCTTCAGCAGGCTGAATACTACCATCGGCGACGTCACTCTGATTGATTAAATCCCACTGCAGCTGTCCTTTTGCAAATAAGAGTGTGGGATCATCAATTGTGCCCAGTGCCAAAATTTGATTGAGGGCACTTTGTTGCTCACTATTGGCGGCCAGAGCACTAAGGGTATCCGCAGTCTGTTCAGGATTGTCGCTGCTAATAATGCCTATATCTTCTGAAATCTCAGACGGTACATCAGAAGTCGTAGCGGCATCCCGTGCTCCTTTCTGCGAAAACAGATTCAACGGATCGCTAATAGCCACCCCTACCACAGTTGCCAGCGCCAATGCACCTACCGTCACTTGCTGATTCCGCTTCCATTTAGAGGGCTGTAATCGGTCTGGCGGTGGAGCTAATTCGACATCACTACTAGCGTCATAAATGGTTTCCTCAGGCTCATCCGCTTCGTCATCCGCTGGAGGTTCAGGCTTTTTAGGCAGCTGATCGTACAGATCTAGACCAGGAGTTTCTAACGTTTCATCAATCAGGGGCTCGTCTGCATCCGCCAGCATGACCTCCTCAGGTGTTGACGGTTGAGACAGCTGCTCCACTAGTTCTGTCATAGTGGAGGCATCTTCTTCGTTGTAGCTGAGAATTTCTTCTAACTCTACGGTTTCGACCACATTGTCCAAATCGACATCGGTCAAATCAGCCACCGGGTCAGCGGTACTTTGCTCAGCATCTTGAGCGACGATCACAGGCTGTTCCCGCAGTGATTCCAGAGCCGATTCAGAATCGGTTAACAACTTGTCCAGGGCACTATTATGAGTACCGAGTTTGCTGGCCAGATAACCATCAAATCCCGGCTGCATGTACAAAATCGGTAAAGCCCAATAGCTATAGTGAGAACCGTGGGCTGAGATCAGCCCCTGACGAGTGCGATTTAAACATAAATCGATGGGGTTGCCCTGCTTTAGGTTGCGATAAAGCAATTGCGTAAACGTAATGGCCACATCGTCAGGAATACGCTCAGCCATCGCAATCACCCCTGGAATGCCACGGTTGACCAATGCATGGGCCAGGTTTTGCTCGTGCCAGCCTACTTCCGTATCGGTACCCTGGGCGTAGGCCCCTCGACAGGAGTTTAAGACAGCCAGCTTTACTCCGTTATTGGATAACAATCCCGCCAGGTCTTCACCACTGATGCGCTCAGTTAGCCCCGTTTGACGACTAACCAGATAAAGGTCTCCCCCAGCGTTCCCCAGGTTACTATGGCCAGCATAGTGCAAGACCTGATAGTTGCCCTGCTCTAACGCCTGGGTCAGTTCTGAGCGTCCGGGCTGTTCTAAAACAGTTAGCTGGACATCTAACTGTTGCTTGGGCAAAATGTCGTAGCCACCAGAGCGTGTAGCTACAGGGTGCAGTTCATTCTGAAGATGCTTGGCTTCCCGAGCGAGCTCTAAACGGTCTTGATCGCTGGGGGCAGCAATTACCATCAATACCCGCAGAGGCCGATCAAAGTCTGGCACAGTTGCCACTGGGCGGTCATACCCCTGACGGAGATCTAAGTGGTAGCGAGAAAAGGTAACATCTGTCCCTGTGCCCAGGGGTCGATCACCGGCATGAAGCACCTCCCAAGGTAGCTTCTGTAGTTTTTCTCCTTTTAATCCCAACCGTAATCGCAAGGGTGACCGACGATTTTGAGCCACGCCTTGAGCCGTCAGCCAGCTATCCCGTAGTGCTTTATCAAACAGGCTGTTGTAAAGAGTTTGGCCCAGGTTTACTAAGGTGGGCAGCTGACTGGCTGCATCATCACCGGCTTTACCCCCTGAACGGTAGTTGGGTTTTGAAGCCCAACGTGACTCGCCTTTTAATATCCCCAATAAGGGATCATGCATTAGAGTAGTGGCCTCTTGTAGCCACTCCTCTATCGGCCAGTGAAACTGTTCTTGGGCCAAAGGAACTCCTGGTGCAACCTGCTCCGTGCGCACCAGGTATCGGTCATTCCCGACAGCTGTAATTGATATGTCAAATTCTTGGAGCACTATTAGCAGATCGCGTCCCTATTGCCGTGGTGTACGTAATAAATAAAGCTTTTCCAAGCTTTTTAGTCTTCCCAATAAACCAGCATACTCGGTCAAAGCAGATGCGATTATCCAATAGATGCAGTTGTCAGATTGTCCTATGGATTGTAGCCGCACTGACTCTAAAGGTCATCCGGGAATGTATGAATTGTTTCTTTTAGCCATTGTAAGCCATCGATTTTGTTGCGAAATTTAGCATTTCCCAGGGCCATTTACTCTGGTTTAACCGCTATGGCAGCGCCCCCACCCCGTCGATTGGGCTCAGCAACAGCGGTCATTTGCCCAGCGGTCGTTATTTCTAAACCCGTTGCTGCACCAATTTCATCCACCAGACGAAATTGATGCCCCAGAGTACTCAGAGCTTTAATGTCGTCGCTGGTCTCTAGGGTTCGTTCAATCGTTGTAGTATTGCCATTTCGCTGAGACAGTCGTGGGGCGTTAACAGCTTGAGCCAGGGACATGTCAAAGTCAATTAGGTTAGTGGCAATGCCCACAACGGTGGTAATGATGGTGGAGCCGCCTGGGCTGCCAAAGGCCAGAATACGACCGTCAGGAGCAAAGGTAATGGTGGGTGACATGCTACTGCGGGGTCGCTTTCCGGGTTCAGGAGCGTTGGGGTGGGGGAGATTGGTGTCAAAGTCGGTCAGCTCGTTGTTGAGGATAAAGCCATAGCCGGGCACCACCATGCTAGACCCACCGGTAGACTCAAGTGTGAGGGTATAGGAAACCACATTGCCCCACTGATCGGCTGTGACTAAATGGGTGGTGGACAGCCCTTCTTGGCTATGGCCAAAAGCTACCGTGGGAACTTGAGTCAAACTGGGGCTGGGGTCGGTTTGGTAAGGAAGCGGATTGCCGGGAGTGGTGCAGGGCTGTGCAGCTTGCTCAGGTAGGGAGAAGCCCGCGAGGTAATCTGGGTTGAGCAACCCTGTTACAGGCGCATCGATGTATTCAGGATCGCCTAGGTAGGTGTTGCGATCGCAAAACGCCAATCTTTCCGCCTCAATAATCCGATGCAGTGCCTCGCTGCGCTCCAGACCACCCAAATCACTACTCTCAAGCATCCCTAGCGTCTGAGCCACCGTAATTCCGCCACTGCTGGGCAGACCCATGCCATAAAACTTGTAGCCACGGTAGTCACTCCCCACTGGGGGACGCACTCGCACCTCATAACGATCCAAATCCCCCAGAGTCATCGCTCCAGAATGCAGCTTAAACGGCGGTTCATCCACAGCAGGCGGCGACTGTACCGTCTCCACAATCGCCTTAGCAATGTCACCGCGATAAAAGCTATTCAACCCTTGATTGGCCAACAACCGATAGGTCTTGGCCATATCGGGATTTTTGAACGTAGACCCAACCACAGGGGGGTCGCCATTAGGCAAGTACAGCTCACTCGTCGAGGTAAACGCAGAAAACCGTTCCTGGTTGCGTGCCACCTGCTGAGCAAATGTCTCATCCACCGTAAACCCAAACTCAGCTAGATCGATAGATCCATGTAAAGCATCCGCCAGAGACAGAGTACCGTAACGGGACAGCGCCGTCTCCCAATTTAGAGGCGTACCTGGAACACCGACCGCTAAACCACTGCTAATGCGATTGGGAAAAAATGGTAAGTTGCCTCCGTCTGGATCAGCCGGATCGCGAAACAGATCGGGTGTAACCGCTGCCGGAGCTTCTTCACGACCGTCCAGTGTGATGACTCGATCCTGGTCATGGAGATAGATCACCATAAAACCACCGCCACCAATACCAGCAGAGAACGGTTCAGTCACCCCCAATGCCGCTGCTGTAGCCACAGCGGCATCGACAGCATTACCCCCCTGGGATAAAACCTCAATACCAACGCGACTAGCCTCCACATCTACTGAGGCCACAGCCCCACCAGAACCACTAGCCACCGGAACTTTATCCACGGCAGTTTGGGCTACCGCTGACCATGTGAGTAGCACCGCAGCGAATACGGAGCAGAGAACGGTCAGAACATAAGGTGATTTACGTTTCATGGTTAAGCGGTTGATGCTTCAAATCAAAAAGGGTGGACCGTGATCCCAATCAAAAAAGGGTGAGCCGTGCCCACCCCCCCAAATCTATTCCAATTACACACTCAAGACTGCAAAACTTGTTCCTTGCCTGTAGCCGCCTCAGCGACCTCTTTTTCCTTATCCAAACGACGCTTGCGAGCATAGAGCTGAATTGTCGCCAAGAATGAAATGGTTAGGGCCACAACCAACCAGGTGGTAGCGCTGGTAGGGAACTGGTTCTTGAAGATGACCAGCATGACAATGACCACAAGCAGCAGCGTTGGACCTTCATTAAACAAGCGCAGGGTTTTGCTATTCCACTTACACTCCCCAGCTTCTAGCTGTCGAATTAGACGACCACAATAAAAGTGATAGGCCACCAATAGGACAACAAACCCAAGCTTGGCATGCAGCCAACTCTGGTGCAGATAGTCAGGCATGGTGTACAGCAGCCCTGCCGCCATGGCCATGGTCAACACCATAGCCGGCGTTGTAATAATCTTGTACAGCCGCTTTTCCATAATGCTGTACTGTTTTTTCAAAATGCTCTGGGCCGGTTCAATCTCCATCTCCGCCTCAACGTGATAGATAAACAACCGCGCCAGATAAAAAAGACCTGCAAACCAGGCCACTACACCAAATATATGAAATGACTTAAACCAGTAGTAGGCCATGAATCTAAACGGTGGGAAAAAACTTAATTTGCCACAGGAAACTATTCTCCCGTAGATGCCAATCTTTTGACCGGGTCAATAGTGTTTTGTAACAGCCTTGTAATGATTAAGGCAGGGTAGGAATTGGTAGGGTGGGCACTGCCCACCGAGTGATCATGTCACGATTACCGGGCGATCCTTCATCAGCGAACACACCATGCAAGTGGATTGGCAATCGGTCAAAACCTACGAAGACATTTTTTATCACAAGGCCAACGGCATCGCGAAAATCACCATCAATCGCCCCCACAAACGCAATGCCTTTCGGCCCAAAACCGTATTTGAGATGTACGACGCCTTTTGCGATGCTCGCGAAGATACGTCCATCGGCGTTGTCTTGCTGACGGGTGCGGGTCCCCATACGGATGGGAAGTATGCTTTTTGCGCTGGGGGTGACCAGAGTGTGCGGGGTAAAGCGGGCTATGTGGGCGATGACGGGGTGCCTCGACTCAATGTATTGGACCTGCAGCGTCTAATTCGGTCCATGCCCAAGGTGGTGATTGCCCTGGTGGCGGGCTATGCAGTCGGCGGGGGCCATGTGCTACATCTGATTTGTGACCTAACTATTGCGGCGGATAATGCGATTTTTGGGCAAACCGGACCCAAAGTAGGTAGCTTTGACGGTGGTTTTGGGGCCAGCTATCTGGCTCGCATTGTGGGCCAGAAAAAGGCAAGAGAGATTTGGTTTCTCTGTCGGCAGTACGATGCACAACAGGCTTTAAATATGGGGTTAGTAAACCATGTGGTGCCGGTGGAACAGCTGGAGGCAGAAGGAATTCAGTGGGCTCAGGAAGTGTTACAAAAGAGTCCCACAGCAATTCGTTGTCTTAAGGCCGCGTTTAATGCGGATTGCGATGGTCAGGCGGGGTTACAGGAACTGGCGGGGAATACTACGTTGCTGTATTACCTGACGGAAGAAGGGGCCGAAGGGAAGCAGGCATTTTTGGAAAAGCGTCCGCCGGACTTTAGTCAGTATCCTTGGTTGCCCTAGTTGTCCAGACTTTGCTGCA
>JBCCJR010000161.1:0-10839 GCA_039045805.1 Cyanobacteria bacterium P01_C01_bin.118
ATGGCCGACAGCAAAGAAATCCCCTTCCAGCAGGACATCATTGACGCCATGGCCGCCCAGGGCTGGCTTGTCGGTAAATCCGCAGACTATAACCCCACCACCGCCCTCTACAGTTCAGACCTCTTAGCCTACTTCCAAACCGCCTGGCCCGATCGCTGGCAAAAACTCTGCAAAAACAATCCCAGCGACCCCGCAGGCGTCCTGATACAAAAGACTGTCCGCACCCTCGAAAAAAGCGGCACCCTGGACGTGCTCCGCCACGGCTACAAAATTCCCGGCGTCAAAATTGAGCTGTGCAGCTTTAAACCTGACCACGGCATGAACCCCGATACCCAGGCCCGCTACCAAGCCAACCGCTTGCGAGTAGTGCCGGAAGTATCCTACTCGCCCCATGCCCGCCCTGGCGACTATAACCCCCGCCTCGACCTGGTGCTATTCGTCAACGGCATCCCTACCGCCACCTTAGAACTCAAAAGCGAGTTCAAACAATCCATAGAAAACGCCAAACGCCAGTATTGCAACGATCGTCCCGTAAAAGATCCCCTCACCCGCAAAGCCGAACCCCTGCTCACCTTTAAGCGCGGTGCTCTGGTACATTTCGCTGTCAGTCAGCAAGAAGTAGCCATGACTACCAAGCTGGCAGGCAAAGATACGTTCTTTTTACCCTTCAACCAGGGCACTAAAGATGGCGGCGCAGGCAACCCAGCCCCCGATGATGAAAACACATACACCACCGCTTACCTCTGGAAACAGCTATTTCATCCCGATGCCTGGCTCAAGGTGCTAGACCGCTTCTTACACCTGCAAAAGCCCAAAGAAGAAGACTTTGGCGGGTCGGTTAAATCCAAAGAGAAACTAATCTTCCCCCGCTATCACCAATGGCAGGTGGTGAACCAACTGATCGGTAAAACCCGTGAAGAAGGAGCTGGCCAGCGTTACCTGATTCAGCACAGCGCCGGGTCCGGCAAATCCAACTCCATCGCCTGGACCGCCCACCAGCTCGCCTCCCTCTATACCGACGACGGCAGTAAGCTATTTAGCTCCGTCATCGTCGTCACCGATCGCACCGTCCTCGATAGCCAACTGCAAGACACCATTTACCAGTTCGAGCATGCCCAAGGCGTTGTCGTCCCCATCACCCGAGAGGGCCAGAGCAAATCAGAGCAGCTGGCCGAGGCTCTATCCAGCAAAACCCGCATCATCATCGTCACCATCCAAACCTTTCCCGCCCTGTTTGATGCCCTGGATAAATATCCCGCCCTGGCCAGCGGACGCTATGCCGTCATTGCCGACGAAGCCCACTCCTCCCAAACCGGATCTGCTGCCAGCAAACTCAAAGCCATTTTAGGTAGTGACCATCCCGACACCGAAGAAATCAGCGCCGAAGACTTAATGGATGCTGCCGTGCAGGCCCGTGGCCCCAACGATCGGATCAGCTACTACGCCTTTACCGCCACCCCCAAAGCCAAAACCCTGGAGCTGTTTGGCCGTCCGCCTACCCCCAATGAGCCTCCTAGTGCTGACAACAAGCCAGAACCGGCTCACCTCTACTCCATGCGGCAGGCCATTGAAGAAGGCTTTATCCTCGATGTGCTGCTCAACTACACCACCTACGCCACCGCCTGGAAGATTGCCCACCCCAACGCCGATGACCAAGAGGTGGACTCTAAACAGGCTCGCACCAAGCTTGCCCGCTGGGTACGCCTGCACCCTTACAACATCAGCCAAAAAGTAGAGGTCATCGTCGAGCATTTCCGCGAGCATGTAAACCATCTGCTCAACGGTCAAGCTAAGGCCATGGTGGTGACTACCAGCCGTCCAGAAGCAGTGCGCTATCACCTCGCCTTAAAAGACTACGTCAAGGACAAGGGCTACACCGATGTATATCCCCTGGTAGCTTTTTCTGGCAAAGTGCCCCCGGATGAGGCCATCCCCGAAGAAGTTAGCGAAACCAGTACCCGGCTTAACCCTGACCTGAAAGGACGTGACATGAGGAAAGCCTTCGATACAGCTGACTACAACGTCATGATTGTTGCTAACAAATTCCAGACCGGCTTCGATCAGCCCAAGCTCTGTGCCATGTACGTGGACAAAAAACTCCACGGCGTAGACTGCGTGCAAACCCTCTCCCGTCTCAACCGCCTCTTCCCTGGCAAAGACAAAACCTTCATCCTTGACTTCTTCAACGAAGCCCAGGACATCCTTGAAGCCTTTTTGCCCTACTACAACAAGGCTGAACTAGCGGACGTCTCTGACCCACAGCTAATCTACGACCTGCAAAACACCCTGGATGAAGAAGGCATTTACCACTGGAACGAAGTAGAAGCCTTCGCCCAGGCATTCTTTAACCCCAAGGCCGCCAATGCCAAGCTCACCTACTACTGCAAGCCCGCTGTAGGCCGCTTTAAGCAGCGCTACAAACTGGCAAGTACCGCCCGCCGACAGGCCATGGAGCAAAAGCGCACCGCCACCGACGCTGCCCTCAAACAAGCCGAATCGGAGCTAAAAGCCGCTGGGGAACAGATTGACCAGCTCGACCTATTCAAAAAGAATCTCCAGAGCTTTGTTCGTCTATATGAGTTTCTATCGCAGATTGTCGATTACGAAGATCGAGAACTAGAACAGCTCTGCGTCTATGCCAAACACCTCTATCCCCTACTACGACGCGATCGCCTAGAGCGCGAAGAAATTGACGTCTCTGAACTCTCCCTAACCCACTACCGCCTCACCAAACGCAGAGAACAACAGTTGCGACTGGCAGAAAACCAAGGAGAATACCACTTGAAACCAGGCAGCGCCATCGGCACTGGTAAAGCCCACGACCCAGAGAAAAAGAAACTGTCAGAAATCATCCAGGCCCTGAACGACCTGTTTGGGGCCGAAGTCAACGACGCAGACCAGGTACAATTTCTCAACACCATTGCCCAGCGCATCCGTCGTCAAGATGACGTCATGGCCCAGGTGAAAAATCACACCCAAGAACAGGTGATGCATGGCCTATTCCCCCAACGTGTGGTTGACACGGTACTAGACGCCATGACCGACCACGAAAAGCTATCGCTGGAAGTCCTCGACAACGAAGAGTCAGGACGAAAGTTTGCATCGTTAGTTCTCAAAATACTGACCACTGCCAATAATGTTTTAGATGAATTGAGCAGCGATACTAATCAGGAGGTAGGATAAAAATGTCTCTCTAAGTGGATATCTCTTGATAAATTTTAGAGATAAGCCTTCGCTTTTGGATCTGAATATAAGTTTGTTCCGATGTTTTTGCGGCTGAGGATATTACCAACACCAGTGATGCAATGACCATCAGCAAAGCCTTCCGTCAGTTGCATGGGCTGAATTTAATGTTCAACTGCCCCTAATGCCTTTAGAGATTCTTTTTGAGCCTCTGTTAAGCCTTGCACATCCGTAATATTCATGTGTTCATAGGGTCTGGGTGCCCTCAATGTCATCAGACATTCACCTGTCGCAACATGCCAAAGGCGAATTGTTTCATCGGCACTACCACTGGCCAGAGTTTGACCATCAGTCGTAAAGGATACTGAATTAATACGCCCCTGATGCAAATCCAATGTTCGCAACAATTTACCCGTATTAGTATCCCAAAGTTTAATCGTCTGATCGTCACTACCGCTGGCTATAAGGCTTCCATCTGGGCTAAAGTCGGCTGCCCAAACAATGGTCTGGTGTCCCTCAAAAGCTCTTAGAAATTTGCCTGTTTTAGCATGCCATAGTTTAAGAGTGCCATCGTCTCCACCGCTGACCAACTGTTGACTATCCAAGTTGAAATCTAAGGTCCAAGTTGAAACCTGTTGGCTTTCCCAGGAAACAATTAATTCTCCTGTTGCCGTATCCCACAGTCTGATTACACCATCCATACTAGTGCTAGCAAAACATTTACCATCAGGGCTAAAGCGAGCAGCAAACACCCAGCTATCATGAGCTTCAATAGTTTTAATCAGCTGCCCAGAGAGCACATCCCATAGCCGAACAGTTTGATCAAAGCCACCACTCAACAACAGTTGACCATCAGGGCTAAAATCTACAGACTGTACAGCAAAATCATGCCCACGCAGAGTCTGTAAACGCTGACCCGTTTCTATATTCCACACACTGATAGTATGATCAGTACTACTACTAGCAACTTTCTTTCCACATGGACTAATGGTTACTCCTAATATGGCGTCCTTTTGTCCTTCCAATGTTTGAATGAGATCACCTGTTTCCACATTCCAAAGTCTCACCTTGTGATCGCTACTACCACTCACTAAAAGAGATGATTCAGGATGAAATCGAACCGAATTGACCCAGCATGAAAACCCCTGCAACGTCTTGAAAAGACGTTTTTTAGGCATTTCCCAAAGTCGAATGGTGTGATCATTGCTGCCAACCGCCAAATATTGACCATCTGGGCTAAATGCAAGAGACCACACTAAACTGCTGTACGCCGTAGATGTGCGTAGCAGCTGACCTGTCTTAGGGTTCCAAAGTTTAGTTGTCGCATCAGTACTGCCACTAGCAAGATAATTTCCACAAGGGCTAAACGCCATAGATGGGATCCAATATTTGTGAGCTTGAAACACTAAATGGGTTTTCCCAGTCTGCAGATCCCAAATCCTAATTTTCCCATCATTGTGACCAGTAGCAAGATATTGTCCATTGGGGCTAAAACTGACACAATGGGGTTCAGTTTCACATTCCCAAACGGTAAGCAGCTTGCCTGTCTGAGTATCCCAAATACGCAATGTTCTATCAACGCTAACGCTAGCAATCTGCTGTCCATCAGGGCTAAAAACAGCTGAATTTATCTGTTGAGTGTGACCCGTTAATCGATGTCGTGGTTCATAGGTAGTCAAATCCCACACTATTAGATCAGTATCAAAACTGGCACTCAGCAATAAATCATCGGTAGGGCTGGTATTCATGGTCCAAACAAAACCTGTATGCCCCTTAAGCACTTTAACTAGTTGACCTGTGGCAACATCCCAAACATTGATTTCTCCTATATTTCCTTCACTGACTAATCGTTTGCCATCATGAATAAAATCCAGAGCCATAATCCAGCTAGTCGATGCTTCGTCTATAGCGAGGATGGGTCTTTGGTCTGCCGCTCGCCAAACAACAATTCGTCCAGCACCTTCACCCGTTGCAAACACTGAGCCATCAGGAGCATAAACAATCCTAGAGATGGGATCTAATGGTTGATTAAAGGCAGTCTCCTTAAAAGCGGAGTGGGCGAAATTTACTCTGTGCAGGATGACGTGCTGCAGATAAGCATGATAGATCGTTAACCGAGACAAATCTAAACCGCTAAAGTCTATATCCAGTGCCCAGGTAAGATTTATCAGATTACCTGCACTGTAACCGGTAGTCTGTAGTGATTTCAATACTTTTAGATGGTCTAAAACAGCCTCTTCTGGAGTCGCTAGAGACTCCCTCAGCTGGTTGGCAACAGCTTGCAAGATAAATCTTTCCTGACTCTCTCGTACAAAATCTTTAACGGTTGTTTTAAGCAATGCGTAAGTAACTGTTGAAATAGATTTCGATGGCTGGTAATTGAAACAATCAGGATCGGTCAATTCTTCACTAATGTGTTCAACTAACCGATCGGTGACATATTCCATGATCACCGGCTGTTGGGTGTAGGTATTACCGCGACGCTGTATCAGCGAACGCCAACAGAGTGATTCTAGGGCCTCAATTAATTTTGTTTTGTAGCATGATGGGTAAATATCGGCCTTGAGTTCAGCAATGGTGGTCCAATCGCGATTGATGGCCAGCCAGGTCATGACCGCTTGTTCAAGGGAAGAGAGACGTTCAAACTGAACATCTAACAATTTTCTTGCGCCATTGAAGAGCAATGTGTCTTCTTTTAAAAATAGTGATATCTCTCCGTCAAACACATCGCGGATAGAGCTACTGATAATCTGTAGCGACAGAGGACTATGGTCATAGCGATCGCAAAGCCGTTCTTTATCACCTTGGCTGCCCACCAACTGCTTCGCCTCAATCAGCGCCAGCGCCGCCTCCGGCGAGCCTGCTAGCTGCAGCACCTGCACCGCAGGATTTGCCTCTGACATAGTTGCCACCTCAGCCGGTTTCTCTCGACTGGTTAACAACAGACAGCTTTGGTGGTTCGCCTGACCGGCTACGGATAAAAGCTCACCATAGTCCTCATAGCCCTGACGATATTGACCCGCCCGTTCACCCCCCTTAAACAGGGTTTCCCCATTGTCTAAAACCACCAGACAGCTAGATTGACGCAGCCAATGCACCAACCGAGGAAGCGAACAGATGTTCTCCTGCTGGTTAGACACATAGGGTACCAAATCTTCCAGCAACGTATTTAGCGACGGGGCATTGCGTAGCGAGCGCCAAATAATAAAGTCAAATTTTGTCTGCAGCTCATGGGCCACCTTGGCCGCCAGCGACGTTTTGCCGATGCCCCCCATCCCCAGCACCGTCACCAGGCGACATTGATCGTGCTCAATCCACTGACGTAGCTGGCTTGACTCCGCCGAGCGACCGTAGAAGAAACTAATATCAGGAGATTCCCCCCAGTCGATTTGGGCCTTAGGAACAACTGCCGCAGGCTTAGGCTCTAATGACGGCGTTTCATCCAGGAGCAGCTGCTCATAAAATTGACGCGTTTCTGCACTGGGGTCGATGCCCATTTCCTCACGCAGCAGCGTCATGCACTGGTGGTACACCTGCAGCGCCGTTGCCCGTTCCCCCTGTTGGGCGTGGCATTTCATCAACGTTAGATAGGCCGAATCATTGAGGGATTCTAGCTGTAGCAACCGCTGGGTGGTGGCGATCGCACCTCGATAATCCCCCAACTCTGCCAGCATCGACCCCAGATCTGCCAGGGCATTGATCAATAGCTGATGTAGCCGGTGCCGATCCTGTTCAATCCATTCGTCATAGCAAGTGGGCAGCAATTCCCCCTGGTATAGCTCTACAGCCTGTCGCAAGCACTCAACTTTGTCTTTAGCCGTTAGCTCAGCGGCCTGGGTGATCTTGGCCTCAAACTCCCCCACATCAGACCAAAACGAATACTGGGGTCGCCATTGAATCGTTTGTGGTGTTACCTCCAGCAGCTGATCGGCCTCTGGCAATACCTGTCTGAGTCGATGCAACTCTCGTCTCAAACTCGTCTTTGCCTTGCTATCAGTGGTATCTGGCCAAAATGTGCTGGCTAACTGTGCCCTTGATTGCGGTGTATGCGATCGCAACACCAAATAAGCGATTAACGCCTGATACCGATCTGCCTGTACCCCTTCAACAGGTTGATTTTCAAATGTCAGTCGAAAATGACCTAGCAGATTGATACACAGTCGTTGGGCAGGTTGCATTGGGGGTGCCTAACCGTTTACAGCATAAATGTTAAACGAAAAGACCTTTAGACTGTAGAAACTTAGTTCATACCTTACTTCCCATCACTAGCTCTCTTTGATAGACGAAGCAGATGCTAGAACTGTAGCAGCCTCCTGCATCCGCTTGATATCAGCCTCTGACCAGGATTTAGGCCCCTGACAGTGATGGGCCGTCAGCAACCCCCACAGCCCCTGCTGAGTTAAAATCGGCACCACTAGGTTAGCCCGTACATGCAAATGCTTTAGAAAATCGCGATGGCAGGGCTCAATCGCCTCTGTCTCAATATCATCCATAGACCTTACCCGACCCGCCAGATACAGCTCAGCATACTCATCGTTAAAACACTGATCTGGCCCAGTAGACCCATAGATAGAAAATTCCCCAGAGCTTAAGGATTCAAAGGTGACCTGCCCTTCCCAATGATTGTAAAAGTAGTAAATGACCACACGATCCACCTGTAAGAAGGTTCGGACATCGTCAGTGGTACTTTGAACCAGCTGGTCACGTTGCATAGACTGACCCAGACGCTGCAAAATTGACTTTATTGCACCGACTTCTGAATCATTTCCCCTGGCATGAATAGTTGGATCAAACTGAGTGGACATAACTGCACGGCACTCCCCAGCATTGATTAACTTTGTAACACCGGTTGCAGACATAGTTGCATTTACTTACAGAATCTTAAGAGCTGAGAACAGATCTCGATACAACCTTAGTAAACAGGGGCAAGTAGCCATGAAGCCAGATATTTTTCTGATTCGAGGTCGCTGGATTTTTACCGGTGACACCAGCTTGGATAATGGTGCGATCGCAATCCAAGATGACACTATTATAGCCGTTGACTCTTGGGATACCCTACGGGCTAACTATCCCCAGGCAGCAATCCTCGGCTCTCAGTCCCATACCGTTATGCCAGGGTTAATCAACGCCCATCATCACAGCAACGGTGTACCCAATTCTCTCCAAGGAATTGAGGATGACTTTTTAGAACTGTGGCTATTTGCCAACATTGGCCTCCGGACTCAAGACCCTCAGCTCAAGACCCTACTGAGCATTGCCCTACTGTTACAAAGTGGAGTCACCAGCGTTGTTGATGTAGCCAGCATGGGGGGTACTGCCACAGACTGTCTAGATAACTTAAATGGACGACTCCAGGCCTATGACCAGGCGGGGATGCGGGTGGCCCTTACCCCCGGCATTCGTTATGAAAGCCTCCTGGTCCATGGAGAAGACGATGCTTTTCTAGCCAGTTTGCCAGACGATTTAAGACAGCGGCTGCACGCATTAGTCCCCATGGAGCAGCCCCTATCCAGGGCCGAGCACATCGAGCTAATTTCAGACCTGGTTAACCAGTATCAGTCCCATCCCCACATCAATGTATGGTTTGGGCCACCGGGTCCCCAGTGGGTAGGCGATGAGCTGTTGCTCCAGATGGTGGATGCCGCTGAACGATTGGGTACTCATGTGCAAACCCATGCCCTGGAGTCTTTTTATGAAAAACTGATGGGACCTCGCCTCTATGGCAAATCTGTTGTCGCCCATCTAAAGGATTTGGGTGTCTTGAGCCCTCGATTCTCTATTGCCCATGGGGTATGGCTGACCGAAAGTGACATTGAAATCCTGGCCGAAACTGGAGCAGCCGTTAGCCATAATCCTAGTTCTAATCTACGGTTGAGGGCTGGGATGGCACCGCTAACCGCCATGCTGGCAGGTGGGGCCACCGTCGGTCTGGGGATGGACGGCACCACCCTCGGCGATGATGAGGATATGTTTGCTGAGATGAGGCTGGCGGCACGGCTACAGCGGTCTCCCCAAATTGGTAGCGCGGCCCCCAGCTATGACGATATCTTTCGTGTAGCAACAGCAGGCAGTGCGAGACTCATGGGTAAGGCACAACAGATTGGCAAACTAGCTCCTGGATATCGAGCTGATGTGGTGTTGGTAAATTGCGATCGCATCACCTGGCCCTGGGTTTCCCCAGAGGCAAATCCCCTCCATGTGATGCTAATGCGGGCCAAGGCCACGGATGTGGACACCGTCTTGGTTAATGGCAAAGTGGTATTGAAATTCGGGATGCCCACCGGCTTTGACCTCAAGGCCGTCGGACAAACCATCGCCGAACAACTGGAGGCGGCCCCCAACCGAGATGCCTATCGAGCCTTAGCAGCCGATCTCATTCCCCACTTAGCTAAATGGTATGCCCAGTGGGAGGTGCCTGATTTATCTCCCTATGCCACATTTAACTCTCACAGATAGAAGTGGCAATTTATGGGTCTCCCAAGTAGGTTTTTACCCGCACATAAAATTCAGGAATCTGCTCCCATTGTTCACGGTCTGTGACCTTAGCGATCTCAACATTGACATCATCTAAATAGCGTTCAAAAAGTTGTTAATACTGGCATCCCACAGCGGCCGATCCACCCCAATCAATTGATGATGGCCTGCCTCTGCAGATATCACCAGCTGTTTTGATGCTGGAATGTTATTTACTAAGGCGTCAATATCACTGACTGGAGTCCACTTATCCTGAGCTCCGTGGATCACCAGGGTGGGGCAGTCAACGGATTTAGCGTAGTGGATGGGATTATGACCAAAGCCGTTAACACCATGTTGAACACTGGCCCAAAACACCATCAGTGGGGCGATTGGGGTAGCGAGAATTTTGTGGTAACGCAGACGGCTTTTGATGGCATCGACAATGCGCACAAAGGGTAGCTCCAGGATTATGGCGTCGGGGTTGATTTGGTGGGTTGAGATCGCCCTGAGTATCGCCGCTGTCCCCATGGATACCCCATAGAGAACAATGGGAGAATCTGCCTGGCCGTTAGCAATATTCTGTTCTTTTTTATAGTTAACGGCAGCGACCACATCCTTGGCCTCATTAATCCCCAATGTGACCGTATCACCGCTAGAACCACCGCCACCCTGAAAGTCAATCAGCAGCGTGTTAAACCCCAACTCAGTGAAGCTTTGGGCCGGTGGTATCAGCTGACTGCTTTTAGACTCCAGGTTGCCATGGAAGAGTAGTACCGTACCGTTGGGCCTGGCAATTGGGGCATTAATCTCCCAGACTTCAAGCCATTGGGACTGACTGATGGGAATGGTGCGGGTTGCGTAGGACAGCCCCCGATCCGAGGGTTTTTGGGTATGGGCGGGTCTCGGCATCCCGATGCCAAATTGGTCCGGTGTCCGCACATGGGTCATGTGATAGGACAGTAGATAGGCAGGTGTATTTAGGCAAAGCACCAGGAGCGCCAATGCCCAATACCAGCGTCGTCGCCGATTACCAACCCGCTTATAAACAGGTCGACGAACCACCTGAGCCGTTATCAAACAACTGACACCACCAAATATGCAAAATACCCCCACATGAAATAGGGGAAACACCCAGGCATTGATCACGCCTAGCCAGTGTAGACCCACCAGCACCAGCCCAAGGACAATGGGGGCCAGTAA
>JBCCJR010000162.1:0-10787 GCA_039045805.1 Cyanobacteria bacterium P01_C01_bin.118
ATTTTGTCGTCTAAGTGCAACACACTAAAGTGAAACCCCCGCTTCCTCCCTGCTTCCATAATGGTCCAAATACGCTTCGACACCTGTTTATAATGAATTCCCTTGCCAGTGTCTTCTGTATAAATCGGTTGAGGTAAAAGCACCGTATCAGTGGCTGCTTCAGCCGCTTTTGCCATTGTCTGAACGTCCTGATTAATCGCTTTGAGATTACTCTGTAATGGGTTGGAACGCAGCCGATGGGCCATGGCAGTGATATGCTCTACCAGCAATCGAACATCTCGATTTACCGTGATAGACTTTTTCCCTTCCGCTTCCATAAATCCCTCTTCGGTATCCATCGGCTGACACCACATTGCCGTGTTATAGGGCGGATTCACACAGCCTAACTGCCCCAGTTCAAAGCAGGTTTGCGCTAAACATCCGCCGCTCCCCCAACTATCTCCCACTAGAATTACTCCCACAACTTTGTTATAGAGAGGAGACTGACCGGTGGCCAGATCTTGTTGTTCTCGACAAATTCCCTGCAGCCGCTCCATCACCATTTGACACTGGGAAGATCGCTGCCCCTGAATCGCAGGAATACCAAAAATTAAAATATCTGCAGATTGAATTTGATCAAAGACTTTGGGAAATTCATCACCTAAACCTTCATCCCCATTACGCCCTGGCATAATAATAAAGTCCACCGGGCGGATTTCCGTATGCGATCGCATCCATCATCAGCAAGTTTATGTTGTCCAAAGACACCCCCCTAAGAACGGTGGTCTTTGCCCGCAACTTTGTATCATCCATTGTGTTCTTTGCCATTGCCAACATCCTGTTTGGCCCAGACCATTTTGCTGAGACCTTTGCAGGGCAGTTATGGGTGGTTATGCTTATCTACGCTGCAGTGTTGATTGTCGTAGCCCAGTTCCTTTGGTATGCCGCCCTGGGCCGTCTAGATTCTCGCGTCGTAGGTCGCTGGACCTCCCTAACCCCCATATTTGCAGTATTTTATGCGTTTGTTTTGAATGGAGAGCGACCCTCCGCTATCCAGGTCCTGGCATTCATCATTATTATGGTCGGCGTCTGGGTTTCCACCCTGGGCAAACAACAAATGTCACCGATGGAGAAAGACCATGCCATGGAGATGGAAACCGTGGCTACTACTAGTGAAAATGCCGCATCGGCAACATAAGGGGATCCATGAAATTTTTAAGTACCTGTGATCCCACTCTTTACGGCAATCCCCCCCTGGACGTACCCACCTTCTATGCCAGATTGTCTGCCGATCCTCGCGTAGAGTTTTATCACCTGCCCACCCCAAGGGTGTTTACCAGTGTGCTACCCCATGTTGCCGCTGTACCATCAACTGGCCCCCTGGACTATTCAGCATTTCTAGCATTAGGCACCCAATCCCCCGTCATCCTTGACTTGAATGGAGTGGATGTTGTCTTCTGTCGTACCCTTAAACCTTTTCCACCCGGTTATTTAGACGCACTGAGCCCATGGGAAACCTGGACTCGTTTTGTGAATAGTCCTACCAGTAAAAAACAACAAATTAAATCGGATTTTCTCTTAAAAGTCGCCGCCGGATATATTCCAGACACCATTGTGACGGCAGATAAAACGGAAGCATTGGCATTTTTTGAAAAATTTCAGACTATTGTGGCAAAACAGGCCAATAGCACAGGCGGTAAAGGGGTATTTAAGATTTGGTTTGAACACAACAGTTTCCAGGTGGATAATGCCCTGGCTGGAACCCAAACATTTCCAAATTTTGCAGCAGTAATGGGATATCTGCAAACGGGGCAAACAGAACCACTACAGTTTTGTCGCTTTCTCCGGCGTACCGATGCCGGTGATAAACGGGTGGTAGTGGTGGATGGTGAAATCTATGGTAGCTATCTGCGTCGCTCAAAGCGGGGGCACTGGGTCAATAACGTCAGCATTGACGGAGAGTGTACTCTAGCCGATATCTCTGCAGAGGAGATCGACGCCATTCAGCACACGGTTACCCATTATCAAGCGTTAGGGCTACACACCCTGGGCTATGACTTTTTAATGAATGACGATGGCACTTGGTGCATTAGTGAAATCAATGCTGGTAATATTGGGGGCTTTGCCCGGTTAGAGCTGCTGACTGGCAAACCCGTGATGGATCGCTTTATTGGCTGGCTGCTTGACTATGCGCAGCGTCCTCAGCAAGCTGCCTCTGCGAAGATAGGAGTCGCCTAATGTCTGACACTCAGAGTGCTACACCCCGGTCTTCCCTAAAGATTCGTCCTGCAGAATTAGAGGATTGCGGTGCGATCGCATCCATCTACAACGAAGCAATTGCCCACGGTGGCATCACTATGGATGGTCAATTACAAACAGCGGAGGATATCCAGGCATTGTTAGCCAAGTTCAATCAACGTGAGGTTCTGTTGGTTGCTGAGGTAGACAGCAGCGTCGTTGGCTGGGGAGTTATTAAGCGCTATAGCGATCGCATCGGCTATCAAGTCTGTTGTGAAACCTCAGTTTATCTATCTTTCTCTGAAACCGGTAAAGGGTATGGAGAGCCCCTACAAAGGTCTTTAATCAAGAGGGTTTCAGAGTTGGGCTACTATCACATTATCGCTAAAATTTTAGGCAATAACCAGGGCAGTATTCGCTTTCACCAACGCCTGGGCTTCACAGTTGTCGGCATTCAAAAAGATATTGGATATATCGATGGCACCTGGCACGATGTCGTTATTTTGCAATATCTGCTGCCAAAGAAACTTTTTAGGGCATCAAATTAAGCTGGGAGATTTTGGCTGGATCAGAAGTCGGAAGTCGGAGGTCTGAAAGGAAGGGTATGACCTAGGATTTTGCCCTTCTCGCAGAGTACTCCAAATTCCGTAGAGCTTTGCTCTTCTCGCAGAGTACTCTGAATTCCGACTTCCAGTTCCTGGGGAACCCATCTCGCCTTATGTTGCTCTCCCCTTTTAAGTCCTATTCAGGATTTTCTACCAGGTTAAATAAAGAATTCTCTGAAAATTCTCAGTTTTGGTTAGTTCAATAGGAATAGTCCACTCATCTGCCCCATTGTGGCGTCTGCCTCGATTTCTATTAATGGTTCGATTACTTTTTTCAGGTATTTAACATGACTCAATTCACGATTCCCAGTGTAAAGACGCCTGCTATTCAGGATTGCTCTAAGCTGCAAACATTGATTGAGACCCTGAAACAATCGCTTAACTTTACCCCATCTCAGGTACAAGAGATTTTACTGGATATCAATATTTCCCCAGAAGAACTTATGCCCTGGGCAGATTTTGAGCATCCTGTCACCGATAGCTATGGTCGTAAATTGGTCTATGACGGTGGCCATTTTGAAATTATGGTGATGTCCTGGATGCCGGGAGATTGCAGCGCTATCCACGACCATGGAGCTACCCAGTGGGGAGCAGTTCAGTGTTTTGGAGCAGCAGAACACTATGTCTATCGCTTTGCCAAGGGGGTGTTAAGTAACCTAGATGATGCTCACTATACTCCTGGCATGGTGCGAGCCGTAAACCATAGCCTGATTCACCAAATGGCTAACACAGGCACTGAACCGTTTTTGTCACTGCATGTGTATGGCTGTGCCCGGTCTCAAGGAACAATTACTGGCAACGCCCGTATTTTTGACTTATTAGAAGAGAGTATTCAATACACTGATGGCGGTGTATTTTTCTGTTTAACAGAAGCCCAGATTAATCAACGCACCTACGGGATTCAAGGAGATCTCGAAACCACTCTCAGGCATCACCGACAGATGAAAAATCGCATTCACCGTATTTTACGATACCAAAACGATCCACAACTAGCAGCTAAGTTGATTCTAATCAACAACTATCAGCCTGTTATGTAAATGTAGCTGTTGCCGATTCTCAGGAGATTTTAATGAAAGACTTGCAGTCGGTGTCTGAATGGGTGAAAAATCTTAGCCATGTGCTTAAGATTCTTGGATTGGATCGTTATGAAGATCGGCATGGGGTGCACAAAGAACCATGAAACTTTTGCTCCTACGTTCCTGGTTAACAGGCCCGTCTGATCTGGACCTACTGGTGCAACAAACCGTTAATGATAGATTTGATGGTATTGAAGGTCCTATTCCATCCACAAAACAAGATCGACAGAAACTGCGTTCTCTACTTCAAAGGAACAACCTGGTTTTTATTGCAGAAGCCACCACAGGCTGCGATCCAAACGGTTCTGGAGACTGGTGGATCCCTCGATCCGAAAGCACCCTTGATGACCACCTCAAAGAATTAAAGTGGGCGATTGACCACGCCCAAGAAATGGGGGCGTTATTTGTATCTACCATGTGTGGCTACGATGCCTGGTCATGGCAACAAAATATAGACTTTTTTGGTCGGGCCTTAGAGCTAGAAAAGTCTTCGGGAATTACCGTTAGTTTTGAAACCCACCGTAGTCGTTCTCTTTATAATCCCTGGACCACCCGTGATCTACTCAATACATATCCGGCAATGAAGCTCACCTGTGACTTTAGTCATTGGTGTGTTGTCTGCGAACGTTTGCTTGATACGGAATGGTCCATCTTAGAACTCTGTGCTGAGCGGGCACAGCACATTCAATGTCGCGTGGGCTATGCCCAACATGCTCAAGTGTCAGACCCTCGCGCCCCGGAGCATCAACAGGCCCTAATCGCCCACGAACGCTGGTGGAGTCTAATTTGGGACAAACAACAGGAGCGGGGAATGACTCAGACCACCATGATGCCGGAATTTCTCTACGACGGCTACATGCAGACATTGCCCTACACCGAGATGCCAGTGGCAGATGTATGGGAAGTTACCTGTTGGATGGCACAACGCCAGCGGCAACGATTTGCATCTCGGGCATTATAGTGATTCACAGTTGATTAGGCTATGGGTTGGTTTTGAGAAAGAACGTGGAAAAGAACCATACTCACAGCCTATCTAGTGACAATTTTTTATCACAACATTACAAACTTGCTGACTTGCAACAATAGGTACAGTTTTTAGCCAACATTTTGTCTAGATTTTTAGCAAAATCGATAGATTGAGGACAAATTCATGAGTGGATTGGGTGGTCTGAACAAAACGCCAAATGGGGTGGTCTTGGGGATGGTGCAGCTACAGCTGCCCAATGTCGTTACCCCCGATGACCTGTCGGCTCAAACCCAGCGTATTTGTGACATGGTGACGAAAGCCCGCCGCAATATGCCCACCATGGATCTGGTGATTTTTCCAGAGTATTCGCTTCATGGTCTATCCATGGATACCAATCCCGCCATCATGTGCAAACTGGATGGCCCTGAGGTAGCCGCATTTCGCCAAGCCTGCGTCGATAATCAAATTTGGGGCTGTTTCTCCATCATGGAATACAACCCCAATGGCAATCCTTACAACAGCGGCATCATCATTGATGATCAAGGCGAACTCAAGCTCTACTATCGTAAGCTTCACCCCTGGGTGCCGGTCGAACCCTGGGAACCTGGAAATATAGGTATTCCAGTGTGTGACGGCCCCAACGGCAGTAAGCTAGCCCTGATTATTTGCCATGATGGCATGTTCCCCGAAATGGCCAGGGAATGTGCCTACAAGGGTGCTGAGATTATGATTCGCACGGCGGGCTACACAGCCCCCATTCGTCACAGCTGGCGCATCACCAACCAATCCAACTCTTTCTGCAACCTGATGGTCACCGCCTCTGTATGCATGTGCGGCACTGACGGTACCTTTGACTCCATGGGTGAGGGCATGATTGTCAACTTTGACGGTGAGCCCCTGGTGATGGGCAGCCACCGCCCCGACGAAATTATTACGGCTGAGGTGCGTCCTGACCTGGTACGCGAAGCTCGTCAGCACTGGTCCGTTGAGAATAATATTTATCAGTTTGGTCATCGAGGCTATGTAGCGGTCAAGGGCGGTGCCCAGGACTGTCCTTATACCTATATGCAGGATATGGTGGCAGGCAATTACCGGCTGCCCTGGGAAGATGAGGTGGTCTACACCAATGGTACGTCCTGTGGGTTTGAGGCACCGACGCGCGAGTACAAAGGAGAAGAACTGGGTTCTGGTATGTTAAGCGGTAGTTGAGGCCGCTTGGGTTTTCGCGATCGCAGATTCAAGGGATGAAACGATCTGCAGCGTTTGCTATTTGACTGTCTCCCATAGCTAAAGCAATCGCAAGGAGCAGCAATGCCAAGTTCTCTTTATGAAAGGTGCAGATCAACAACTTGCCAGGTCGTTTTTTGGGCGAGTTGTTGATCTGCAAAAAACTAGGGTTTTGGTAGGTTTGCTTGCCAAAGAACATCCGTATTGTTTTGGCTATTTTCACTCAGTTTTAGTCTGGGGCGTCCTCGATTATTAGCCAGCCATAAGATTACTGAGAACGTTGCTATCATTAAAACAGCAGTGACCAGAGCAATCACTCAAAACACTTTGTTTTCTTTCATTAGATTCGGTGCTGTCCGGAGCTATGAAATTTCCTTGGATCGATTAAAGGACTTAGAAAGTCTTGATAGCAAAGCACCCGAAATACAGCAGATTTTCTTCATCCGCTGATAAAAGTACATCTGGCCGACTTGGTTCCTGAAATCAAGAATTGCAACTTGGTTCGT
Source organism: Cyanobacteria bacterium P01_C01_bin.118 (assembly GCA_039045805.1). GTDB lineage: Bacteria > Cyanobacteriota > Cyanobacteriia > Phormidesmidales > Phormidesmidaceae > Leptothoe. The sequence continues at coordinate 6,599 of JBCCJR010000162.1, forward strand.
AGTGAACATTTTGGTCAGAGATGTAAATGATATCTCTGCTATGAAGCGATTGCAATATTCATGGGCCGTTACGTAACCTCAGACCCCTATCCCTATCCCTACAATGGCGATTTGCGCCCTGACAATACGGCGCTGATCATCATTGATATGCAAACGGACTTTTGCGGTCAGGGGGGCTATGTGGACAAGATGGGTTATGACCTGTCCCTCACCCGTGCGCCCATCGAGCCATTGCAAACGCTGCTGACCGTTATGCGGGACCTGGGTTACGTCATTTTACACACCCGTGAAGGTCACCGTCCTGACCTGTCAGATTTGCCAGAAAATAAACAGTGGCGATCGCAACAAATTGGCGCAGGCATCGGCGACCCCGGACCCTGTGGTCGGATCTTAGTACGGGGTGAAGCAGGCTGGGAAATCATTCCTGAACTGGCTCCCCTGCCAGGGGAAACCGTGATTGATAAACCCGGAAAAGGTGCATTTTTCGCCACCGATCTAGATCTGTTATTGCGGCGTAAACAGATTCAAAATTTGATTCTCACCGGCATTACCACCGATGTATGTGTCCACACCACCATGCGAGAGGCCAATGACCGAGGCTATGAATGTCTGGTGCTCTCCGACTGTACGGGAGCGACCGATTATGGCAATTATTTGGCAGCTTTAAAGATGATCAAAATGCAGGGCGGAGTGTTTGGTGCGGTGGCCACGTCTGCTGATCTGATCGAGGCCATTAAGGCTTAGACCTATGAAAACAGCCCTAACAACTCCAGTACAGGCACCGCCGCAGCTAGATGTGGTGGATATGACCAAGCGGTTTGGCAATTTTACTGCTCTAGATGGCGTATCTATGACCCTTAAACCGGGCACGGTTCATGCGCTGCTGGGGGAGAACGGTGCCGGTAAAAGTACCCTGGTAAAGTGTGTTATGGGGTTTTACCGTCCCACATCGGGCCAGGTGTTAATAGATCAGCAGTCACAGGTAGTCCACAGTCCCAAAGATGCCCACGGCCATGGCATCGGGATGGTCTATCAGCATTTTACATCGGTCCCTGCGATGACGGTGGCTGAGAATTTGGTACTGGCCCGCTACGATCGGCAGTCCATCATTAACTGGAAAAAAGAATCTGAGACATTACAGGCATTTATTAAACAGTCTCCCTTTAAGGTGGATCTCCATACCCCGGTAGCTCAGCTAGCGGCTGGGGAAAAACAAAAGTTAGAGATTCTCAAACAGCTTTATCTTAAAAGCCGTATTCTAATTTTGGACGAACCCACATCGGTGCTCACACCGGGGGAAGCGGACGAAATACTTGGACTCCTCCGCTCAGAAGTGGTTAAAGGAAATCTGAGTATTCTCCTGATCACCCATAAGTTTCGAGAAGTTCAGGCGTTTGCTGATGAAGTAACCGTCCTGCGTAAAGGGACGCTAGCTGGACAAGGGGCGGTTAAAGACCTGTCCGTAGAGGCACTGGCCGAGATGATGCTAGGCCAGACCCGTGAGACAAAATCGGTCAACAAAGTTGATACCGATAGCAGCACTCCTGTTCTCTCGATTACGGATATTTCTGCGGATCGTGACAATGGTCTACCGGCGGTAGAGAACATTAATCTGACGGTATACAGCGGAGAAATTGTTGGCATTGCCGGGGTATCTGGCAACGGTCAGCGAGAGCTGGTGGAGGTGTTAGCAGGGCAGCGCCTGCCCACTGCCGGGCACCTCAAGGTAAATGGTGAAATCTACACCGCCACCCGGACTGAGATGTTTCACCATCAGGTGTATGCACTGCCGGAAGAACCCTTGCGTAATGCCTGTGTACCCACAATGAGTGTGGCAGAGAATATGGCCCTGCGCACCTTTGATCGTCCACCCCAGGCCCGGTGGACCTGGTTATTAATTCTCAATGCTATTCGCCAGATGGCCCAGGGACTGGTGCAAACATTTTCAGTCAAAACGCCAACGGTGGATACGCCGGTGAGTAATCTCTCCGGGGGGAATGTCCAGCGCACTGTACTGGCCCGTGAGCTGTCATCGGAGTCGGTAAAGCTCTTGATTGCGGCAAATCCCTGTTTTGGTTTAGATTTTGCAGCGGTGGATTTTATCCATAATGCCATTGTGGATGCCCGCAATCGGGGTGTGGCGGTCCTGTTAGTCAGCGAAGATTTAGATGAGCTGTTGGCCCTGGCGGATCGGATTATTGTGATTAGTGAAGGTAAATTTGTATATGAAAGTGAGATTACTGAGGCCGATCTGAGCCTGATTGGTCAACGTATGGCGGGACATTAGCTAATGCCGTCTTTAGTGCGACATGTCATCATCTATCCCCTCCTGGGAGGGGCAACGGGATGGGTCAAGTGATTCTCTCTAACTTATTCTCTCTATCAGCTCATCCAGAACAACTTACTTGGGAACCCTTTCGCCCTGGCGTTGAGATTCACCGTCTCTATGGAGATGGAACCCAAGGCCCAGCAGCAGCGCTATTAAAGTATGAGCCAGGAGCCAAGATCCCTCACCATAACCATACGGGATATGAACACATTATCGTGCTGTCTGGGGCACAGCGAGACCATCAGGGTACCCATGGTGCAGGCACCCTGGTGATTAATCCACCGGATACTAGCCATGATGTGGTCAGCGATGACGGCTGTATTGTGTTGATTATCTGGGAGAAACCTGTTGTTATCAAGGGAACAACCGATTAAATGTCGATCATTGTTGCACAGCCCTATGATTATGAGCTCCCCCCAGACGGGATTGCTTTAGTGATTATTGATATGCAACGGGACTTTTTAGAGCCGGGGGGCTTTGGTGAAACCCTGGGCAATGATGTGTCTCAACTGCGGGGAATTATTCCCACTGTACAGCGGCTGTTGCACACATTTAGAGGACTGGGTCTGCCCGTTATTCATACCAAGGAAGGGCACCGCGCAGATTTGGAAGACTGTCCCCTGTCAAAACGACAGCGGGGAAAGGGGGCTTTAAAGATTGGGAATAAAGGACCCATGGGGCGAATCTTGGTGCTTGGAGAACCGGGTAATGAAATTATTCCCGACCTGAGGCCCCACCCCAATGAGCTGGTGATTGCTAAGCCAGGAAAAGGAGCCTTTTATCAGACGGGATTGGGTGATGTGTTGCGATCACAACACATCACCCATCTGATCTTTACCGGGGTCACCACCGAAGTCTGTGTCCAGACCACCATGCGAGAGGCCAATGACCGGGGCTATGAATGTCTCCTGGTGGAAGACGCCACCGCCAGCTATTTTCCTGAATTTAAGCAAGCCACCCTGGAAATGGTTCGTGCCCAGGGGGGTATTATAGGGTGGACCGCCACAGCCCAGCAGGTAATTGCCGGTTTAGAAGCAGGTTAGTATTGCATCACATTCAAGCCGTAGGGTAGGTATGACCCACCGACACTTTTGCGCGTCTCCAAACTGTTCATCAATCAACCATTTCCGTCCCATGCCGACAACATAAATGGGTTCTACAGGACTTTAGTCCCAATAAAAATATAAGGCTTAGGCCCCACGTCTTTGTTGATAGTTCTCGCTTATCTTATGAAGTGAAATAACTCAATCAAGTAGGTAGACATAATTAAACTTAAGACACCTAAGTCTAGAAACCTTTAAGGATAAAGACTTTTACTGAGATATTTTTTACAAAAAATTACCTCCACCTACTTAGACAGTGCAGCCAAAACACTTTCGCCAACATGCTTCGTTTGTTCTGTATATGGGCATTTTTTATATGGGCATTTTTATAAGCGAGTCAACATAATCTTTTATAACATGCGAATTAACTCATTAAATCCTTAAAAATCACCATTATTCCTCAACCATGAGGGATTTTAGGCTATTTCCACAGAATATAGCCCAAAGGGCATTCAAGAAGGGGGGGAATCCCAGGTTGCCTGGTTGGGAAAACGCAGATACTGCTGAATTCGGAATTCGGAGTACTCTCCGAGAAGGGCATAGCCCTACAGAGTTCGGATTACTCTGCAAGAAGGGCAAAGTCCTATGGAATATCCTCCCTTTCCGACTTCCAACTTCCGACTTCCGAACTCTAACTTCCTGGGGAAATCGTCCCGTTTTGTGTTGGTACCCGGATCGCCTACTAAGCAGTCAACCCTACCTACTGAGATCTGATTATGGTCGTCTTAGCATCTCTGCTCGGCAGCCTTCCCATTAA
>JBCCJR010000163.1:0-10622 GCA_039045805.1 Cyanobacteria bacterium P01_C01_bin.118
GGCAACGTTACCCTAAATGCCCCGGCAGCCATTCAAGTTGGAACCATCCGAGCTGAAGGCAATGCCGCCGGGGGTAATGTGACCATTGCCACCGATCAGTTTGTGCAATTGACCGATCAATTCACGAGCCTGGATGGCGATATCGCTAGTATCTCCACAGCCGCCACCAATGGTACAGGGGAGATTACCATTCGCCATGGCGGCAACAGTCTTATCCCCTTTGAAATCGGCGACAGCAGTCTTTTGGGTAGTGATGCCGCTATTACTACTGGAGACTTTAAACTTTCCATAGACAGCGTCTTTCCCAATAGCTACAATCTAGGCAATATTTTGTTGTTAACCCAAGATATAACCAGCTCCATTGATGCTATGGCCAGCCCCATTGATGCTCCGGTCATTAGCCCTGTTCCATCGCTAGAGCCTGTTCAAACCATCAGTTTCAACTCCCCCTTGATTGACAGAGACTCTTCTTCTATAGAAGCTCTGACAGACTCTATTGGCACTGATGATTCTAACAAAGCTCTATTTGAACGTTTAGAAAGTTCTTATTCGGAGCAGTTTAAGTCTCACCTGGATCTCTACGAACGTGTTAGTGTTTCTCCAACAAATTTAGATACTGCCCAACAAACTCTGAGTAATGTGGAAGCATTAATGGATATAAAACCGGGAGTTTTATATGTATATTTCCTACCCCCAACCGACAAAGACAAGGCCATACCGGACTCTAGTGGTCTAAATCCCCATGATGAGTTAGGGCTTTTACTGTTGACCCATAATGGACAAACTGTTCGCCGCAAAGTAAAGAATGTGACCCGTGGTGACGTGATGGTCATAGCTGAAGACTTCTATGCTCATATTACCAACTCCGTTTCTACCTCCTCCCAGTACTTACCGCCTGCGCAGCAGCTCTACGATTGGTTTATCACCCCTATAGAAGATGAATTACAACAGCAAGGGATTCAGAGCCTGGCCATGGCCATGGACACAGGCTTACGCACGCTACCTATGGCCGCTCTCCATAATGGAGAAGAGTTTTTGGTGGAGCGCTATAGCTTAGGGGTAATTCCAAGTTTTAGCCTCACTGATTTTAATCCACAAAATTTTCTCTATACCCAGTTGGAGAATACTCAACTCCTGGCCATGGGAGCGTCTCAGTTTCCATCCCAACAACTTTTGCCAGCGGTGCCAGAGGAGTTAACTATTGTCACCCAGACGTTTCATGACAGTGAAGTTTTTCTAAATGAGGACTTTACACTAAATAATCTCCAACATCAGGTGGCCCGGAATGAATTTGGTATTGTTCATCTGGCTAGTCACGGTGTTTTTGAGCCCGGTGAACCAAGCCAGTCCTATATTCAGCTGTGGGATCAGTCCCTTCAGCTAGATCAGGTACATACTTTGGGTTTGCAGGAAGCCAATATTGCGCTAATGGTACTGAGTGCATGTAATACAGCTCTGGGCGATCGTGAGGCGGAATATGGTTTTGCTGGGCTGGCTGTGAATGCAGGGGTACAAACGTCTGTGGCTAGCCTGTGGCCCATCAGTGATGAGGGCACCTTGGGGTTAATGACGTATTTTTATCAGCATTTGCAACAGCAGCCAGTGAGGGCCACTGCGCTACGGGAGGCCCAGCTGGCTATGTTGCGGGGAGATTTGCAGTTTGCTGATGGGACGCTGTACGGACTTGATGAAACGCCGTTGAGCCACTTTCCAGAGTTGGAGTACCATGGACGCTGGAATTTTGAACATCCGTTTTACTGGTCTACCTACACGCTAGTGGGTAGTCCCTGGTAAGGGTATCTTTTTCAGCCAGGCTAAAAAGGATACCCCTGTTTAATTGACTATCACATCAACCTACAGCGTTAAAGACTGAGGATTGTTTTCAATCAGGTCAGCCAGGTCCTTTAAGAAGGCAGCGCCGTCGGCACCATAGATAATGCGGTGGTCGCAGGTGATGTTGACCGTCATCTGCTTTTTGATACCAAACATGCCATTGGCATCGGCAACGACGGTGGGTTTAGCACCCCCGATAGCCAAAATAGAACCGGTGCCGGGGGGCAGGATGGCGTCAAAGCTATTGACACCAAACATGCCGAGATTAGATACAGTAAAGGTCCCGGTGGTATATTCCTCGGGCTGAAGCTGCTTGCTACGGGCACGGGCAACTAAGTCTTTCCAAGACCGGGATAGGGAGTAGATATCCATCTGATCAGCGCCTCGCAGGACGGGCGTAATCAAACCGCCATCGGGCATAGCTACGGCCACTGCTACGTTGATGCTGCCGTTGTACTGGATGCCGGCGTCGGTGTAGCTGGCGTTAATGATGGGGTGCTTTACTAGGGTTGCTGCCACCGCTTTGGATAGCAGCCCCGTCATGGTGACGCCCTTGGACTTAATCTGCTTGTAGAGGGCATCCAGAGCATCGGTGGTAATCGTGTAGCTAGCCTGGAACACAGGCACCGACAGGCTGGCATTCATATTGCGAATGACGGCCTGCTGCATGGTATTGAAGGCGGTAACCTGGCCGGGGACTGGTGGTGGAGCCGTGGGTGCAGCGGGGATGACGGGAGTAGGAGAGGAAGAGGGGGCAGGGGGAGCAGAGGGGGCAGGGGAAGAAGTGGCAGCTACAGGAGTGGGAGGTTGACCGGCTGCTTTTTCGACGTCCTGGGCGACAATCCGACCGTGGGGACCTGAACCAACTAAGGTTTTGAGGTCAACTTTGAATTGCTTGGCTAGTTTTTTGGCGCGGGGTGAGGCGACGAGGCGACCGCTGGGGGCAGCACCATTGGTCGCAGCGACGGGAGCGGCGGCGGCAGCAACGGGCTCAGGAGCCGGGGCAGCAGCGACAGGAGCGGCAGCGGCCCCTTGCTTTTTGGCAGCTTCGATTTCGGCTTCGGTTTCGGCGAGTAGCGCGATCGCACTGCCCACAGGAGCGACATCACCGGCTTCTACAACGATAGTGGCCAAATACCCTTCATAAAAGGATTCGACATCCATGTCAGCCTTATCGGACTCAACGATGACGACGGTTTCACCCTTTTCTACTTTGTCACCAGGGGATTTTGTCCAAGAAACGATCTTTCCCTCAGTCATGGTTGAACTCAGGGCGGGCATGAACACTTCGCGAATCATTGGGTAATATCCGGGACAGATTGACAACAAATGGGTTAACGGACCGTAGTGGTGCGCCAGCATCTTATTCTAAAAGACTTTGGCCCTCGATTAAATGGTAATCAAATAAAAAGCCAATGGTGAATAACCACTGGCTTGATAAACGTTATGTAAGTGGGGGTGAAAAAATTACAATTCACCTCGAATTTCTTCGATGATGCCGTCCCGCAGCAGGAGCTCTACCTGCATTTTTTTGACCAGGTTATCCCCGGTGGATACTTTGAAAAATCCGTCGATTTGACCCTGGCTAACTTCTTTATTGAGTTCTAGGGTTTGGACTTGCTGGAGCTGCTGTAGTACCTGGTTCTTTTGCTGCAGGAGCTTGTTTTTGTCTTCGTTGATTTTATTTTGAACGGCGGCCATCTGCTTTTGGACTGTTTCGTTGGCTTCTTGTTTTTGAAGTTCGCTAACCATGCGCTGGCCTTGCATTTCTAGCTGCTGCAGACGAGTGTCGATGCCGTTGATTTGCTTTTGTAGCTGGTTTTGGGCTTCTTCTTTCCAGAGGGGAGTGACGACGGCTTTTACGTTGATGACTCGCTTAAGAAGGAGTTGGGATTGCGAAGCGTCCATGAAACTATAAATAGTGGTTTTGGTAATCAATTTCAATAGGTATATTACCCGGTCAGGTTAGAAAAGGCGCTTTTGCAAGATTTTCTATGGGTTTGAGGGGATTGGTGAGGCGTTTTGAGGGATTGCTTGGGGTCCCTTCGAGTTCCCCAAACCCCCTGACTAGGACCGTTACGCCGCCCTAGGACCCAACGTACTGGGTTATCTCAAATTGCATAGGTCAGGGGTTACGGCGGCGTCAATTAATTAGATTTCGGCCTTCTTTGCTAATGGACTCTACTGTTCAAACAACCCATCAATCACATCCTGATAATTCCGTGTCACCACCGGACGCTTGATTTTCATTGTCTGTGTGAGCATGCCGTTCTCTATAGAGAATGGCTGACTTAGCAAGGTAAAGGGACCGATACGTTCGTCGGGGCGATAGCCGGGGCGGGCTTTGACTTCGCGGGTGAGTTCTTGCTTAAAGAGGGTTTGAACTTTTGGATTGTCTAGGGACTCGGCGGGGTTGGTTTCGTTGATGGTGATGCCTTGACCAGTGGCCCACTGGCTGAGGGCCTCTAAATTGGGGACGATCAGGGCACCGAGGACTTTTTGGTCCTGGCCGACGAGCATGATTTGATCGACGTATTTGCTACGGGCGCAGGCGTTTTCGACGGGCTGGGGTTCGATGTTTTCACCGTTGGTGAGGACGATGGTGTCTTTGGCGCGACCGGTGATGATCAGGTCGCCGTTGGCGGTGATTTTGCCGAGGTCGCCGGTGTCAAACCAGCCGTCGGGGTCAATGGCTTTAGTGGTTGCGTCGGGATTTTTGTAATAGCCCTGCATGACCTGGGGACCGCGAATCAGAACCAGACCTTGCTGGCCCTGGGGCAGGTCCTGACGGGTCTCTAGATCAACGATGCGGGTTTCAGTGCCAGGTAGGGGCTGACCGTCGGCACCACGCAGATTTTGCCAGGGGCGACGTACGTGGGTGATGGGGGAGGTTTCGGTGAGGCCATATCCGCCGAGGATATCGACGCTAATGATTTCGTAGAAGTCTTCAAGGTGGTCAGCGATGGAGCCGCCACCGCTGACGACAAAGTTGATTTCGCCACCGGTGGCTTCGCGGACTTTTTTGTAGACGATGGTGTCCCCCAGCTTGTGGAACGGTAGCAGCACAGCGGCTTGGGTGCTGGCCATGGCGCGCTCAAATAGGTTGGGGCTTTGGTCAAGGCTGAGGTTCTCAGCGATACGTTTGGCGGCGATATAGCGCTGGCTCTGGGTAAGGAAAAAGTTGATTAGTTTTTGCTTGCTATCGGGCTGTTCGCGAAACTGTTTCTGGACGCCTTCGTAGATGGACTCCCATAGCCGAGGCACCCCCACCATATAGTTGGGTTTATAGGCTTTGAGGTCTTTTTTGACGTAGCGGATATTGGTGTAAATCTGGTGTACGCCCTGGGACAGGGTGAAGTATTCAAAGGTGCGTTCGTAGCAGTGCCAGATGGGCAAGATGCTCATCACCTTAGAGCCCGGGTCGGGGCGGACAACGCTGCAGGCTCCGGCCACCTGGGATAGCAGATTGCCCTGGCTGAGCATAACGCCTTTAGGTCTGCCGGAGGTGCCGGAGGTATACATCAGGGTGGCTAGCTGGCTGCGATCGCGCTCTACCGCCTTCACGTCCACTCCGTCGCCCAACGCCATTAGTTGGGTAAAGTTCAGCAGCTTTGCCGTGGTGTCTAACTGGGGTTCCTCATCGGACAGCAGTACAATAAATCGCAGGTTTTTATCCCCTAGCAGGTCTGCCAGCTTAGTTAGGGTGGCCTGGTCCTGGACGATCATGGCCACCGCGTCGCTATTGTCGAGGATATAGGCCAGCTCGTCCTTATCAGCTTGGGAACCCCGCACAGCATCCACGGCTCCGGCGGTCATGATGCCCTGGTCCGCCACCAGCCAGCGGGGCTGATTGTCTGAGAACAGGGCGATTTTATCCTGGGGCTGAATGCCGAGGGTTTGTAGGGCAGCGGCAAACTGGTTGATCTGCTGGGTCAGTTGCCCGTAGGTGAGAGTAAGCTGGGGTGTGCCGTGGGGATCTTCTAAGGCGACCTGGTTAGGATATCGGCCAGCGACAATGGGCCAGATCCCAGCCACCGATTGCACGTGGCCGTAATCAATCGCCTGGGCAATGTTTTGGGCTTCTTGGGGCGAGAGGGTTGGGGGAAGGGTGGCGACAGTCATAGCAAGATCCTTAAATGGTTTCTGAATGGTTCTTTAGTGTGTTGGCTAGGAATAAGTTCTGAGTTTTGAGTTTTAATTATAAATTTACGCTCAGTCGTAAAAGCCTTACTTGGCAACGTTTTTTCTCAAAGAAAGTAAATGCCTATTGGAACTAACTCAAAACTCAAAATTCAGAACTCAAAATTAAAGTTAGGTGGATTTTATAGTTTCGTTGGTAAATTCTGCACCTGTGCCCCCACTTAGACCAGTGTGGTAACTGTCAATTGCGATGGTTGGAGCAAACCTCAAATCTGGCCATTAGCGTTAAGTTAGGTAACGAAACTTTTGTTCCTGAAACTATGCGTCCACTATTTTCTGGTCCGCTTACGGTTGAGTCGCTACAGATTCCGATTCGAGACCTATCGCCAGAGTTGCAGGGTAAGGTAATCGTGCAGCTGTCAGACTTTCACTATGATGGTAAACGGCTGTCGGAGCAGTTGTTGAGAGATGCGATCGCATCCATCCCCACCCTCAATCCAGACCTGGTAGTGTTCACCGGAGATTTTGTCACCACCGTTCCCGACCCAATCCATAAACTGGCCCATCAGCTTAGCGCCATCAGCCAGGCTTATCCCACCATCGCCATCTTAGGTAACCATGACAACTGGTGGCCCCAGGCCGGTCCCATCATTACCAAGGCCCTCACCAACATCAATATCACCGTTCTGTGGAACCAAATCGCCTATCCTTTTGGTCGCGATCTGCCCTTTATCGGTCTGGCAGACTATTACCACGAAGACTTTAGTTTAGATATCCTCAAGCAGCTGCCACCAGACCAGCCTCGCATAGTGCTGTCCCATAATCCCGATACCGCTGAGCACATGATCCCCCTGCGGGTGGACTTGCAGCTATCGGGGCATACTCACGGCGGCCAGATTGTCATTCCCGGCTTTGGCAACCTGGCCGAACGCTGGTTTAGCTTTCGCAGAAATCTGCCCAATTTTATCCGCAAAAGTAAGGTCCCCTACCTTAGCGATCGCTGCGCCAGCGTAGTCACCCATTGGGAATGGGCCATGGGCCTGCACAAAGTTGGGCAAAATACCCTCTACGTCAATCGTGGACTAGGGACCTACGCACCGGGTCGATTATTCTGCAATCCAGAAATTACGGCAATCACATTGGTTTAGGAAGTAATCGTGAAACTCAATGCTTATCAGGAAAACCCCATGCCCTCCTGGGAGGGGATCTGGGGTGGGTTAACCGCCTGCAGCATTAGCGATCGAGACCCACCCCGCCTGACCGACACCCCTTCCAGGAGGGCATGGACTTTTTGAAGCTGATCAATTCTTAGAAAAAAGAATCCTTCTCACTTTCTTCATCCCCTGCCCCTCTTCCACCATCTGTCTTCCCTCTCCTCCTCCGCCTCCCTTTCCCCCTCTGCCTCCCTCTCTGCCTCCCCATCCTCCTCTTCCCCAAACCTTAAAGAACCCCTACATTCCCTTTCCCGACCTCCCGTTTACCCAAGAACTCCTCTATCCTAGGTAGAACGATTTCTTGAAGCCTGCAGGTCCAATGCACAACTTTCTGCCGATCACCTATTTTGAGGGTCAATTTTGTCCATTTGAGGATGCCAAAATTTCCATCGCCACCCATGCGTTGCACTACGGCACCGGTGCCTTTGGTGGGTTGCGCGGCATTCCCGATCCTCAAAATGAAAATCGAGCGTTGCTATTTCGGTTGGACCGTCACTGCGCTCGCCTTAGTAAAAGCGCCCGTCTGTTGAACTTTGACTTGCCAGCGGACAAAATTCAGCATGTGATTACAGAATTTGTCAAAAAGAATAGTCCTAAGACATCCTTTTATATTCGTCCCTTTGTTTACACATCGGACCTGGGGATCGCGCCTCGACTTCACAATGTGCAAAAAGACTTTTTTGTCTACGGTTTAGAGTTGGGAAATTATCTTTCTCCAGAAGGCGTTAGCTGTCGCGTCAGTTCCTGGTATCGACAGGAAGACCGAAGCCTGCCACTGCGAGGCAAGATCAGTGGTGCTTACATCACCTCATCCCTGGCCAAGACTGAAGCGGTAGAAGCCGGATTTGACGAAGCGATTTTGATGAACTCCCAGGGCAAAGTCAGCGAAGCGTCCGGTATGAATATCTTTATCGTCCGTAATGGCAAGCTGATTGCCCCTGGATTTGAGCAAGATATTCTAGAAGGAATCACCCGCGATAGCGTACTACAGATAGCTAAAGATTTGGGCATTGATGTCGTCGAACGCCCCGTGGATAAGTCAGAGCTACTGATTGCCGATGAAGTCTTTTTAAGTGGGACAGCGGCGAAGGTGACACCAGTACGTCAGGTAGAGAACTATACTCTGTCTACCGTTCGCCCTGTTACCGATCAGATTCGAGACAAGCTCTCGGCGATTACAGAGGGTCGAGAGCCTCAATATAAGGATTGGGTCTTTGGCATTGACCTGGCGTAGTTAGCCTGGGATACCACTCAGGGTATGGGAGCGCATAATAAAGCGATAACCATCGGGACCTTCTAGAGAAAAATCATTGCCGCTGGGGCCCGGTGCAACGTCTAAAATCAGCTGGGTATACTGCCAGCGTTCATATTCCTTTACTGTTGATGAAATAGCCTCATATCGGTGCCATGGTAACGTCGCCTGTTCCATCTAATCCGGATGTACTCAAACTCATAAAAGCGTTGGAGCTTTTTGAACAAACGTTTGATAGCCCTAAATCTGAGTTAGAGCTACAGGCCACTCTTGGAGCCTTGGCGACCGTAATGAACCTAAAAGAGAGCAACTTAAATGCTCTAGTCCATCGAGTAGTCAACTGTTATCAACAAACTCAAAGCCTAGGAGAATTAGTTGACGCAACAAAATATCAGGTATCTGCGGCAACTATCCAAAAAGCAAAAGAACGTTTGACAGATGCTGAAGAGACTCTGATCCGACTCATTCGTACCTATTTACAACGTGTATCCTCAAAACTATCCGCAACAGAATTTGTCGAATTGACTAAAGCTGCCGTTGCGCTGCTAGCTAAAGACCCGTCAAACCTTAGCTTTCCTGAAAGCAAACGTTTGCTGTATATCGCCCTGCAAACCTTTGGCACTCAATTATCGCAACCCATTCCTGCCCTGGGTGAGCAGATTCCTAAGCGCATAGCCCAACTCTTGGCTCGCCTAATCCGACACCAAAAAATAATACGTACTGATGGGCTAGCAGACACCCTAATAATGTTAGCTGCTCCCACAATAGCCCAACGCCTCAGCCCTGACATGATTCGTACTGCGCTGGAAAACAGCCCGATCACCATTGTCCCTGAGCTCGATACCCAAGAAGGGCTAGAAGACCTAACCAGTGCACTTTTCTTCAAATTACAGCTCCAAATGCCATCCCTTAGAGCGACTAAATCCGAGCAAGAAATTGCTGAGCAACTGAATCAAGCCATTGCCGAATTCAAAACCAAATATCAGCCCCTGACAGATGTCACCCAACCCCAATGGGACAACGACCTATCCATTAGCAGCTCCTTCTTTACCGCCAGCAATTTTGAAACAGCTAGTAACAATTTCACCTGGCCATACCCAAATATCGAAGACAAAAGTTCAAAAGACGAAACAAGTTCTTAGCACTTTGTTTTATTTACCTTGAAATAAAACAATCTTAACAATGATCTGAGCCCAAACTTGCAAATTCATCACGAAGACGTTGACTAAGCACTTCATATATCAACCGTCCTAGTCCAAATTGGGCATCTCTTTATGGAGAGCATCCCACATCACTAGGGGTAGGAATGATTTGGTGGACCCACTAAATTCCTTACCCTTGAGAGATCTCAAGAAGTAGGTGTGGTGAACACCCCTCTAATTCCAAAGCCATGTAGCTTGGGCCTGGTTCAGTTTTCATACCTAAAGATGTCTGACTACATAATTAAGTATTTAGGTAGAAGCTAAAAGCCTCTGTTATCAAGCGTTTTAGTTGAAAATCATTTTTTGTCTTTTGTTCTCATATTTATAAATTTGGGTTGTAAAATCTATTTTAAGATTCAATTTTTCCCTTTTAAGATTTTATGAGTTATCAGGTATATTAATTGAAATTATTAGCCCATTAAGCTCCGTTTTATTCGATTAAGATTTTTTCTGCCCCCTATCCAAGTAACCCACTTATTCCCCACAATGACCCACAGACATGGTCGCTGAGACCACCCACCAAAAGGAGACAACGAGCGTGAAACTCTCGGTCTACGGAAAAGGCGGCATTGGCAAATCCACCACCAGCTGCAATATCTCTGTCGCCCTCGCTAAGCGAGGCAAAAAGGTCCTGCAAATCGGCTGTGACCCAAAACACGACAGCACCTTTACCCTGACAGGTTTTTTGATTCCCACCATTATCGATACCCTGCAGGAGCGGGACTATCACTATGAGGACATCTGGCCCGAAGATGTTATCTACCAGGGCTATGGCGGTGTTAGCTGTGTAGAAGCCGGTGGTCCCCCTGCTGGAGCTGGTTGTGGTGGCTATGTGGTCGGTGAGACCGTAAAGCTGCTAAAAGAGTTAAACGCCTTTGATGAGTACGATGTCATTTTGTTTGACGTCCTAGGCGATGTGGTCTGTGGTGGCTTTGCTGCCCCGCTCAACTATTCTGACTATTGCATGATCGTCACGGATAA
>JBCCJR010000164.1:0-10622 GCA_039045805.1 Cyanobacteria bacterium P01_C01_bin.118
AGATAGCGGACCGCACCAATGTCGGGGTCCAGGAGAGCTTTGTTGCCCAACTGGGTGAGGGTGGCATTGATGGTCTGATAGGGTTGAACATTGTTGGCATTGACAGTGAGGGCCATGGACTTAATCACCCGGAAATAGTGACCGGGGTAGTCCTGATTAAACAACCGTTCGGTCAATTGAAAGTCGCAGACCCCAGTGGTTACCAGGGTAATAAACTCCACCGGAAACGTGCGCTTCATGGAAATGGTTTTCTCGATTTCTTGGAAGCGACTGTCGTTGTCCAGGTGGAATTTCTCCATGCGATTGATATCCAACAACAGGGATTCTCCTGCCAGCAATCCCCGTCGCAAGCTATCCCAATGGCCAAAGTTGATAAACCGCTCATTGGTGGGCAATTCATACTGCAATGCTCGCTCTGCTGCCTTGGCAAAGTCGTAGGCCAATCGGTAAGACTGGAAGTAAAGCCCCGCCAGGCGACTGCTAAGCCAGCTATAGAGTTGACTGTTAGTAAATTTACTGCGATTGAAAGCAGCAACTTCATCACTTTGGGCAATTTCGGTTTGGTGGATGAGGAGCTCTTGCTCCGCCGTTGCCAGTTCGCTTTGGGCGATCGCAATCTGGACTTCAATTTCCTGCACGTCAAAGTTAGCCGTTTGTTGTTCTAAGCGCCAATCTTGGGCCCGGCGCTTATATTCGCCTACTTTGCCGGTGACCTCTCCTGCCAAAGCAGTGAGATCTCCCACGATTTCAAAGCCATCGGCCCAATCACTAACAGACTCAGCTAATTTGCTTCCTCCCCCAGCTAAGGTCAACGTAACTGGAGAGGAAATCCCAGCACCACCGACGATCAGATCAGGGGCAATTTCTAACGCTGATGAGGTGCTCTTGAGCAGTCCTGCAGCGGTTTTGAGAACCTGAGAAACACTAGATAAGACCAGTTGGGCAATTTCTTCACCCGATAGGCCGGTGGAAATGAGATCGTCAAAGTGCTGTTTGCGGTTTTCAGACCGTTGTTTGCTGATGGTCAATGCCTCGATATTGGCCTTGGCTTCCGCGATCGCACCCTCACGGATCGAGGTCATCATCTTTCTGACAGTTTGGGCATGGGTGTGTTCTAACCCTGACAGCGCTTTATCATCTCGGGTTTCCAGGGCCTCCAGTAGGGCTCCACCCAATTCCTTCACCACGTCGATCATGCCCTTGGCCTGATCCAACATAAAGGCATAGCGATAGTGGGGCACGGCTCGATTCACATCCGCTAACAAACTGCCAATGTCCCGATTGCCAGCGGCGGCCGCTTGGACCAAAGCCCGCACATCCAGTGGTGGCTGGAAGAGAGCCTGTTGCCGGAAGATGCCCTCAATATTCAAGCTATGGCGAATCTTGAAGAGACGGTCTTCCACCCGATCCCAGTAGGCAAGAAAATCAGGGTTCTCTGGGACACAGAAGGTGGTCAGTACCAGCCCGTTTTGGGGAATCGGCAGGGGGGGCAGGGGCCGATTTAAGTCGGTAATAAAATCGGGGATATCTGTCAGGCTGGTTTCAATGCCGTTGTAGTCACCAATAGCCTCAAAGGGACGCGAAGCCCGTGCCTCTGGACGGGGACCGAGGAGATTAAATGCGAGAACATAAAGCTGGGCCGCCTCATTCACTGACTCCCGCGTATCCTGGATAAAGAGAGAATCGCCCCAATCCAGCAGGTTGTCGATGTATTTCATCACAATCGCTTTTTGATAGGCATTGATCCGCAGCCGGGCAATGGCATGGGGGTCAAAGGGATCCTGACGATATATTTCCAGGACTTCCCGAAATCGAGCCAATCCCGGATCGCTGGGATCCGTCACCAACAACAGTTGGGCCAGGGTATCTAGCTGTTGGGCGCGGAAGGGGAGAAAACGCCAGTAGCGATCGCTGCCTACACCCTGCTGAGTTGGATCAAAGATGTAGTGATACCAGCGCTGGGCATCGGCAAAGCTCTGGTTGGCGTTGAGCTGGTTAGCAATAAAGAAGGGAATGTGAAAGAACACTTCCCAGTAGTAGCCACCGTTCACACCGTTAAAATCAATGGTATCCAGACCCGAGATGTACTGAGGCGGGGGTATCACCCGTTGGCTATTGGGTTGATAGGTGCTAAATAAAATTTCCGGCGTTCGCTGCGCCTCAAGGGTCAGTAAGCCATCCAGGCCATTGCGGAACAGATTAACACTCAAGTCATAGGCGGCAAAGGTGCTCAACCGGACAAATTCGAATGTGGGTAGCCCCCCCGTAGTGGCCAAAGCTTCCTCCTGGCTGAACTGGATGGATACCGGTTGACGACCAGAGCCCGTGATATTGCCATAGGTTAGATTAATTCGGTCTCCTGCAGAATCCAACTGCCCCTGCTGGGGGTTGCCTTCCACTAAGAACTGTTCGTCGCCTGTATCCACCACGTACCAACCGGGTTGGTTGTGGACATCCCGCACAGACACCTCGTTAGGGGTCAAACTCTGCAGGAGAGCATTTTGAGCCGTAACACCGGCATCGACAAAGTTATCGGTGATCAGGGATTGATTTTGGCCGATATAAAGTTCAAATGTGGGTGCCAGGGTCAGATCAAACTGCTGCTGGTTTTGAGCAGACAGGGTGAGACTAAAGCCCTGGTCATCCTGGTTATTACGACGGGTACGAATAATCTCATCCTGATTACCGTAGAATAGAATAATGCGTTCTCGCTGATTGCGACTGTTAAGGGCCGTAAACTCTGGCACCACGGTAAAGTCCAGTGTGGAGCGTACAATGTCCAGAGTGGCTCCCTCAGTCCGACGATTAAGGGGATAATACAGCGCTAGCCCAGCTGCTTGTTCACTCTGGCGAGTGCTTCGCTGTGTTTGGATGTCATTAGCGGCGCGGATGACACTCCAGAGACGAACGTCGCTGAGCTGAGCGGTTAATCGAGTTTGAGCATCGCTATCCAACTGTTGAGCAATGGTCAAGGAACCATTAGCAGTCAGTCCATTCGCCAATTGCCCCTGCCGTTGGGAGACACCATCTCGATAGACCTCTACCGTATAAGCGTTGGCTGACACTGCACTCAAGGTAATGGCAACGTGATGCCACTGGTTGTAATTCAGGTCAATACTACCGACGATGGAGAGCCCACTGACACCAGATACCTCAACATTGGCGGTGAGAGTTTGGAATCGTAGTTGAGTGTCCGTCGCGTCATCATTGCGAGAATTGCTATGTAAGCGGTTACTCGCTAGCAGCAGGGCATCTCGTCGGCTGGTCTCCTGGATCCGAGTCAGGACCGTATCAGCATTATCATTGTCAAGATTTTGTAGCTCCTGGAGTAGGGATTGAGCTCGGTTCAAGAGATTGGCAGAACGGCTCTCTTGCCCAGACACATCTTCAGTTTGCAACGTTGTTGCTAGGGTCACGGCTTGTTGCGCTTGCCTAATTACGGCTCGAACTTCGGTCTGCACCGCCGCTGCCGTAGGTAAATTGGTGGCATCAGCCGTATTGTCCAATAAGGTGCGGGTTTGGTTGGCGGCTGCGATCGCACCATTAATGGCATTTTCCACCCCCGGGATAGAGGTCTGCACAGTAGTGACACCAACCACCAGCCGATTGCTCTCGTAATTCAACACTTCAATGGTTGATGTAGCATTGGTGCGAGTCCCATTGGGATTGGGATTCGCCAGATTAACCCAAAACTCAATGGTGAGGGCATTCATGCTGATGGTCGGCAGGGACTGTTGCAGAACCGTAGCCTTACTGACAGCCAGGACTCGAGCGTTGTCTTCCCGTTCATTCGCCGGGGATGTCGGGGCAAACTCCACGACCTGTTGGGCATAAACCCGTTGCCAGCCAAATTGTTGCTGTTCCTCAGGTGTTAATCGTAAGGCATCAACTTGAATGCTGCTGAGAGTGACAAGGGCGTTACTAACAGCATCCTGGGCCTGATCAATAGCAGCAATCCAGGCCGTGATCACGGCATTGAGGATACTGTTACTAAAAATGCTGTTAAAAAACGGACGGAACAAGAAGATGGTGGTTATGGCCGAGTATTCGGTACTCACGTTGTCAATAGAGGTCCGGATATTCTTAGCAATTTGCTTTAAGTTATCGGCTACCTGGTTTAACGTTGTTTGTTCCTGGCGAGAACGAGGGGAAATCAGCACTAAGACCCCTGAAAGGGCGTCAATTTGATCGGCGACATTGCGGGATTGATTGAGAACGTTAAGCAGGTTACTGGCACTAATTTGAGTATTAGACAACGTCGAAATTTGTGTCTGTGACGCGTTGTAGGCCGTAGTTACATTAGCGATCGCATCTCTCACCGTGGGCAAATCGGCAACAGTTTGTACCAGTTGATAGGTTTGGGGCTGGAGCCAACCCCCATTGACATTTAGATGGGAAAACCGCAGGGTCGGTTCAAACACCGTGACGGAATCATTTTCAGAACTGTTCGATGCACTGGCCGAGGGAATCGATTCAGACGATTCACTAAATTCTATCCAGAAGAGAAAGAGGCGACCAAAGGCAAACACTGGAGTAGCAATAGTGCCATTAATACCCAGGTCAATCTTTTCCCAGGGTAGCCAGCGATCGCTGCCCTGGCGCGTGCGGTAATAGTAGGTAATCGGTTCGGTCTCAGTGCGACCAATCAGGTAGAGGGTGCCTTCTGATAATGGGTCTCCAGGTTCTCGATGGAGATAGCTGCCGACAATCTTGAGGTTGGCCACCTCGATAAATTTGTTGAGGTAGTTGCTGTAGGCTTGCTCCACCGCATCCTGGTCGATGTTGCTCTGCATCAACTCCTGTTCCAACTCTTCGAAGAAGGGGGTTTTAGTATCCCGCAGTTCTGGTTCGATGTAGCTTTCCGGATAGAGAAATACCTTCCGATTGGCTTCCCAGACACGATAGTTGCGCATCCAATCCCACTGCTGCGTAGGAATGCCCAGGGCATTGACGCCACTTTCCAGGGACAGTAAACACCGCTGAACATACAGCTGGACACTGGCGATCGCCTGCACAATCCTGGAGGTTTCCACCTCGCTACTCACCTGCACATCCAACAACAGGTATTCGTAAAGCAAATCGGCACTGCGCCGCCCTTCAAACTGGGAGGGGAAATCAATATCCTGCATGGCAATGCCCAGCAACGCATCCCGTTTCAAGATCGCCAGGGGATCGCGAATGGGACGGTAGACCTGCGGCCACTCTTCATCGCTGTACAGGGCGCGCAGGAGATTTAGCAGGATGGCCGCTTGGGTCTGGTAAAACTCCAGGGTCAAGGTGCGGGTGTTGGCCAACGCTATCAACGTCGTCACCTGGATCCGCAAAATCTCTGCCTGGGCAAACGCCTGCTGCAGTTGTCTTAGTCCCTCCACACGATGACTGACGCCGCTGTCAGGTTTGAGCAACAGGTCATTACCGAAGTAGGCGATTGTCCCCTGTAACTGTAACGGGTCCCAAATTACTGCAATATCGAGAATTGCTTTATAAAGAGAGTTGGCAAGGGGACTGGCTGGGGCCTCTGTGGTTGGATTGTCTAACTGCAGGAAGGCGACCAACTGATCACTGAGGGTGCCATTGGGGTCATCAAAGTCTTGCTTTAACTGAGTAAAGGTATAAAGCCGGGCAAGATCATCCAGGGTGGGATTAAAGACGTTGCTGACGCCAAAATCTCCAGGGTTTGCCAACAAGGCTCTGGTTTCAGAAACCGTAAAGCTAAATTCGTTTACCAGGGCGTTGAGCTTACCCAGGCGATAGAAATAGCCTGACGCTGCAGCAGGAATGGGAGTGGTTTCAGGATTGCTGGAGATGGTCAGAAGCCACTGGGTCAGGACCACGGGCGTGATTAGGGGTACCAGGGTACTCGCCAGATAATCAATCAGCACCTGCATGGTGTCCGGGTTGGCATTAAACAGTTCTGCCAAGTTGGCCAGAATGGCATTGGCGTGTTCTGTGCGCGATCGCGTCAACGTTTCGTCTAGGACTGTCTGAATCCGCTGTTGCAGGGCGTGCTGCTGTGCCAAGAAATCCGTGACCCGCTGGGCTAGAGTACTCAGGTCAGCCGCCAGAATGCCGTTAGGCACCTGAGTTTGGAGGACCACGCCCTCAGCCGTGATCACACCGTTATCGATCAGGGGTTGGATCACCTCAAACTGGGGTAGGTTGGCAGCTCCCGTTTCGCGACGGGCCTCTGCAATATTGATCGGTTGGCCATTACCACCGCCGCTGGAACGGACCTCACGGCGCAACTGAGCTTCAAAGGCCACAAATGCCTGACGCCAGTCCAACACCGTTGCCGCCCCCAATGCTGTCAGAGGAATATCAGTGACACCGGTGTAGTTGGGAGATACGACAGTAAAGTTATCAAACTCGGCAACCGTTAGGCCTAGATCTTGAATTAAATTGTTGCGGCGCAGGTAAGCCAGGAGGGCAAGCGCCTGGGCATCGTTAATATCATCAGTGACCAGAGCCGTCGGCTGGATCAGGAGATCCACCGCCTGGTTAGCCAGGTCGTCCGCCAGAGTGCGAAGGGCAGTATCCTCAGGAGTGACGGTAATGGCAGGACTTTCGATGTCGTTGGCAAAGAAATCCAGTTCCGCTACGGTAATGCCGATGGCCTGCATTTCCTGGACGCGATCGCTGATCCGCTTCACATCCCCGACGGTCTGAATGCTCTCGATGTCGGCAATCCCCAATAGCTGCAGTAACCGGAAAAACTCCGGTAGACTCAGTCGCAAGGTTTTGGGCAATTGGGTGAGGCGATACAGCTGATTTAGATAGGAGGTGGTGAGCTCCACAGGGGTTTCTGTTGCCGTACTCAAATAGGCCACGGCCTGGTCCAGGTCGCTGCTGGATACCTGGAGGGCTGCCATTAACCGACTACGGAGGGCGCGATCGCGGCTGGGCAGTTCCCGCCCCGAGACATCCCAGCGCAAAGGGGGATGAATGTAGTAGGGCCAGGGGTCACGGGTCAAGTCCGTGGGATTAAACAGGCGATCAAAGAGGGTAATGCCATCGGCGGTCCCCGTATGTTCCACCTCAAACCAAAGCGCCGTGAGACGGTCCATGGACAACTGGTACCGGGATTGCAGCTGTCGCAGAGTCGCCAGGTCCTTTAGGGTGACGGCATTTAGCAGCAGTGTGGGCAATTGGTACCCAGGTTGGGACACCAGGGCTTTGACCACGGCATCGTTAGCCAGGGTAAAGGACTGATCGTTAGTGGAGCGATCGGCCACAATTCGCTGGCTGGCGGTGATATCATCAAACGTCCACCACAGCGCCAGGGGGGGCGCATTGCTGGCCAGGGATTGATTATGGTTGTCTCGAATGATCTCTGGGGCCAGGGCGGTATCCCAAATCCGTAATTCCAGGATTTCCCCTGCGAACCAATGGGGCTGCTCGGCTGAGCTGGAGCCATCGTGAAATGGAATCGTGGTGTTGAGGCCCCCCAGAGTAAAGGCGGCTTGATGGCGATCCAGCTGTGCCCCCGGTCCTGTATCCGCAAGTTTACCGTCCAGGTAACCCTGCAAACCGTAGGGTCTGACATCGGCCCGACCATCTAACACCAGGGCCGCATGGTGCCACTGTCCAGGTTTGATGCGATCGCTACAGAGCCAGGTGCCCTCCCAACAACTCTCATCCTGGGGACGGTTGTAGCCGCCAAAGAAGAGATAGCCATCGTGGATGTAGATGACCAGACCCCGCTGATCGTCTCCCTGGACATAGAGTACCTGTTTCCGCCGGGTAATATACGGGTCATCCACCTTAAACCAAACTTCAATGGTGCGCCGCTGTAGTACACCCAAGTCATCTTCTGAACTGCTGAAGGAGAGATGCTGATTGGCTGCAGTGAGACAGAATGTCTGACGATTCTGCCAGAAATCCGGCAGGTTGGGGGCAAAGGTGGGAACGGGGTGGCGATCGCCCACCAAGCCTCCCAGGCGCAGATCATTGCCATTACCGGAGACATCCACGGTGAGGTTACCCTCGGTTTCTGGGAAGGGCCAGTATCCCACTAAAGATCCCACCAAAGATTGACCAGCGCGGTCTTCCAGGGGTAGTTGTTGATAGCGTTGAGAAATAGCAAAGGTTTCTGGGCCACGGGCCATATTCCACAGCCGTAGATCCCGCAAGGTGCCAGCAAAATATTGGCTGCCAAAATCTCGCCCCACTTCTATGTCCGATACAGTCAGAACAAAGGGCACTGACAACTCTACTTGGGCGTCCACCACCCCATCGACATAAATGGTGACGGTGGTGTCGTCAATCGTCAGGGCCACGTGGGTCAGCTCTGCGACGGCCAGGGATTGGTTACCCGCGACAGTCTGGGTTTGATCGGTTTGTAAATTGACGATTACCTGGCCGCTGTTGTTGAGACCGACCCAGAAGGTGTGGTTAGAGATGCGATCGCGTCCTGCCAAAATTGGGGCAACTTGCTGTTGGGAGACCGTTACCCAGGCTTCCAGGGTTAGTGCCCCCAAGGTTCCTCCCGCACTGGCGGCCAGATACTGTCGCGCACCGTCAAACCCCAACGCTCGTCGGTTGAGGGGATGACGCAACAGAGGAACATCTGGAATAGACTGCCAGCGAGGCAGATTAAAGCCGATATCGCTGGTACGCAGTAGGGTGAGGTCAGCCTCGAACAGGCTACGCACAGTGGTATCTCGCCAATCGGTTGGATGCTGATTTAGCCTGTAGGATTCAAAATTATCAAAGAAGAGATCCGTTGCCCCTGTGGTCACCCGCAGGTTGTCAAAGGCTTTCAAACCTGGACCTCCAGCCCACACGCCAACCGTTCCGGCAGAACTGCGCAAACGGCTGTTATCCGTCGTGTCTAGTTGAAATTCCTCTGGTTCCAGGCTGCCATCCATCCAAACCTTAGCGCGAATGCGAGTTTGGGCCTCACCGCTTGCTGTTGTCGACTGCACCGCAATCCGGAACCAGTACCAGGCATTTGTCACCACTGGAACATCGTTGCTGCTGCCGCTCTGGTTCAACGTCAGAATATCAGCAGGATGGGCATCCAGGTGTAATTCAGGCCGTTGCTGACTACGACTGAGACGATAAAAGTGATCCTGCTGTTCGGGAAATCGACTGTAAACGGTGACGCCCACATTACTGGCGGCCTCACCAACATAGACTTTGCCGCTGTAGGTGTAGTTTTGCCATGGGAGTACATCAACCCCGTCCGGCCCGTCCGGCTGATAGTGGGAATAGAGATTTTCTGCCGTGTCCAGGGTTGCCAGTGCCTGAGTTTGGACCAGAATGGTTTTGAAACTGTCGTTGGTACTGTCAGCAAGATTACGCCAGTTGGGTGGCAATTGGTTTAACTCAGTGGTCAAGTCACCATCAAACAATCGAATCACGTCCTCTGTGGTGGCTTGATTCGCCAGAGTGGTGATACGAGTAACCTGGAGATTATTGAAATAGACGGCATCAGCTGTTTCTGCGTAAACACCGACAGTGCCAGATTCTAAAATACCGGCATTGTCCTCCGCCGTCATCTGGAACGCCAGCGGTTCTGGTGTTCCGTCCTCCCAAACCTTAGCCTGAATCGCAGTATGGGGTCGATTTCTGCCACTTTCTTCCGGCAAAAAACTGCGGACAACAATTCGGAACCAGTACCATGTCTGAGCGGTGGGCACCAGGCCAGAATCTAGCTGACTGGCCCTGGGGGTATAGCTGATATCGTTGGAGCGATCCTCCAACAGTTGGAAAGTTTCGTTGGGCCCCGCTGGTCGTCCCATGCGGTAAGCAATCAGTTCATTGCGCTGTAAAATCTGATTAAAAAATGTGACGCCGCCCCCACTATCAGGTTCGGCAATATAAATCCGTCCCTGGTATTCGTAATGGGTCCAGGTGCCGGGGTCGTTACCGGAAGGCGGCCCATAGTAAGCATGGGCGGTGTCGTTGTTACCATCGATGCCCAAGACAACGGTCTCGGGTACGGTGGTGACCTGGAAGATATCGGCGTCAGTGATGTAATTAGGGCGATCAACCGTTCCCACCCAATCAGCCGGATTCACATCCACACGGTAAGATTCAAAATTCTCATCCAATAAACGCTGGTCTTGCACAGTGCCATCGGGGTTAAGGAGTGCCAGCTTCAAATCATCAAAGTGTTTTTGTCCTGCTCCAAAGGACCACAGACCCACGGTCCCAGAGGTTAAACGGGTAGGACTGGCATCCACCGCTTCCATTTGAAAATCTGGCTCGTCGGTGTTGCCTAACCAGATTTTGGCTCGGAGCGTGGTGGCATCAGCACCCGTCTGGATTTGAACGGCAAACCGATACCAGGAACCCGGCTCCGGTGTCACACCAGAATCCAGAGTACCCGTGAGAGACTCTCGCCCGGAGTCTCGCGAGGAAAGAACAAATGTGGGTTGGAGTGGATGTCGCCATAGACGATAAAAGCGATCACTCCCCTCAACAAATCGGTTATACACCGTCACACCAATGCCACCATCGGTGGCAGCAATATAGAGTCGCCCCCGATATTCATAATTACTCCAGGTCAACACATCTACACCATTGGGCTGGTAATGGGCATAGGTTTGCTCAAAGGTTGCCTGGGTATCACGATTAAAGACGGTAATATTGCGCTGCTGCAATTCTCCCGAAGCGGG
>JBCCJR010000165.1:0-10614 GCA_039045805.1 Cyanobacteria bacterium P01_C01_bin.118
ATCAATCCCCAGTTGCGTAAAAGACAACCACCCCGACAATGTGAGCACCAAAAACAACACCAGCGTCGGCACCGGTCGACGGATCGACCACTCAGAAATATTCCAATTCATCGATTAATTAGTCTCCGCAAACGGTGACGAAACAATGGCAACTGGGTCCCCTGGCTGTAAATAGCTGGCCCCTTCTACAATCACTCGGTCTTTTTCATTTAGCCCCGACAAAATCTCTAGCCGCTCTGGCTGTTTATCAGTGACCGGTAACCGAGCCCCAACGGTGACCGTGACAGGTTCTGCCTGACCGGCATCATTCACTTTAAAGACCTTAAAGGTGTCGTCGGCTTGGGGCAGTATAGCGGTGGCAGGCAAGACCAGCCCGGAACGCTGGCCAGTCATAAATTCGGCCTGTAGAAACATGCCGGTACGCAGCGCCTGATTAGCCGCTAAACTAACGTTGACGGCGGCCTGGCGAGTTTGTGGATCCACCTGAGGCTCAATGGACCGCACCGAACCTGAAAGCTGAATATCTTTATTTGTGGATGAGGTTACCGTCACAGGAGTGCCCACCGTTACTGATGCCAGCTGACGTTGGGGCAGGTCAACCACCAGTTCCAACACCCCATCTTGAATCAAGGTAAACAGAGCTGTTCCTGCCGATGAAGTATCCCCCACGGTGGCCTGACGCTCTGCAATTTGCCCATTTACAGGGGCGGTAATAAAGGTTTGATCTAACTGAGTTTCTAAACGCTGAATCTCCGCCAGGCGGCTGTTGACCGTAGCCTGAGCGCTTTGCACTGCTGCCTCGGACACCCCCACCGCCTCACGGGCCGTAATTGCCTGGGTGCGACGACTGTTAAGTTCCTGTAGACTAATGCCCCCCTTATCAAACAGGGTTTGATTACGCTCAAAGTTGTCCTGAGCCTCAGCGGCGTTGGCCTCAGCTTGGGCTCGTTCGGCCTGTTCCTGCACCACCTGGGCCTGGGCCTGGGCATAGTTTGCTTCTGCCTGGGTCAGCTGGGTGCGCAGCACTGAGTCATCCAGCACCGCCAACACTTGACCAGCGACGACCTGGTCACCAGCCCGCACCCGCACCTCACGAATTTGTAACCCGTTAACTTGAGGAGAGAGCTGTAGCAGGTCAAAGGCCTGCACCGTACCCGTGGCCTTGATGGACTGCTGAATAGTAGCGGTTTGCAGTGTTTGGGCTGTAACGCTGGTGGCCGCATCCGCAGTGTTCGGCGCTGGCGCTGCTGTCTCTGCTGCTACGTCTGGTACAGCCGCAGGACGTGACAACAACCTACCGCCCACCAGGGAAACCCCTACTCCCAACAGTAGCCCCAGACCAATACCCCTGACGCCCGACAAAGGACTGCGGGGAGGGCTGCTCAATGAGGCCCCATTGGCGTGGTAGCCATTGGTAGACTCTTTAACCTTCGGTTTGTCTTGAAAGTTTCGATACGTCACAGACTAGCAATTAACAAAACAACTACAGGTCAACTCCCGTATATAGCTTGGCACCCATAAATCAGATCACACACGCGCTGAAAGCATTAAATGGAAACAGATATAAGTGCAGCAAACTACTCAACCCGCAGTTTGCTAGAGCATCGTAAACAATTGTAAACCTTTAGCCATTATGGCCTATCTGCGTATGACTGTGATCACTGTCAGTGACAGTTTTATTTGACAGTCTGAAACCTAAGGATGTGGCAGGGATCATAACCGTCTGCCGGACATTCTTAAATCAGGCATCTATCTCAGATATTTTGGCCCGCTTCTTAGATATAGGACCATAGTCCATTCGTTTGCCTAGGGCAACCTACTTAAAGGGGTTATTCTCCGCGAGTCCTAGATAAATGTCGGGTCGGGTGGTGGGAAGATACAGCGGGCCATATCTCATCTCAAGATCATTCAACAAACTATACGCAACCTGCGCTAGGCAGACATTCTGTTACAGGACCTTTGGTGTATACAAGGGTTAACCGACGGTATGTTAGCGTTAGCTCAGCTTAAACGCCGTGCACTCAAATTCTCCTCTAAAAGCCTCGCTTACTATGTTCAATGCTACCGAGATTCTAATCGCCGATTTTGTAGAAAAATTGCGCCTTGGTTATCGGCGGACCTATGGTGGGCTGCACCACGATTACGAAGAAATCATCGCCTGGGCCGGTAGTATGGCCCTGGAAAATATTGCTAACAGCGATGCGCTTTACCACAATGTTGAGCACACAATTTTGGTGACGCTGGTGGGTCAGGAAATTTTACGGGGTAAGCATACGCGCCAGGGAGGAGTCACCGCCGAAGACTGGCTTCACTTTATTATTTCGCTAGTTTGTCACGATATTGGCTATGTCAAAGGGGTGTGCCAGGCGGATCGTGAATACGATGGTCTGTATGCCACGGGTCAAGAGGACAAGATGATTCAGCTGTCACCCGGTGCTACTGATGCGGCCCTCACCCCCCATCATGTTGACCGGGGCAAACTATTTGTTAAAGAGCGGTTTGGCAAAAACGCTCGGATCGATGCTAAGCGGATTCAAAATAATATTGAACTAACTCGGTTTCCGGTACCCAAGCAAGAGGACCATCAAGACACTATCAACTATCCAGGGTTGATCCGGGCAGCAGATTTGATTGGTCAGCTTAGCGACCCTCGCTATCTAAAAAAAATCAGCGCCCTATTTTACGAATTTGAAGAAACGGGTCAAAACAAAGAGTTAAGTTACAAAACCCCTGAAGATTTGCGTAGCAACTATCCTAAGTTCTACTGGGGTGTGGTACATCCTTATATCCATGATAGTTTGCGCTATTTATCGCTGACCCAGGAAGGCAAACAAATTATTGCAAACCTCTATTCCAATGTCTTTATGGTGGAATTTGAGCGAGATCTGTTGCCTTGTTAAAGGCTGTAGGGTCAGCGGTCGGTAGCCTTGTATGAATGAACGCTAAACAGTTACCCTTAATCGGCTGGCGGGAATGGGTGATGCTGCCAGACTTTGGCATCACTAATATCAAGGCAAAAATAGATACTGGGGCGCGGTCCTCCTGCCTCCATGCTGTCAATATTGAGCAGTTTGAAACGGACGGGATTGCCAGGGTACGGTTTACGATTGTGCCTGTGCAGCATGACGATACTCAACAGGTCCAGGCTGAGGCTAAATTGCTGTGTCAACGGACAGTGACGGACTCTGGGGGCCACCAGGAACAGCGTCCGGTGGTGTTGACTACGGTATCCCTGGGGGGCATTATCTGGCCCATTGAGATGACGTTGACCAATCGGGATGTGATGGGATTTCGCATGTTGCTGGGGCGACAGGCTATTCGCGATCGCTTTCTGGTGGATGCAGGTCATTCATTTTTGCGCACCCAATGTCCCATTGGCCAAGCGTCTTAACCAAGCCCGCCTCACTCTGTGGAATTATAGGTGGTTAATAGTCCACGGACCTGCGCTTTCTATGAAAATCGCTGTGCTTTCCCGCGATGCGTCTCTCTACTCCACTCGTCGTCTGTTGGAGGCAGGCAATAAACGGGGTCACATTATGAAAATAATTGACCACATGCGCTGCTACATAGATATTACGGCCGATAGCCCCAGGCTGATTTATCAGGGTACCCCGGTGACTGATATTGACGCGGTGATTCCCCGCATCGGGGCAACTTACACGTTTTATGGCACCGCAGTAGTTCGCCAGTTTGAAATGATGGGGGTGATGAGCGCTAATGGGTCCGACGCCATTTCTCGCTCCCGCGATAAGCTGCGCTGTTTACAACTGCTATCCAAAGAAGGGGTGGGACTGCCCGTTACCGGGTTTGCCCACTCCAGCAAAGACACTGAAGGAGTGATTGAGCTGGTGGGGGGAGCGCCACTGGTAATCAAGCTGCTGGAGGGCACCCAGGGGATTGGGGTAGTGCTGGCGGAAACCTATCAGGCGGCTAAATCCGTCATCGAAGCGTTTCGGGGGCTGGATGCCAATATTTTGGTGCAGGAATATATCAAGGAAGCCAAGGGGCAGGACCTGCGTTGTTTTGTGGTAAACGATCGGGTAGTGGCGGCGATGAAACGCCAGGGAGCCCCCGGAGAGTTTCGGTCCAACATCCATCGGGGAGGAACGGTATGTCGGATAAAGCTGAGCATCGAGGAACGAGATACGGCGGTGCGGGCGGCAAAAGCTATGGGGTTAAAGGTGGCGGGTGTGGATTTATTGAGATCGCACCAGGGCCCTGTCGTAATCGAAGTTAATTCATCCCCTGGGTTAGAAGGTATCGAACGCGCCACCGAGATTGATGTTGCTAGCAAGATTATTGAGTATTTGGAAAAGCGGAAAGCGAAGGTTAATGGGTAGGGAGTTCGCTCGCAAAGCTAGCTCCCCTTCCCTCCAGCTCGATTAAGATTTACCATCAAAGACGACACATTTTGCAACATTAGGGAGACAGGAGCGATGCCTAAGGCAACTTGGAATGGTGCTGTACTGGCTGAAAGTGACAGCTGTGAAGTGGTTGAAGGCAATCAGTATTTTCCCCCCGAGTCCTTGAATATGGACTACTTTAAGTCCAGCAATACCACCACTACCTGTGGTTGGAAGGGACTGGCCAACTATTACACCCTCGAAGTAGAAGGGCAGCAAAATAAAGATGCTGCCTGGTACTACGCCACACCCAAAGAAGCTGCTAGCAACATCAAGGGATATGTCGCGTTTTGGCGTGGTGTCACGGTAGAGGTTTAGTCTGTGGGAGATGCTATTAGCAACCTGGAAACAGCCTGGATCATCCAAGGGCTGTGGGGTTTGGTGTCAATTTTTATGGTGGAAATGGTGCGGGATGGCTACCACGTGGTTAGCCATCTCTGGCCACCGTTGATGCGGTTGCATAACTGGCATCACAAAGCCTATCGCAAAGACTTTACTCCCATCAGCGCTGAGCTATATCAAAAGGCCCAACTTTACAATGATGTACCAGAATCGTTGGTGATGATGGCGGCCATGGCATCGGTGGCTGTGCTCACACCACTGTGGGGTTTTTGGCTTGGGTTTCTATATGGAGCTAGTTTTTTAGGGGCAGCCTTGTTGCGGTCTAAAGGTCTACTCAACAATAGCGATCTTACCCATGAGCCAGGGCCGCTCACCACATTGCCAGGGCTATGGTTTGTCAATCGCACCTACCACTGGCGACATCACTTTGATGAGACTACGGCTTACTATGCCGGCTATTTCACTGTGTCGGATAAGGTTATGGGTACAGCGCTGTCCTTAAAGGGAAAAACGGTGGCCGTCACGGGGGCGTCTGGTACCCTGGGCCGTGCTTTAATTAAACGACTGGCGGCTCAAGGAGCTAGACCCATTGCCCTGAGTCGGTCAGCGGATGTGGAGATTGAGGGGGCGGTTAAGGTGGTGCCCTGGCAGTCTGGTCAGGAGGAAGCGCTTAAAGAGCTGTTTAAACGGGTGAATATTTTGGTGATTAACCATGGGATTAATGTCCATGGGGAGCGGTCAGCGGATGCGATCGCAAAGTCTCTGGAGGTCAATGCTCTCTCTGCCTGGCGGCTAACGGAGCTGTTTTTAGATACTGTTGATGACCGTTTGGGACCGGCGACAAAAGAGGTATGGGTTAATACTTCTGAAGCTGAGGTAAATCCTGCTTTTAGTCCGCTGTATGAAACTTCAAAACGGTTGTTGGGGGATTTGATCACCCTGCGACGTCAGGATGCTCCCTGTGTGATTCGTAAGTTGGTTTTGGGACCGTTTAAGAGTCAGCTAAATCCGGTTGGGGTGATGTCGGCGGATTGGGTGGCTGGGGCAATTGTTGGTTTGGTAAAGCGGGATATTCGGAATGTAATTGTGACTATTAATCCGATTACTTATGTGATGTTTCCGATCAAGGAGATGATGCAAGGGGGTTATTTTAAGTTGTTTTCTAGGAGGAGTAGCTAGGGTGGTTGGCGAGGAGGGGAGGAGGGTTGCTTGGGGTCCCTCCGAGTTCCCCAAACCCCCTGGGCAAGGCCGTTAGGCCGCCCTACGACCCAACCTACTGTTTTGTCCCGAATAGCAAAAATCGGGGTTACGGCGGGGTCAATTATGTAGGTGTTGGATCGGTTTCTGCGTCAAATTGTAGTAAACTGCGCAGTCGGCATTTCGTATGAGATGAAGCTTAGCAAAA
This sequence comes from Cyanobacteria bacterium P01_C01_bin.118, assembly GCA_039045805.1. Taxonomy (GTDB): domain Bacteria; phylum Cyanobacteriota; class Cyanobacteriia; order Phormidesmidales; family Phormidesmidaceae; genus Leptothoe. The sequence continues at coordinate 6,151 of JBCCJR010000165.1, forward strand.
AATCTTTACTGCAAAGAGATAACTGTCCTTTTACGGTGTGGAGCGAACGCGGAGCAGCGTAACCACCTTGCCGACATAGTGTAATAATCTAAGCTATAAACCGAAACACTCTTGTGCGAGGGGCGTGGGGACGTTGAGGTCCCCACATTCAAGGGGGGTTTCAGGGGGGCAAGCCCTGAGCGTCCCCTCTAGCTCTAAGTCGATCTCAAAAGTTAGGATTCAACAAAAAATTGCCTAAAAGGTTATTTTTTGACGCCCTGTTTCAATTTCTGTTCCAACAACAACTTAAAAAACGGTAGATCATCCAACAAATACCGTTTCCACAACCGTCTCGGTTCAGACAATAACCGATATAACCACTCTAGCCCCAACTGACTCCAAAACTGAGGGGCTCTGGGTTTATTACCCGCTTCAAAATCAAGGGCGGCACCAACCGCCATAAAAATGTTTACCCCTGGCATTTGACTACGATATTTAGCAATCCATAGTTCCTGTTTGGGTGCCCCCACTCCCACTGCCAAAACAGTGGCTCCAGAGTTATTGACAGTATCAATAATTGCCTGACATTCAGCCTCATCTTTCTCAAAGCCAAAAGAGGGAGAATGGGCAGCAATCACCATCTCTCGTCCAACCCTATCATTGATATTGGCTTGGGCTTGCTTGGCCACACCTTTTGCCCCACCTAATAAAAAGATGGTAATGCCCTCGTTGTGCTGGTGGTAGTTACAAAATAAAGGCAACAGGTCGGATCCTGATATTTTCTCCTTTAATGGCTTACCCAACAATTTTGATGCGTACATCAAAATTTGACTGTCACAGACTTTGTAATCTGCCTGGCGATAGGCTTCCTGAAATTCTTTATTCTCCTGTAGTTTCATCAGGTGATCCACATTAGGGGTAAAAATCACCCCCCGTGTCAGTTCTGCTAAAAACTGACGTTGGGAGATATTATCAATTTCTACTCCCAAAATCTCCACCTGTTCTCGTAGCCTGGCACGCTGCCGTTCAAGCATGCCAGCTGCTGCAGAGGTTAAAACAGCAACGCGAAACAGACGTTTATATTCAGAGGGATCGGGCCTCTGTAGAATCTGCTGACTCATGGAAACTTAGGATAGTGACCTGACCAAAAGGGTCTGACTAAAATGTTCCCCAGTCACAGTCAAATGTCACCCGATGCAGTGAATCCAAGCTGTGGAAGACAATGCATGTATCTACAAGCATTGATTAACTCGACTGCTGCCAACGGTCCGTTAGCCTATGATATTTAAATGCCACTTTATAAGAAAGTGATTTAAACCAGTCTGAAGGACCGTTTGACCTAGCGTAACTATGGATCAAAGCCATACCATTAGTGGTGGCCTTTGACGAGAGTATAGAAATGTCCAGCGTAACCGATAGCGATTTTTACGATACAACCATTGCGTTTCGTCGCTTTGATGACTGGCTGATGGGAAATTTTGGTGAAAAGCTAACGATGGGGGAGCGGCTTCAGATAGCGGCTTCATTGACCATGGCCGCTCAAATCAGTGTGCTGACATCAAGGGCACCAGACCTGGATCTCTCAAAAATCGAAAAATCTTTACAGGATATTGGGAAAAATACCGGCTCTAAGTTTTGAGTTATACAATTCCCCGGCAATACAGCGTTTAACCTGGATTGTATGGCTAAAAGTAAAGGCCCTGGCAGTCGCCAGAGCCTTTTTGACGTTACGGAGTAATCAGAACAGCCTACCGACGAATTGCTTTGAACGGCACATAGGCATGTTCGGCGTGATAAAGGTGACAATGGTCAACAATGCTACGCATAAATTGCCAGGTAAACTTCTCTTCACGAATGCGCACCCGGTCTCCCCAGGCCTGTTTTAGACTTTTATGAGCCTTACGCAGATTATAGGAAGGAATACCCGTGGAAATATGATGGGGCACATGGACATTGATGTCGTGGCAAAGAACCTCAATCCACTGGGGATATTCACAGTGGACGGTACCTGCTAGCTGCGACTCTACCTCATTCCAGGTCTCTACAGGACGAAACTGAATGTCGGGAGCAGTATGGTGTACCAGGGTAAAGGTGCTCATCCAAAAGTGATACCCCAACCAGGGCATCAGCCAGAATTTTACCCAGCCCCAAATGCCCAATGTGGCGATCATTGTGGGAAATACAATGGCGGCAAAGATAACAACAACTGCAATGGAAACCTTGGCCTTGTTTTTATCGCGCGAGGAGAAATTGTTTAGGTTAAAGTGGATTCCGGCCCAGTGAATAGTGGAGGCCAACCACCACAAACGACCCCGCATTAGCCAGTAGGCTCCTTTTAGAAGTGGACCTTGGGCAGTAAATGATTCCACGTACCAGGGATGCCAAGCATTGTCCACTTCTTGCTTGTTGGTGTGACGATGGTGATGATCGTGGAGCAATCGCCAGGGATGGAAGGGATAAATCAGGGGTAAGAAGGCAATATGACCCACCAGATTATTGACCCAACGACTTTTGGCAAATGAACGATGGCCACAGTCATGGCCAACGACAAACCAGCCTGTCAAGGCTGTCCCGGCAAAAAACCAGGCAAAGGGAAGTAAAAACCAGGGCGATAGGGCGATCGCAACATATCCCAAAATCGCCATAACGATACTGAGACCTACCCGCTGCCATGCCTTCCAAGCATTCTTTTCAAAGCATTCCTTGGGTATGGTCTTAATTACATCCCTTAATTTCACATTCGCCAGTGGCTCAGCAACGAGCCGATTGCTTGGTAACCTATCCAGTGTTGCGGTCATAGAATTTTTTTACGCTCCGAATTGACAATTGTCGTTGCAAATCATCGCCCAGCAAGGGCGTATTTAATTTGCAGCCCATGCTGCGGCCATTTACAACGCCGCAAAAAAGCGCACATAGCCAGAAGCGGCATACTATGCGCCGGACCAACCCCCCAAAGGGGATACAGCTTTAACCAATATCTCTACTTAATATTTATTAGAGCTGCGTAACAAATTGTATAGATTCTACTATGGCGCGGGTTGTGTTCTCTGCTTAAAAAACGAGCAAATCACCTGAGCCCCCACATCCTCCGCAGTGCGCTGACCATTTTTGTTAACGTAGTCCTTTGTACGACAGTCATATCGACCCATGGGACGACGAAAGTTATCAACTTCTACCACTGCTCGATATTCCCAGTAATATTTGGCACTCCGGGTGATTTTTAATACACATACCTGCTGATTGTTTACCGTACGGCATAGGGGAGCGGCCTGAGCCGTGGGTATAAACCACCAACTTGCTGATAACACCAGTAGCAATCCAAAGACATTTAAAAACCTAGCCATCCTTACTGTTGGTTCACCTGATGGTTAATTACTTTATGTGAGAAGGGTTCACTTTGCTTTTTCGCCTTGAACAATCATAGGAGACCTGCAACAGTAAATCCGCATTGGCATGTTTTCCATGATCGATTGAAAGTTGTGCCAACTCGGCAAGAACAGCTTTCCATCCATAGGCAGAGACCATCTGACGTAAAGCAAGTGTCAAGTTGCAATCCATAGTGTTTAATCGCTTCCCTTCAGGTTTTTTTAAGACTTTTCGATGATATGTCCTGAAAAAACGCAATCGCATCCGTGGCGTTATCAATGCAACAAGTTGTATTTATGTGGAAGTAGTTCTGTGGATTGCCCAGGGTTGATTATTCTTTGATTGATAGGATGATCGTAGTTGTACTGAGGTTGGATAGCGATGGAGTTAGGCAGACATTACCTGGGCCTGCTGGTAGGAATAGTTGCGATCGCAGCCTGTGAACCCGTCACCACCAACTTTTCCACCACAGATTACAGTTCCGCTGCCAATGTTACCTACACCTGGCAAGTCCGCTATAACCGGGACGACGCCCGCGATCGACCTAATGACACCCGCCTCGAAAAATTTGCCACCGTCTCCCTAGAAAACCAAAACGGCGTCCGCCCTGGCCTGGCCGTCACCGGCCCTGATGACAAAGGTCTATGGTGGCCCGAACTCCCCCCAAAACCCACCGTTGACGACATCGAATCCCGCCAAAAAGAAAACGAACAACCCGAAGCCCCAGAGCTAATCAAATCCGTGGACTACAGCTTGACCGTAGATCAAGCCGGACAGCAAAAAACACTACCCACAAGCTACAAAGTCTATCGCCAGGCCGTTAAAGCTCACGCAGATCAGAGACCGCTGGAGGTGATCTTGGGGCCGCAGGATGGATCGGTGATTAATGTGAATGAGCAGTAGTTTTTTTGTGAGTAGATAGGGAGAGGGGGAGCAGGGGAGAGAGGGAGCAGGGGAGCAACCTGCATAGCCCACACTTAGCGCTCGGCAAGTTAATTACTTGTTTACGGTGCGTAGCGGATGCGGAGCAGCGTAATCCCCCAGCCGTAACCCATGAGCCAATATTTTCGCCAGTTTGGACTATCTAAGTTCGGGGGGCGTGGGGGAGTCAGGCCCCCA
>JBCCJR010000166.1:0-10608 GCA_039045805.1 Cyanobacteria bacterium P01_C01_bin.118
AACTCATAATGAATCCGACTTAAGTTCGTCTTCACAAATGTACAGGCATTAGACCTAGGCATTTAGAACGGATTTTCGGGTGATTTCACTCAATCACGCAATCCGATTTGTTGTGCTCTGCGTATTACAGTTACAGGTCATCAGTCACGGCTCAACCAACGGTTAAGGATTAAGACCATTTCCTGAACTGACACACTTTTTCCAGCGGAGGTCCACCAAAAGCTATGTCAAAGCTGAAAGCCCCAAAACGAACTTCCACGGTTGCCTACAGTACGGATACTGTACGCACCTACTTGCAAGAGATTGGCCGCGTGCCGCTGCTTACCCATGAAGAGGAAATTGTTTTGGGTAAGCAAGTCCAGCGGCTGATGGCTCTACACGAACTCAAGGAGACGCTAGACGAACAGCTTGGTCACAGTGCGACTCGAGTTGAATGGTCAGAAGCTGCTGATCTTTCTGAAACTGAGTTAGCCCAACAGCTTCGTCACGGCCAGCGGGCCAAGCGTAAGATGATCGAAGCAAATCTTCGTCTGGTGGTGGCGGTGGCCAAAAAGTACCAGAAGCGAAATCTAGAGTTTCTTGATTTAATTCAGGAAGGAACCCTTGGTTTGGAGCGCGGCGTAGAAAAATTTGACCCGATGAAGGGGTATAAATTTTCCACCTATGCCTACTGGTGGATTCGTCAGGCCATTACCCGTGCCATTGCCCAACAGTCACGGACAATTCGTCTGCCCATTCACATTACCGAAAAGCTCAACAAGATTAAGCGCGAACAGCGGGTCTTAGCTCAAAAGCTAGGCCGTAGTCCATCGGTGGCTGAAATTGGCCAGGAGTTGGACCTTACCCCTGAGCAAGTTCGGGAATATCTGACCATGTCTCGCCAGCCCATCTCCCTCGATGTGCGTATCGGCGACAATCAGGATACCGAACTACAGGAACTCCTTGAGGATGACACGGTTTCTCCAGAGGATTACACCGTTCAGCAGTCGCTACGTCAGGATATTCGCAATATGCTGACAGAGCTGACTCCTCAGCAAAAAGAGGTAATTAACCTGCGATTTGGATTGACGGATGGAACTCAGCTGTCACTGGCCAAAGTAGGACAGCGTATGGGTATCAGCCGCGAGCGGGTACGCCAGCTAGAGCAACAGGCCCTTAAGCACCTCCGCCGTCGTAAGGCGACATTTCAGGGATATTTAGCCGCTGGCTAGCTAATCAACTTCCTCTGGACATCTACATAACCCCTCTGATCGAATGGTTAGAGGGGTTTTCTTTTGGGAGATGGCACCAGGGCTCTGTAAATCTGTCTATTGTCTATGGTGCCCTTAACGCTTCTCCCACCTCCAGACGACTGCCATTGGCAAAGTCCCAGCCGGACTGGGATTTTTTGCCAGCAGGCTGTAGCTGTCGTAGCAGCAGATAGCCCTCTCCGGTACCAATAACTGGACCATAGTTTTTCCAGATGGCGGCTATTTGACCCGGCACGGCTGAAGGCAGGGTGGGGTATAAATCCTTTAAGGACTGATAATCCTGGGGCAGCTGCTGCCAAACGTCATCAAATAGGGGAATGGTATCGCTAATTTTTAGCAGTTGCTTACGGAGTTGAGTCATACAGCTGGGATAAAACCCCCGCACCTGATTATGGATGTCGAGGGCAGAACGCTGCCAATCAATCCCATAGTCAGATTTTTTGATCAGGGGGGCGTATGTGGCCTGTTCATCGGCTTGAGGGACGGGTCGAATTGCCTGACCGTCTAGTTTATGTAACGTACTCAGCAATAGCTCGGCAGTCAGCTTAGAGAGAGTATCCGCAATGGTCCAAGCATTGTCCAGTAGGCCAATGGAAATGGTTTCCTCCAGCAGCATGGGACCGGTATCCATACCTGCATCCATCAGCATGGTAGTCACCCCGGTTTCCGTTTCTCCCTGGTAAATGCTCCACTGAATCGGAGCCGCTCCTCGATATGTGGGCAAAATTGAGCCGTGGCCATTAATGGAGCCGAGCCGAGGCATATCCAAAATCTCCTGGGAGAGAATCTGGCCATAGGCCACTACCACAAAGGCATCGGCCTGAGCATTGCTTAGAAAATTAAGCGCATCGACATCTTTTTTTATTTTTTGGGGTTGTAATATAGGAATCCCCATGTCAACGGCAACGGCTTTAACCGGAGATGGAGTCACTTTGCCACCCCGTCCTCGACGCTTGTCTGGCTGTGTCACAACGGCAACGACATCAAAATCTGGATCCTTGAAGAGACGGGCCAGGCTGGGTACAGCAAACTGTGGCGTACCAAAATATACGATTTTCATTGTGGAGAAGGGCACAGAGGACAGATAAGGGAAGAAGTAAGGAATACAGCTGTCGGTTAGTAACTCAAGCTAAGAAATCCAGACAAGGAGTGAATTCGGAGTTCGGAGTTCGGAACGACCTTAACGGCGATCGATAGCAATTTCAATGCGGCGGTTGCGCTGACGCAGGGCAGGGGTACTGTCATCAGTGATGGGATGGCTCTGACCGTAGCCGATGGTAATCCAGCGATGGTCTGGGAGGTTGCCGGCAAGATAAGCCCTGAGAGCATTGGCCTGTTGAAAGGCCAATTTCTGGCTTTGGGAGGGCTCCAAATGATTATCCGTATGACTACCAATCAAAATGGTGGCATCTGGGTGCTGTCTGAGGTCGTCAAAGATAGAGTTCAGCAAGTCGGGGGCCGTAGACAATAGCCGAGCTTCTCCAGGTACAAATAGGGCATCACTGGGCAACGTGATTTTGAGTTCAGCGGTTTCTAGTAGCGGGTTTTGGTCCTGCAACGTTTCTGTAGCTGTTGGCTCTGGCAAAGACTCTGGAGGGGCTGCCAATATTGGGGACTGATCGGGTATGAGTCGTCTCTCCAAATGGGCCAGTCTAGCCTCCACACTTTCCGTGGACTGGGCCTGTCCCAACGTACTTTCGAGATCAAACAGGCGTTGGCGAATGGTTTCAAACTCCTGTTGCAGAGCGGCCAGCTCTTCTTCTGCAATTTGACGTTCACGGTTATTGAGGGCCGCTGGCGGCGGCGTCAGTGGATCCACTGGCTGGGTGGGAATCGGAATCGGTTCAATGCGAGTTTCGGGTGGGGGGGTGGGCTGCCAACGACTGGGTAGACGCTGGATCTCCGTAATCACCCGATTGGATCGACGCAAAATAACTTCCTGTAGAGGCATCCGCTGCCCCGGTGCGGAAATTATTCGGGTGGTGCCAATACCCAAAAGCCAGGCCAGGGGAAGACCTACCAACAGCAGGCCCAAACCCAGGAGGGCATTCCCTCCATAGCTGACCCAGCGCGGGGCGGACTCGGTCGCTACAGGGGGAGCCTTGATCGTTGGCGACAGCTCGGGAATGGAATAAGCGGGGGCGGGACGTTCGGAATATGGTTCGTTAGACACAGGGACTCTCCAGCTGTATCAACAGTAGGTTAACCAATGGTGGGCATAACCCTTAAAAAATTGACGCAATGTAATGTGAGCAAGGGTGTTTGCCTACCAACTAACGCACTACTCTAACGGCCATCCATCCCAGGGGCTGACTTCTATTACATTGTCTTGATTGATAACCACCAAGAAATCAAGCTGGGGTTTATCACTGGGGGCCGTTTTCACCAGGCCAGGCAGCTTCAGGTCCGTTGCATATTGTTCGGCGGCAGCGTTATCGGGTTCGTAGCCGGTGATATTACCGTCGTTATCCAGACGCACACGATAGGTAATGGTAGAACCTGACCAATCTGTTTCTCGATTGCTAACAAGGGTGCGTCGTAGCTCCTGGTTGAGCTCAGAGATGCGATCGATGTCTTTAATTGGTGTGGCCACAAAGGTGTCAAGTTTTCCTGAAGCGCCAGTAGCGCTTAGGGGGGAATCTGCGGTACCGGCTGAGTCATCCGCAGATGAGGAATCAGGGGAGCTGGATGGTTCGATAGGTTCTGGCGTGATCGTCTCTGGGTCAGGGTCGCTTGCTGGTGTTGTGGGGTCAGTTGCGATCGCTTCGGATTCAGCTGTCTCAGGAGTGACAACTTGATTAGACACCACCTCCACCGCACCATCGGCAGTCAGGGTTAGGTCAAATTGAGCAATCGGTCCTACGGCTGCATTATCCACCGGAATATAGGTGAGCGAGGGTAGGGGAGTATTGTCAACATTTTCCAGCGCAGCACCATCCAACGGGTTGTAGCCAACAATATCGCCGTTTTCAGCTACGGAGATTTGATAGCGCAGAGGTTGTTCAAACGTGGTGCCCTCTGGGAGGCTATTGCTGATTTGTTGCTGGACCTGCTGCTGTAAAGCTACCAGCTGCTCGCTGTCGGTGATGGCCGTATTTTGGATCGGAGGTTCCGTCTCTTCAACCGTAGGAGTTGGCTCCTCTGTCTCAGACTGAGCAGCCAACTCACTGTCTCCGGTCCCCTCCAATGGCTCCTCCACTGCTGTGGGCTGCTGTTCTAAAGTCTCTGGATCCGCCAGCTCTGGGACAGGTAAGAAGAATAATCCGAGGGCAGCAACAGCCAAGGTGCCAAACCCAAGCAAGGGTGGAATAGCCCGTTGGGCCAACGGCTCAGACGACCTGACATACTTGCGGGGCAGCGGGGCTAGCTCGACTGACAAATCAGGCAGCGTCTGAGTATCTGCATAAAACTGATCAATGGCTTCTGCCATATCAAATAATTGAACAGTCGATAGCCTGATAGCCTGAGGAACTTCAGACTTTTCTGCGGATACATTCTCCAGCAGCTCAGGTTTGATCATCAGGCGATGGTACTGCCCTTCATCAGGCTCCACCGCCACCAGGGCTTTAGCATCCATCATATGGTTGGGATGCTCCAGACCGCTAAGCAAACGCTGGCAGTAGGCACTAACCGCTTGGACCAGGGCTTTAAAGAAATCAGACCCACCGGCCAGGGGTTTTTCCAAACCGACGATCTTAAATTCTGCATTGGCCAAAATTGAGAGCACATTCGAAGTGTCGGCGCTCAAACCTTCTAATACCAGACTGCAGTTCGGCAGAATATATTGTCGCTGGATGGTCATGATACTTCCCCATCAAAGAGGCTGGCCCACAATCGTTCTTCAGCGCGAGTGCCGGTGCATAGCAACAGCTGAGTCAATAGTGAAAGGGCCAGCTCGTCTAATTTTTCGTCAGTACTGTAGGCCAGCACCGTAGCACGCTTAGGGTTCATCCGAGCACGAAAGTGGGAGCGAAACCGCTTGAGATATTTGGCCAAGCGAAAGTGATGGTCCAGGGACAGCTGCTGATCCTGTAGTTGCTGATAGCCTAAAAACAATTGACGAATCAACACCGTCAGTTTCCGACAGAGATAACAAACCACCAGCACCAGTGCCTTAGCCTCTTCTAAAGACAGGGGCTGACGCTGGTTAAATTTGCGCAGGGGATTGGTGCTGCGTAACCGCCACAGATGCACCCGACTTTTTAGCACCTCCTGCAGTCCCAAATCCCTGATGGCTGCCAGCATCACCTGAGAGGCGTTGAGCTCCAGGGCTTCGACAGCCAGCATAATAAAGTCCAACTGAGTCTTTGCCCGACGGGGGCATTCATCGCTTTGGATGCCATAGTTTGGCAGCTTATCCAATATCGGAGATTTGACAGATTTTTCTGGTGGGCTTTTAACGGTCATTCCCTGTAAGGTGCTTGATGAATATAATCGCTGTGGCGGATGTAAATGGATAGTTGCGAGCCTAAAAGAACAGCTCCTATCAAAACATAAACTACATCAAAGGTGAAACCCTGAGTTTCTTATGTAAGAAACATAAGTTCCGGCTGTGAAGTGATTGGGCTTGTTAAAAATTAAAATCATGGCCTTGTTCATTTCAATCATGGCTTAACAAGCCTTTCAGGATTAGCCCATGAAGTAGTTTCTTAACAGCTCCTTTTGGACCACACTTTAAAGCTCACAGCAGCTGGTTGGTACGGTGACAGACAATAGCTAACACTAAAACCATGGGGCATCTTCTATTGCCTTTATGCATCAATACTTATTCATACCTCCTATGAAGGTACCCGGTCACCATGACCAAGTGAACGCGATCTCCTAAAACGCTTAAGCTTTGCTACAGAGTATGAAGGCTCTAGTGTTGATACCCGTGCTACCCTATGGTGCAATAGTAACTATGTACTTTAACTATGCAATGGCCGGTAATTTTTCTGGCGGGGCTGGGGGTGGGGAGTCTAGCCAGTTGGATGGTTTGGCAGGCTCGTTATCAAACCGTGCGAGAGCGTGCCAAAAGCGACTTAGTGGCTGAACGGGCCACCATGATCGAACAGCTACAGACTAAGGATGCTCAGATTGGGGAACTACGGCAGCAGCTCCATGGAATGCAAACGGATTTAGAGCAACAGCGGCAGGCCAGTGCTGCTGCGATTGCTCGGCAGGCAGCAGCTGAGACTAAGGCGGCCCTGACGGAGCAGCTACAGACACAATTACAACAGTTACAAACGGACCATAGTCAGTTGACGGCTCAGCTTGCCCAGGCTCGCACACAGCTGCAGGAACAACGGCAGGCCACGGAGGAAAAACTAACGCTGTTACAGCAAATGCGCGGTGGCATGGTGGATGCCTTTCAGGCGCTGTCGGCCCAGGCACTGCAAACTAACAATGAAGCTTTTTTGAGCTTAGCCCACACCCAGTTGGGGCAGTTTCACACTCAGTCCAAGGGCGAGCTATACCAGCGTCAGCAGGCGATTGATGGGTTAGTACAGCCGCTGCGGTCATCCCTGGCCAAGGTGGAGACCTATTTGCAAGATCTCGAAAGTAAGCGGGTGTCGGCCTACAGCCAGCTCCGGGAGCAGATTACTCACCTAGCCACCGGACAGCTGCAGTTACAAACGGAAACCGCTAATTTGACCAAGGCGCTACGGGCTCCCAATGTGCGGGGACGTTGGGGGGAAATTCAGCTAAAGCGGGTGGTGGAGATAGCGGGCATGGTGGAGCATTGCGATTTTACGCAACAGGTAGCGATCGCAAATAACACCCTACGCCCCGATATGGTGGTGCAGCTCCCCCAGCAGCGCCACATTGTAGTCGATGCCAAAGCACCGCTATCCGCCTATTTAGATGCCCTGGATATCACCGATGAAGCCCTGCGCATCACCAAACTCAAAGAACATGCCCAGCAAGTACGTCGTCATATTCAGCAGCTGAGTCAAAAAGCCTATTGGGACCAGTTTCCCACCAGCCCAGAGTTTGTGGTGCTGTTTTTGCCGGGGGAGATTTTTTTTAGTGCCGCCCTGGAGCAGGACCCTGGACTGATCGAAACCGGCATTGCCCAGCGGGTGATTTTGGCCACCCCCACCACATTGATTGCCCTGCTTAAGGCTGTAGCCTATGGCTGGCAGCAGGACGCCGTCACCGAAAACGCTCAGCAGATTAGCGCTTTGGGGCGAGAGCTTTATGACCGGATGCGGGTGTTTTCCGGCCATATGCAAAAAATGCGGCGGGGTCTAGAGACCACGGTAGATACCTTTAATAAAGCGGTGGGGTCTTTGGAAAGTCGGGTTTTGGTAAGTGCCCGTAAGTTTAAGACCCTGGGGGCCGGCAGCGGGGATGAGCTAGACTCCATTGAGCCCATTGATCGGCAACCGCGTCGGTTACACCCCCTGCAGACAGACGCCATGGATGATTTGCCTAAAATGCCGGATGATAGGGACGATTAGATTATTTGGTAATCAAATCCCCCATTTTTTCGTCGTGACCTTTTAATACTATGGAAAGGTTATGATCGCCATTTTTAATGCTCACTGCGTATAAATCTCTACAAGATGGTCGTTTGACCCAGCTGTTGCTGCTTGCGGTAACGGTGCTGGTGCAGAGCGTTATGGCGATCGCAGTGGCCAATTCTATTTTTGTTAGTCAGCTGGGGGCACAGCGACTGCCAATCGCCTTTATTTTGATCGGGCTGTGTTCGATGCCGGCCTATATTGCCATCAGCCAGGTGGTGCAGCGTGTGCGCAGCACCCAATTATTTGCGGGGGCCCTGGTGGTATTACTGATGCTAGTGTTTGCCCTGCGTCTGGCCCTGCCCCTGGAGCTCACCTCCGTTTACTACGGTTTGTTGATCGTTAGCTTTTTCCAGTGGGACATTTGCAACAATATTCTTTACCCCACTCTGCTGACGGACTACTTTAATACCCTGGAGTACAAGCGTTATGCTCCCTATGTGGGTATCGCCCAGGCTATCGGCACCCTGGTGGGCGGTGGGATGGTGGGTGGGCTGTCTCGGTGGTTAAGTACTCCCAATCTACTGCTGTGTTTGCCCGTGGTGATTGCGATCGCACTATTACAGCTGGCCTATCTGGACCGTACCCAGCGGCCCTTAAGCAATCTCCCTGGTGCAACCACCGGTGTACTGGAATCACTGCAAACATTTCCAGACCTGGCCAAACGCTATCCCCTGGTAATTTTTCTCGCCGCCAGCAGCTTTTTGTTGGTCATCATTTATTTAAGTTCCGAATTTCTCTGGTTTAGCATCTATGGTCAAGAATTTAGCCAGCGCGGCTTAACCGGCTTTTTAGGACTGATGCGGATGGTGGTTAGCATTGTGCAAATCGCCATTCTCTATGGTCTTACCCGTCCCCTGTTGCGCTGGCTGGGGGTGGCCCGGATGAATGCGGTGTTTCCCCTTACCACCCTGGCCGCATTTATCGGTCTGGGTATAAACGGTCAGCTACCGGCTGCCATTGGGTTGCAGCTTAATGGAGACGCCCTTTATAAAGCGATCAACCTGCCGGTCCACCAGCTCAATTACAACGCTATTCCCCAGGAATTTTTAGGCCGAATTCGCACCCTGAGCGACGGTTTTATCTATGCCGTGGGTCTCACCTGTGCCGGGGTATTTCTCTGGCTCTGTGAGAATCACCTGAGCCTGGAGCAAATCACCTGGGTTGTCTGTGGCCTGGTGATGATATTTCTGTTGGTGCGACTGCCCATGGGTCGTTTCTACACCGCTGGTTTAGAAGACTTGATTCGCACCGATGCCATTGACCTGGATCGGCTGGCCAGCCGTCAGGCGGTACTACCGCTCAAATCCACCATCCGGACATTGCTGCAATCAGAGGACCGTTACGACCAGATCAAGGGGCTGGAATTAGCGGCACGATTTGGTCAACCTGGAGAGTTTTTGAACGATGTACTTACCCTGTTGCCAGGGGCGGATCGGCAGGTGCGTTCGGCGGTGGTGACCTTATTTAGTGATGGCTTTGAAGCAGGCACCGGGGAGACCAAGGAAACCGCCGGGGAGGTGGGGGATGAGCAGCTGTGGGCCGTCTGGCAACAGCTGCTGGAGCCAGAACAACCCCTAGCCTGTCGGCTGACGGCGTTGGAAATTTTGCTGGTGCAGCAACAGCCCATTGCCCATGAGCAGCTAGACGAACTCAGTCTGCAGGACGATGCCAGTCTGCGATCGCTGGCGATGGTGGCGCGTCTACAGGGTACATTACTCACCAATGCCCCCAAGGATTTTTTAGACATTGAGCAATCAATGCTGGATGAGGGGATGGCCAAGGTCGTCATTCGGATCGTCAGCCGCAGTGCTGATGCCATCCTGTTAGAACTGTTGACAACACGGCTTTTGCCTGAGGGTAACTCAGACACCAAAAAACTTGGTTTAGAAACCCTAGCCGCTTTATATGGGGTGATGCCCGAGGCGATGCAAACCAAAGCCTTAACCCTGACGCAACACTATTTGCTTGATGAGCAACCCACTGTGAGGCTTGCCGCCCTCAACCTGTGGCAGCAAACCCAGGAGAACCTGGCCCCTTTAGCCACGGCATTGGGGGACCCCCATCCTCGGGTGCGACAGCAGGCGGCCCAGTGGCTAGCGGCTAAGGGAGGGTTAGCCGAGGCCAAGGAACAGCTGCAGTCCGCCAGCCGTGAAACTGTAAACGGCGCGATCGCAACCATCGGTAAAATTCGCACCCGCCGCGCCAGCGATATTCTCTATGCCCATCTGGCGGATGACTTTCAGCAATTGAGCCAGACCCGCCGTTGGCAGCTGCAGATCCCCCAGGAAGATCCCAACTGGCAGCCCCTAACGGTGGCCATCGACGACTATCACCAGCGGTTAATCCAACAGGTGCTTTATGTTTTGGCCAGTTTGGGGCATAGTCGCACCGTCAATACCGTTAACCGCATCCTGGTGGCCACCGACCAGCGCGATCGCTCCAATGCGGTGGAAGTACTGGCCTCTATGAGCCATCGTCGGTTTGTGCTACCGCTACTGCCGCTGTTAGAACAGGATGATCGGACAGATGGCCAGCCAAACGGCCCAACGGACCAGACGCCCTCCCTCAGCTGGCTGCGCAACCGAGGGTATACCATTTTACTAGAAGCCATGGAGTCCAAGGACCGTTGGCTGCGGGCGGGGGCACTGATCGCCCTGGCCAAGATTCCTCGGGCATCGTTAAATGATGTGGACCCGTTGGTCCAGGCAGTGGCCCGTGATTTGTTTCCTACGCCGCCCTTGCTGCAGGATGTTTATAGGGCTCTACAGCCATCCACCCCCGACACCCTTATGAACCGTTTACTGATTCTCAAAGATGTGGCGCTGTTTCAAAATCTCTCCCTGGATGAG
>JBCCJR010000167.1:0-10607 GCA_039045805.1 Cyanobacteria bacterium P01_C01_bin.118
GACTCCATGCCAGCTCCTACCCCCGAGCAAGCCGCCAATATGGAGGCTGCCGAGATGGAATTCGAAGAGGACGTTATTGCCCTTCTTACCGAAGATCAGATTCAGCAAATCCAAAGTAATCTGGAAGCTTGCTCGGTCCCTGGAGAGCTTTAATGGGCGCATGAAGACAGCTTAGACGTTCGATACTCTAGTTAGCGTAGATTTTAGATTGACCTATGATAGGCATACGCTAGCTAGAGACCTCTATGACCTCTCCTCGCATACACCCAGATACCATCGACGATGTCCGCCAGCGAGCCGACATCGTCGATGTCGTCTCTGAACATGTGGTGCTCAAAAAGCAGGGAAAGGATTTCACCGGTCTATGCCCGTTCCACGAGGATAAGTCCCCTAGCTTTAGCGTCAGCCCTTCAAAACAGTTTTACTATTGCTTTAGCTGCGGCGCAGGTGGAAATGCGTTTAAGTTTTTGATGGAGCTAGGCCAGCAGTCCTTTGCTGAGGTGGTCCTGGACCTGGCTCGGCGCTATCAGGTACCGGTAAAGACCTTAGAACCGGCTAAACAGCAAGAATATGAGCGTAAGGTTACGCTGCGGGAACAGCTGTTTGAAATTCTGACGGTAACTGCCAAGTTTTACGAACATGCGCTTTATCAAAGCGTAGGACAACCGGCGTTGGAGTACTTGCGATCTCAGCGCCAGTTTAGCGACGACATCCTCAAACGTTTCACCTTTGGCTATGCTCCCGACGGCTGGCAAACCCTCTACGGCTATCTGGTGGAGCAAAAAAACTATCCGGTCAAGCTGGTGGAAAAAGCGGGGCTGATCATACCCAATAAAAACGGTACTGGCTACTATGATCGATTTCGAGATCGCGTCATGGTGCCCATCTACGACCCTAACGGACGCATCATCGGTTTTGGTGGGCGTTGTCTCGGTGACGCCAAACCCAAGTACCTGAATTCTCCTGAAACTGAGCTGTTTGATAAGAGCAAGACACTGTATGGGTTGGATAAGGCAAAGGGTGCGATCGCAAAGCAAAACCGTGCTATCGTCGTTGAAGGTTACTTTGATGTCGTCGCCCTCCATGCAGCAGGCATCACCAATGCCGTTGCCTCTCTTGGCACCGCCCTCAATGCCGGTCAAGTGCGTCAGCTGTTACGCTATACCGAATCCAAACAAATCGTTTTTAACTTCGACGCCGATGCAGCTGGCATAAAAGCCGCCCAGCGAGCCATCGGAGAAGTCGCAGAAATGGCCCACCGAGGCGACGTACAGCTACGCATTCTCAACATTCCCGCCGGCAAAGATCCAGACGATTACCTCAAAACCCACGTTGCCGAAGAATACAATGCCCTCATAGACGCCGCCCCCCTGTGGCTCGACTGGCAAATCCAACAAAGTCTCAAGGATGTAGACCTCAAACAGGCCGACCAATTTCAAACAGCCTCTCAAGACATCGTCAAACTATTGGCAGACATCGCTAATGCCGACACTCGCACCCACTATATTCGCCACTGCGCCGAAATCTTTAGCCAGGGAGATGCCCGCCTCGTCCCCCTGTTAGCAGAAAATTTTCTCGCCCAGGTACGTCGTCAGCGCCGCTCACCAGAAGACTCTCCTAAAGACATCAAAATCGCCATTAAGAAGAGCGCCCTCGAAGAAGCAGAAGGCTGGTTGCTCAGGGTATACATCCACATGCCCAACAATCGCCAAGAGGTCAAAGACTCATTAGAAGAAAGAGATCTACAGCTCAGCTTTTCCCATCATCGTGCCCTCTGGCGTATGATGCTACAGTGGCAGACCGCTGACGAAGCTCAGTCAGAATCATCCCCCGCAACACTGTTAGAACAACTGCGCAATCTCGCCTCAGAATCCACCGGCCCCCTATCTCAGGTCCATCATCTACTCTATCTAGATGAGAAAACACAACGAGATATTCTTCGTGCACCCCTAATTATTCGAGCCTCCATAGCCTGCATGGAGAAAACTCTATGCGAAAAACGCTACCGCTACTTTCTCAAACTATGGGAAGAAACCGACCTGGAGACCCATCCTAATGAGTGCGCCTATTATCAAAAACAAAGCTACGCGGAGAAAAAACGTATCGCCGAACTAGAAAAAGAACGACAGGTCGCCTTCGAAGACTTAGCCAGCCTCCCCTGGGTCGGCGAGTTTTATGGCCAATTAGATGGTTAGAATATAAGGATTAAAGGAATATCCCTACAGGGTTATTTGTTGTGGTCGGGCTTAATAGCCGGATATGTAGACTAAAGCCCTTAAGCGCGCTTACCCTTAAATAAACGTCCCCAACCGGTACCAGGGCCATCAACTTCAAAGCGAGCCCCTAAATTCTTGTGGCTGTAGTGACGAAATGAACCATCTGTTGAGCCAGGATAGCCACCGCTTACCAGATCCATGTCTCCGTACGGATCGTGAATGAACATGCCAGTGTCATCATATCCCACTGCCAAAATCATATGGCCACCTCCACGGGGGGCACTGGCTGGTCCCTTATGGAGCACTCCCATAACCACAGGACGACCAGCGTCAATCTCTTTTTTCACGTCGTTCATGGTGAGGGTAGTATGCCATACCGATTTCACCCCTATGGTTTCTAAAGCCCTAGTTTGAGCATTATGGTCAGTTGTATCCCCATAGGTTTCAACTTTGGGTAGATAAAAGTTGAGGTCTGCGTTCTGGTCCTCACCACACTCTTGCCAGAGAGACTTTTTCATATACAGTGCCCCCATCCAGCAACTGGCTGTGTTGCAGGTTCTATGGGCTTGGGCAGCATTGTCACGCTGCGAAAAGTACATCACCTGCAGCTTTTTACCCTTTGCAGTAGTTTTCTTGGTCGCGGCTGCTTTTGTAGCAGCTTTTTTGGCAGGTTGAGCGGCCGCCTTAGGGCTCTTAGCAAAGGCGGCTACATCCACAAGCCCCTGGGTTTGCAAATATTTGAGTATCGCAGCAGCCCCCATTTGGCTGGTCTGTTGGCCCAATACACTGGTGCTACCCCAGACCCAAAGAGACTCATCGCCTTCGCCATTCTGAAAGCCATTCCAAAGGTCAAAGCCCCAGAGATAAGAGGCCAGGGTGCGGGTCTGAGCTTGATGATATTTTTTGGCAATCAGGGTCTTTGCCATCTGCTTTTCAAACAGAGCTGGCTCACGAAAATTCCATTCTTTGTAGTGGAGAATGCCCGCAAACCACCAGGGGACTGTGGTGGCTTTTTCCACCGAGTCGTAGTGCGATCGCAAATCCACCATTCGTTTGGTAATACCTTGAGCCAAACCCATCGCCTCTGACCGCACCTTGCATCGATCAAACGCCTGCTTATACTCAGTCCCAAGCTCTTCTAAGGTGCGCCCCATACTTTACACTCCGCCTTGCTTCCAGCATCGTTCAGGTTACCCAGATCAGGTCTGATTTTATGTCATGAACTACGGGCAAATTAAAACTGTAATTTATATCTATAAAGAAATGCACAGGGAGTGTCAAACCATTAAACCATCACCGTTAAAGATTCGGTTTGGGACCGTGAGTGGTGGGTGATGAACTCGCTCTACCACCGTTAGCGCAAAGTCATCAAAGATAATCCATGTCTCACCGACCCACACCGTTTCTGATAGCCACTCATGTCACATCAAGATCTAGGCGTTTACGGCGAACAACTGGTTGAAACCTGGCTCACTCAGCAGGGCTGGACTATTCTCTATCGTCGCTGGCATTGTCGCTGGGGTGAGTTAGACCTGGTCGTTCAAGGATATAACGCTCAGGGAGGCAAACTTAGTAGCCCTATGCTGGCCTTTGTAGAAGTCAAAACCCGCAGCCGGGGAAATTGGGATCTAGATGGGCTCCTGTCCATCACCCCCGCCAAGCAACGAAAACTCTGGACCACGGCTCGTCTATTTTTAACCCGCCATCCTCACCTGGCGAATTTACCCTGTCGGTTAGATGTCGCTTTGGTTAGCTGTCATGCCACCCGCCCAAATGCCGACAAAACACATCTAAAGTTGCCTGATGGACAACGTTATTTGGTACTGCAGGATTATCTTTTGAATGCGATTGAAGGTTGAATAGAACCTATACCTGGAGAGCAATGCCCACCCTATGCCAAGGTTTCAGGGCAATAGCCTAAGCCCTGGACAAACTGCTTGCGAAATTCTTCGATTTCATAACGGTCAGGCTTGCCATGGGACACCACCGCTACCTGATAACGACGCATTACATCCACAGGTGTTTGCCCCGTTTCTAACCCCCAAAGGGCCATGCGAATTCTATATCCAGGGGTAACCCGCCCGCCAACTTCCTCTAAAAATGCTTGAAAATTGGATGCGGTGCTGGAAGAAACGCTTTCATGTAGCCTAATCCGCAAAATCCAACCGTCAATCCGATGAATTACGCTTACATACTCTAAAGGTAGCTGTGTGAGGCGATGAAGCCGCTCAACCACACGCAAAACGAGGCTAGCATTAGATAGATAGTAAACGTAATCCATGGGTATAAAGCGGTGCTACAGTCTAGATCATTTAGTCGTGTAGGCAGCCGGTCCTTAGAACGTCTCGCTATACAGTCTGGCATTAAATTCATCAGCTGAGTAAGGCAGATGATAAGCCTTTATCAAAAAATCAACGGTAACTGGCCTACTGTTTCTTTTGCTCATGCCCTTATCTAACAGCCGCCCACCGCACCCCACCTCTGGTTCAACCGATCAGCATCAGACGAATAATGATTATTCCTTGGCGGCTTATCAATATGACTTACCTCCAAACCTGATTGCTCAAGCACCGGCTATCCCCCGAGATCAATCTCGACTGATGGTGGTGTCATCTAAAACAGAACATCAGCACGCCCATTTTAAAGACTTGCCTAGCTTTTTGTGTCCAGGGGACCTAATTGTTATTAATAATACGCGAGTCATACCAGCAAGAATGTATGGATACAAGCCAAGTGGGGCAAAGGTTGAAGTTTTATTACTAGAGCCCAGACCACCTCAATGGTTAGCGCTGGTAAAACCAGGTCGTCGATTAAAACCGGGTAGCTATATTCACTTTGGTCCCGATCGTGAAACACCATTGCTAAAAGCTCATGTGGAGGCTTGCGATCGCGACACCAATGGCCGATTCCTCACCTTTGAATCGTTAACAGATGATCCAGTGGAGCAGCTGATGGAATTCTTAGGGGAAGTGCCGCTGCCGCCCTATATCACTGACTCCCCAGCAGAGCCGGAACAGTACCAAACCATTTATGCCCAGAATCCTGGTGCGGTGGCCGCCCCCACCGCAGGGCTACACTTCACTGCGGAGGTCTTCGAAGCATTAGAGCAAAAGGGGATACAGCGGGCCGAGGTAACCCTACATGTCGGGCTGGGTACGTTTCGCCCCGTCGAATCAGAAGCCATCACCCAACATCAGATGCATGCAGAGTGGGTCGATTTGCCCCAAACCACTGTGGATCTAATTCAGGCCACAAAGACCCGAGGGAATCGGGTCTTTGCCGTGGGTACCACAACCGTACGCACCTTAGAAGGCGTTGCAACCCAGGAAGGCCGGCTAAAAGCCTATAGTGGCCCCGTAAATCTGTTTATTTATCCTGGGTATGAATGGAAAGTCGTGGATGGGTTAATTACCAATTTTCATTTACCTGGCTCTAGCCTGCTGATGCTTGTGAGTGGGCTGGTTGGTCGTCAGCGCCTGATGACTCTCTATCAGGAGGCGATTAAACAGACCTATCGTTTTTATTCCTTTGGCGATGCGATGGTTATTTTGCCCAACGCGAAGTTGTAGGGAACTCCAGCCTGTTCTATGCGTCAACTTCCATGTCCCCCATGGAGAACGTGCCGTTGCGCATCTTTCTTTGGAAACATTGCTGCGAGGCCGTTCTCCCTTTCTTACCAAGGTTTGCGAGTCTTTTCAGGACGTTACAGCAGACATTGGCCCAAGATAAATTTGATTTTGGCAATAAATTTTTAAGATTACGAAAAAGCAATACAGGTTTACTATAGTGGGTAATGTTGGCGCACGCGATAGCGCCAGCGCTGACTTAGCAGTTCGCACCACTATGACCCCACCGGCTTCCATAGATAACCCCGTTATCGGTACCGTTAAAGGCCCCGGTGAAGATGGCAATCAGTATGTCTTTGTTACCGCCGATAATCACCACGTCAAAATTGGCGAGTTTGTTTTTTACGAAATTGATGCACCGGATGACACTGAAGAATCCTGGGAAATCCTGGGAAAAATTTCCGACCGACGCCTCATCGACCATCTCCCGGACCGCATCTTTGCCGATACTCAGATTAGTCCAGACACCATCGCATCGCTGATTGGATTTACCTATCCCAACCCCGAAATTTATGAGGTTACGGTGGATGTAATCGGCTACTTCCACCCAGCATTAGGCTTTATTAACCCCCGCATAACGCCTACTCCGGGAGCCAAAGTTCGCATCGCAGCTGATAGTCGGCTGCAGCAAGTGGTCAACAAAAAGCAGCCCGGAGATGTAGGCTCCGCCCAAATTGGTTCACTGTTGCTACGTCCTGGTGGGGCTGTCCCCGTCGCCCTGGATGTCAAAGAGATTGTCAGTACTCACATGGCTATTTTGGCCGGTACAGGCTCCGGTAAAAGCTATACCGCCGGAGTGCTGATTGAAGAATTTTTACAGCCCTACAACCGAGCCGCCGTCCTCATTTTTGACCCCCACGGCGAATACAACACACTGGCAGAAATGCGCGGACATCCAGCCTTTCAGGCCAGCGATGGCTACGCTCCCAAGGTAAAAATCCTCACCCCAGATGACATCCAAATTCGCATGTCCTCCCTGGACTACTACGACGTTCTGACCCTGCTGCCAGAAATGAGCGATCGGCAGCAGTCCATTCTCAACAAAGCGTTTACCATTTTGAGCAAACATAAACGCGGCGACTACCGTTGGAATGTGAATGACCTGATTGCCGCTGTCTATGAAGCCGATACCACCGCCGATGACGAAGGCAATGACAAAGTGGGCTCATCAGCGCCTGCGCTGGAATGGAAGCTTGATCGATTAGCTAGATCGCCCTACTTTCATCAGATCAATCACATGGCTCCCCGAGATCTATTTGAGCCGGGGCAGGTGACCGTATTACAGATGAATGAAATCAGCCAGGAAGAACAGCAGGTGATTTGTGCAGCGGTGCTGCGTCAGAGCTACCATGCTCGCATCAATACTGCCCGCGACAAAATTGAAGACGGGGATGAAAACTATCTCCCCTTTCCAGTCTTTGTGCTGATTGAAGAAGCCCATCGGTTTGCACCGGCGAAAGAACCCTCTCGATGTAAGGCTGTGCTGCGCACTATCCTCAGCGAAGGTCGGAAATTTGGGCTGGGGGTGGGCTTGATTACCCAACGTCCCGGCAAGTTGGATTCTGATGTACTGTCCCAGTGTATGAGTCAGTTTCTGATGCGCATTGTCAATCCAGTGGATCAAGAAAGCCTAAAGTATGGAGTGGAAGCAGCGGGTCGAGACTTGCTCAAAGAGCTACCGGCCCTGACCAAAGGACAGGTGATTATCTCTGGAGCCTGTGTGAATACGCCTGTGCTCTGCCAGGTGCGCAAACGACTCACCAAGCATGGCGGTGAAACCCTCAATGCTCCTGATGAATGGCAAGACTATTTTCAAAAACATCGACTACGCACCCAAAAAATTCAAGCGGCTCCCGTAGCACCCAAACCCAAAGCCGCCACCTTTAAAGGCGTCAGTATTGAGTAATCTCTCCCTACTGCCCAGCGAGGGCGTGAGCGGACTCACGGAGCGAGCGAACTGCCCATTGCTTAGCAAAGCGAATTGCCTGGCAAAGACAATCGCTACTCTACTTGGCGCGCTTTTTGTAACAGGCTTTCACTATTAGACCTGTAAGCATTAACCCGATCTTGAGCGATGGCATAACGCTCATCTGAGGCGGGGACCTCAGCCATCAAGTCAGACGCCTGCTGCCAGCGAGCGGCTAAGGCTAACCAATCTGCCGAAGAAGCAGCATCAACACCATCTTTAGCCGCTTGCTCAGCAATTCGCACAGCCCTGGCAAATGAGTCATAGGACTCGGGTAGGGGGAGCTGATCGCTCACAGCGGGGGATGATGATATCTGCTCGCTGGCCACAGGCTGATTTTCCTCAGAACCGACAACGGGCTGAGCTAAACGCTGACGATAGGCCCACACACTCAAACCTAGTAGCAACAGGGCAACGGACAAACCGCCAATGATGCCGCTCAAAAATGATTTGCGCTGGCGGAGGTCAGATTTAGACGCGCCTTCTGGCATGTCTAATCGCAACTTTGGCCGTCTTAAATCACGGGCAACTCGCTTTAACCAATGGGGCTGCTTGAGGGTGATTATCTCAGCCCAAAGCAAATGACTGTCGGGATTACGACTAATCTCTTCAAACCATAGCAGCTGCTGTTCTTGGACTAAGCGACTATTGATTTTGACTTTGCGAATACGTCGCGGGGCGATGCTTTCGAGAATCTTGCGAATGTCCTCTACCACCACCGATTTTTCTAATTGTTTGTCGGTGGGGGCTTCACATAATAGCTGTAGTACATTATCGACAAACACTGCTCGGGTACGAATACCATTGCTCGATAGCCGCTCATTAAGAATTTGAATAATAGCTGCAACGCTACCGTCCTGGGCTTGCCCAAAGACGTCATTAATATCAGTAAGTGTAGTTGTAGACATGGGAACAGTCTCCAAGAGACTATCGCTACAGTTATCCCAGAACGGTAGAATACCCAATCAAAGTTGACATCTGGTCACATAAGATGTTCCAAGTCTGGGCATACAGATTACCGCAAAATTGACATCCCCTTCCAGCTAGCAACCAAATTCAGTATTCCTGACTAAGAGTCTGCCCACAATAAGCACATATATTAAGGGGCTGCATCCCATTATAGACTCGCCTAAAGCACCACCAAGACTGGGTTCTATGGCAAATGGATACCTGTATTCAGCGGGTTCATACACCCATAGCTATTGAAAATTAAGGATTTTAGCGTTCTCCCATGGCTTGCACTCACCAATCTATTAGGTGAGGCGTCTCGTTGAATTTGATGATTTTCCAATGTTCGGGGTTATATTGATCGTCTGATGCGGGCTGGGGTCTGAGTAACCAAAGTTCAAACAAGGCCGTAGGGCGAATAGGAATTTGCCAGGTGCGATCGCATCCCAAAATCACCCGTATCAGCTGCTGCAAAAAGCCCCCATGGCTGACGACCCAAATCACATCACCAACGCTATGACGTTGCCAAAGGGTCTGATACCACCCCATCGCCCGTTGATAAGCCGCCATCAATGTTTCTGCCCCTGGTACTGGCTGATAATCCAAACTTGATGACAAATCAGCACACACCTGAGGATAGCGCTGACTTGCCTCAGCCCAGGTTAACCCCTGAAAAATCCCCTGATGTAGCTCCTGCAAATCCGCATCCAGCTGCAGTGAGCAGCCGCTTTTGTCTGACAGATACGTTGCCGTCTCCATCGCCCGCTGTAGCGGACTACTGTACAGACAAGTTGGAACATCTTGATGCTTGAGATACGCGGCCAATCGACGCGCCTGCTCATGCCCATGGGCCGATAAAGGGGTGGACACTTGCCCTTCTAACCGAGCCTCAATATTCCCTTGGGACTCGCCATGGCGCATCAACACCAGCTTGAGATGGTGCTCCCCATTCCTTCTAACTCCAGTCTTGACATCACAGCCCATGGTCTGGCCGCACCCCCAATGTATAAATTCAGATATGAATTCAAAACAAAGCTGCACAGGAGTCTGCAAAAGGGTTGCGGGGAAACGTTTACAATGTAAACGTCTTAAAACACGCAACCAACTCTATGCTGCTTAAGTCCACCACACGCCATATCCATATTTTTGCGGCAGACATTGAAAATAATGAGCTTGTCCCCAGTGACAACCAGCTCACGTTAGATGTCGATCCGGACAATGAGTTTAATTGGTCCGACGATGCACTAAAGCAAGTGTATAAAGAGTTTGACCAATTAGTTGAAGCAGCTGCCGGAGAAGCTTTAACAGATTACAATCTGCGCCGTATCGGTTCAGATTTAGAGCATTTTGTTAAACAGTTGCTACAGTCGGGACAAATTAGCTACAACCTGAGAAGCCGGGTGCTCAACTATAGTATGGGCCTACCCCGAGTGGTATCCGAGAGTGATTAAGTGTCCAAACATTGAATGCCAGACCATTAATCAGGAGGGAGCTGACACATGTACCTCCTGTGGGGGCTTTTTGCCCCATCGTTATTTATGGGTAGCAGGTCAGTCCCAGTTAGATATCCAACAGTTAGGGCAGCGCTACGTTTGGCAAAGTCAGCGGGTGGTTCTAGACACAGACCCCGGCACGCCCCCTGCCTCACCTGAACCTGTGCCCTCCCA
The DNA here is from genome assembly GCA_039045805.1 of Cyanobacteria bacterium P01_C01_bin.118. Classification (GTDB taxonomy): domain Bacteria; phylum Cyanobacteriota; class Cyanobacteriia; order Phormidesmidales; family Phormidesmidaceae; genus Leptothoe. The sequence goes on from JBCCJR010000167.1 coordinate 10,424, forward strand.
TATCTGGCCATATTTGATGCTGGCCCCCCACGGACTGCACGTACCCCAGCCCTACGCATTTATTGAGGACCAGGGGCTTTTATTACTGGATACGGCTGCCATTGCGGCCTCACCAGGGGAGATCAGACCCACCCTATTACCCTCTCTGGTAGACGCGTGGCCAAAGGCCTCCCCCCTGAGACAA
>JBCCJR010000168.1:0-10535 GCA_039045805.1 Cyanobacteria bacterium P01_C01_bin.118
ACTAGGGCTACCAATCCCCGCATCCACCACCACAGGAATCTTGGCATTCTCCACAATAATTTTAATATTGGCCGCATTCCGTACTCCCTGTCCTGAACCAATGGGAGACCCCAAAGGCATGACCGTAGCACAGCCAGCCTCTTCTAAATGCTTCGCCAAAATCGGATCGGCATTGACATAGGGCAGCACAGCAAACCCCTCTTTCACCAGCTGCTCTGCTGCTCGTAAAGTGCCAATGGGATCCGGCAACAAATATTTTGCATCAGGAATCACTTCTAACTTGACAAAGTTGTTGTCTTCCTGGCCCAACAGCTTGGCCATTTCCCGGCCCAGACGAGCCACCCGAACCGCCTCATCTGCATTGGTGCAGCCAGCAGTATTGGGCAACATCCAGATTTTACTCCAGTCAATGGCCTGGGCCAATCCCTCATGCCCTGGCGCATTAGTCTGTACCCGACGTACAGCCACCGTAACAATCTGACTACCGCTGGCCGCCAGACTCGCTCGCATTGTTTCAAAGTTGTCAAATTTTCCTGTTCCCGTCATCAATCGTGACGAAAACGACCGCCCCGCAATCACCAGCGCATCATCTTGAGTAACAGAGGGCGCAGAAAGCGTTTGTTCCATAGTCACAGGGTGGGCGTCACCCACCGATAATGTCGTCATTGGAGGTTGGGCACTGCCCGCCAAAGCCTTTTTCACCCCAGAATTTCCCATTGGCCCATGCCCGTCGGTCGTCCCCATAAACCGCTCCCATGAGAACGCCTCCAACAACGGATCTGGCGTCCCTTGAATCGCTCCCACAATCAGCTTCGCCGTCACCGGCGTCAGCAATACCCCATTGCGGTGATGGCCTGTCGCCAACGTCAGATTATCGCAAGGGCCTGCACCCAAAATCGGAGCCTCATCCGGTGTAGCCGGACGATATCCCCACCAACATTCCTGCAGTGGGAAATCCGCTAACGGTGGATATAGCCGTGCCGCTTGATTCAACAACTGTGCTACCCCAGCTGCCGTATTGTGGGGAGCAAATCCAACATCTTCATCAGTGGCTCCTAAAACAATTCGACCATCCTGACGCGGCACGATGTAAATATGCTCACCGAAGAGAACCCGCTTAAGTGTGTGGGGAGAATCGGCTGGCGTCAACAACGATGCCAACTGTCCCTTGCGGGGCTTAACGGGCACTGGCAACAACTCACTAGACCAGGCTCCTGCCGCCAAAACATAATGGCCCGCCTGCCGTTGACCATGGCTAGTTAAAATACCGGTAATATGAGAGTTTCGTTGCAAAAAGGCTTCGGCACTAACGCCTTCTTGAATATCAACGCCTAGTTCCTGAGCTGCTATCCTCAGCGCCTTAAGCAAGGCCCGGTTATCAGCCTGCCCCTCTTCGGGATACCAGTGCGCCCCAGTGACATCAGAGCTGAGATCAGGCTGATAGCTCTGAACAGCCACCTGGCTCAGCAGATCTGGCGAGGCTGTTACCGGAGAAAGAAAAGGTTTTAGAATACCGGAGGGCCAGTACCCGGTGGATTGTCCCGTTAACTCTTCTAATTTATGACTCCAGTCTGCGTACAGAGCTAGGCTGCGCTGACTTAGTTCTAACAGAGGGCCAGTTAATCCCTCGGCACCAGGGGCCAACATTCCCGCTGCCGCATGCCCTGCCGCGGCATTGAAGTCCCGGCTAAGTACAGTGACACTAGCGCCCTGCTGACGAAGTTCGGTTGCGATCGCCAAACCAATAATCCCGCCACCTATCACCAGTACATCTGCCTGACCCATAGATTTCTATTAACCACCTTTCTAAATAACCTGTTGCCATGACAAGACTTGTTTTGGGAACAAGCTCATACTGACAATTACAATTTACCGTGCTTTACCACAGTGCTGGAATTGGCGCTGGATTTTGTGCAGGTGCCGTAGTTGCAGGCGGCGTTGTTGTGGTAGTTCCGCCAGTGGTAGGAGCCGGTGTCGGAGAAGGAGCTTCAACTACCTCGCCATCTGTATCATCTTGGGTAGTTGTAGTAGTCGCACCAAAATTTGGACTCGCTCCCACTGTCTGTCGCTGAGGAATCATACCTGCTTTCTCTAATGGAGTTTGAACACTGGATTCCACAAAAGAACTATCTTGGCTGCCGGTAGACTCTGTTGGGTTGAGTGCCACCAGACCATTCTCATCGCTATTCTGGCCAAAATTGGATTGGGTCTTTGGTCGCTCGGTGCCATCTATCCGCGAGATCACCTGGTCAGATGCAGTGGTTCCATAGATCGCCATTAGGGAAATGGCCGCCAAAATGCCCCCTAGAATGAACTTACTCATACACTGTTTCCCTCCTAACTACCACCAAACTGTCACTACGATTTGAGCCAGGCGCGGGCTTCTGAGTGGTATCATTCGCAGTGCGCCAACCAAGAGGCGACCGTTTGGCGATACTAAACTCCACCTGCTGCTCTGAAAAAGCAGGCGTCCAGCGATACTAACTCTAACAACTTTGCCCCTATTTGAACGTCTTAATTTTGATCCCAAACGTCCCAAAACTTCCCCGCCAGGTTAAAACATCACCACATCACCTGCTGCCCTTGCCCCCAAAATTGATCATATTTAGTCACCTTGACATCTCCTAAAACCTTGGTTTGACAGGCAAGTCGCAGGGGTCTCTCAGCCTTATGGGGAGGCAGTGATCGACGCCCTCGATCTTTCCAGTTGACCGCAGACACATTGCCCTCAATCATGACGGTACAGGTCCCACAGCTACCGATTCCACGACAGTTAATCCACTTAGCATTGCCGTTGTACAAATTCACATCATGCTCAAGCATTACCTGGCGTAGATTAGCGCCTACTTCGCAGTCAAAGGTCTTTCCATGAGCATTTACTTTTGGCATTATTGATATTAGGTTAAGAGTTCAAAACTTAAGCTTAGTTTCTTAAGTATTCGGGTGCTATAGGTAACAGAAGCAGTTTGACTAGATGACGGGGACGAGGAGAGTTAAGCTGCGACCGTGACTAAGAAACATTTAATGTCTAAACTCAAGACAGGTGCAATACATTACATTCAGGCGGTTTTTAATCAACCCACAACAATATTCCAGTCCAAACACCGCCAACGGGTAGCATCTTCCCTGTTAAACTTTTGCGATCTTACCCTTCACTTGTGCTCCCTGTTGCCATGTCTTTTTCTAACCAGCTCTGGATCTATGACACCACTTTGCGCGATGGTGCTCAGCGTGAGGGACTGTCCCTTTCTGTTGAGGACAAGCTCAATATTGCGCGGCGATTAGATGACCTGGGCATCCCATTTATTGAGGGCGGTTGGCCAGGCGCTAATCCAAAAGATGGCCAATTTTTTGCACAACTACAACAACAGCCTCTGCGACAGGCTGAGGTCGTTGCATTTTGCTCTACTCGACGGCCCCATCGTCCAGTGGCGGAGGATGTCACCTTAGCGGCTGCATTGGCCGCCAGAACTAATTGGATCACTCTGTTTGGTAAATCTTGGGATCTCCACGTTACCGAGAGCCTTAAAACAGATCTGGATGAAAATCTATCGATGATTTACGACTCCATCAGCTATCTCAAAGCTCAAGGACGTCGGGTCATCTACGATGCCGAACATTGGTTTGATGGTTATCTCAACAATCCCACCTATGCTGTGCAAACCCTGGAAGCGGCTATTCGGGCTGGCGCTGAATGGCTTGTGCTCTGTGACACCAACGGCGGCATGATGCCCCACCAGATAACAGACGTTGTCCGTACCGTTAGCCAGTGGCTGAGTACACTCAACCTGGAGCATCCACCACGGGTAGGAATCCACACCCATAACGATGGTGAATTAGCTGTTGCTAATGCGCTTACAGCAGTTTTGGAGGGTGTCACTATGGTCCAGGGCACTATCAATGGCTATGGCGAGCGCTGTGGTAATGCCAATCTGTGTTCGCTAGTGCCCAATTTACAACTCAAACTTGGGTATGACTGCCTCCCAGCTGACAAGCTGGCAACTCTGGCAGAAACCAGCCGCTATATCAGCGAGGTGGTAAATTTAGCCCCGGATGAACATGCTCCCTATGTCGGCCTCTCTGCCTTTGCCCACAAAGGTGGCATCCATGTTAGTGCTGTAGAACGCAATCCTAAAACCTATGAACACATTACCCCTGCGGCGGTGGGTAATGCTCGTCGTATTATCATTTCTGATCAGTCAGGCTTGAGTAATATTATGGCCAAAGCCCGCAGCTTTGGCCTCAAGCTGGACCGTACTAATCCAACATCGCGACAGCTGTTGCATCGACTCAAATGTTTAGAGGATGAGGGGTATCAGTTTGAAGCGGCTGAGGCCAGCTTTGAGTTACTGATGCGAGAAGCCCTGGGACAGCGGCCTACTATGTTTGAGGTCCAAGGGTTTCAGGTTCATTGCGATCGCATCCACCACGGTGGCTTGACTAGCACCGACACAATGGCACAGCACACTGCCCTGGGCAGCCATTCCCTCGCCACTGTCAAAGTCGCTGTCGAGGGGAAAAATTTACTCCATGCAGCTGAAGGAAATGGTCCTGTAGAAGCCCTTGACAATGCTCTTCGTAAAGCTCTAGAACGATTCTATCCAGAGCTAGAACGGTTTTATCTAACGGATTACAAAGTGCGGATCCTGGACAGTGCTTCAGGCACTGCCGCTAAAACTCGTGTGCTAATGGAATTTAGCGATGGAGAAAGCCGTTGGACCACCGTAGGCTTATCCTCAAATATTCTTGAAGCCTCCTATCAGGCAGTGGTTGAAGGGTTAGAGTACGGGTTGCTAAAGCTGCGAACGGAAGTAAAGGCTAAGCTGGTAGCGTGTCAATCTTGACGCTACTCACCTCTTTAACCTCACTCTCTCATGCACAACTGGACCTGGCAAACCTGGCAGGGTAAATCTTATTTGACCTGCGATCTGATTACTCAACCCCACGGCTTTTTTACAGCCGACTTTGCCCCCCAATCCCCTGAATCGCTCACATCAGCTTTTCATGGAGCGGCTGAAGTTTTGCGCACTAAGCAAGTCCATGGCAATGTCGTTTTAGCACCAGTGGACATTAGAACCGGGACTAAAACCCTGGTCGCTAGCGGCGCTAGAGTCACAGACGAGGATATTCAGCGTCCCCATGGCGACGGCTGCTTTAGCGATCAGGCTGGACAGGCCACCTGGGTGTGTAGCGCAGATTGCACCCCAACCTTGATCGCAGATCAACGCACCGGCCAGGTGGCCGCCGCCCATGCAGGCTGGCGCGGCACCGCCCAAAAGATTGTACCGGTGGCCATTGCCAAACTTCAGGACCAGGGATCTCGTCTGGAGGATATTTGTGTGTTGTTGGGACCTGCGATCGCAGGAGAGGTCTATCAGGTAGGCGAAGATGTCGCCGCTGAGATTGGCATGAGCGTTATTGACCAGCCCATCAAACCAGCTGCGGTGGTTAACCACCTCCTCAATTTAGACAATCCTCCTCTGCTGCCAGACCCCAAGCCCGGTCATGTACGGCTGGATGTGCGCCGAATCAACGAAATGCAGCTGGAACAGTTGGGGCTGACTCCGGCCCAGGTGGCCACGGCCCCCCACTGCACCTACCAGGAACCTGAGCGATTTTTCTCCTACCGTCGCACCAAACTAAAACAGGTGCAATGGTCTGGCATCCTTAGCGTTTAATATCGTTTTTCAATCTCATCTATAGGGGCAGGCTTTATGCCTGTCCTGCGGCTAATTAATCCAACTTTTCTAAAAGCTTCTCTGCAGCTGAGCGACCAGACCGATACGCTGCATCCAGGTTTGTCTGCTCATCTATCGAACACCAATCGCCACAGCTCAATAAGTTGGGCCAACGGGTCATTAAATATGCCGCTTGATAGGACTGTCTCACCGCACTATAGCGCCAACCATGCAAACGATAGGTCTGAGGTAAATTTAATCCGGGAATGATGGCTTTAGCCGCCGCCAGCATTTGGTCCGCCGCTGCCAGTTTTGCCGTCGGCTCAGCCGCATCTAATTTTGCAAAATAGACAGCTGCAAACTCAGGCTGACTTTGCAACAAAAGGGCATGGACGCCTGGTTGTTCCTTGGGCTTACTGCTGTCTAAAGAAAGCCAGCTCAAAACATCATCACGGGCCGTAATATGCCAGCCTCGCCGATGCTCCAGCGGTTCAGCCAATGGCAGTCGTTCATAATTGGCCATCAGGCTCAAACAGGGTTCATACTCCACTGCCTTTACAGTGTCGGCAGCGGCTTGATCCAGGGGCTGCAATAAGGACCAAACCTGGGGAGCTGGGATTGCTAAGACCACAATCTCTGCAGAGAACTGTCGATGGCCATCAGGGGTGTCCAGGGTCAGGGTCCAGTCATGTCCGCTATTGACCAGGGCCGTGACGCGATGCTGACGACGAATATCACAGTGCTGGGCTAAGTGTTTTGCGATCGCATTTACCCCCGGCTCAGCGCAGTAGACCTGAAAATCCCTCTCCCAGAGGCCCTGCTCCCACAAAAAACCTTGAGCAGACCAGACACGTAAAATTCTCTGGTTCAGCAACTCCTGAGTCAATACCATTAAATCAGACCCCTGTGGTGCCCAGTAGCGCAAACCGTGATCTACCCAGCTACCCGCCTCCAAACGACGAGTCGCTAAACGGCCCCCCACCCCACGCGATTTTTCAAACCAGACAACTTGATGCCCGGCTGTTTGTAGAATCCGGCCACAGGTTAACCCCGCCATACCAGCCCCGACAATAGCAATGGTCACCATAAGCCCGATATCACCCTGGACAAGGACTCACAATTGCCTAACACCTAGGCAGCGGTAATCAACGCCAGCTCCAGCCGCTCCTCAGCCATCGACTGAATTTCTGCCCGGATATTAGGACCAAAGAACTTTTCAATTTTTTCGTGCTTGGCCTGCCAGGTATCCAGCGGCATGTAGGGAGAGTCAAATTCTAAAATCAGGGCATAGGCACCATCCCGCAGCTCTTCGCGCAAACTGCTCAACACTGGCCGCTCCCTATCATTGGGACTGAGACCCAAACGCTCCAGCGCAATATCTAAATGAGCCTCCTGCCCATAGCGATAGCGGGTAACATCCTTACGCACCTGATTTTGAGTTTGAGTCGCTGTTTTATCCCTCAGGGCCACCACCGTATCGCTAGGCTCCTGACTGTAGGGTACCGGCTCTAGTTCAGCCGCCCGCAATGCCGCCCCACCCAATAGCACCGGAATCCCGTAGAAAAAACCCGCCAGATTTAGGGTAGCCATATCTTTGAAATAGGCCACAAAGCCAACCAGCGTCAGGATTGAACCAATGGACAATAAAATACCACCAAGGGGAATTTTGCGAAGCATATACAGGCGAATTAAAAAAAGAACTTGAGTGGTGAATAGTTAGCATTTAGACCACCAGTTCCATAGTAAGGGGATTTAGGAACCAAGACCTGATGCTGGCATTAATCACCCAAATTTGCTTATTCTGAAATTTGTAGTAATAGATGTTGAGAGACAGCGGCACCATGACCTTAGAGATGCTGAAGACGCAGATTGAACAAATTAAGTTGAAACGTAATTCCTTAGTACAGCTCTTAGAGCAACCCAACCTTGGCACGTTGAGAATTGATGTCAATCAAGCTCTCGAAGAAATGGATGATCTTCTAGAAGAGTTTGAGCGCGTTTTTCAGGAAAAGTCTCAAGCTTAGGATGGCGTCAAAACTAAACTTTTTAGACGAGAAGTGAATGGGGAATAGTGGCCTTGGGACTTTATGGGGTGCCAATTCCAAACGCTATTTTGCCGATGATCTGACTCACCCAATAGTTGATGTTTGACCGGCTAACGCTTTAAATCAGACTTTAAGTCAAACCAACGTTTAAATCACTTTTTCAAAAAATTTTTCAACATTTTGCTCTATGGCAACTTATTCGGTAGAAATTAACCACCAAGGCTCGGTTCAAACCATTGAAGTTGATGCCCAGCAAACAATCCTAGACGCCGCGCAAGCAGCTGGGTTGGACTTACCCACCTCCTGCAGTGCGGGGGTGTGTACCACATGTGCCGCCTTAATTACTGAAGGTAGTGTGTCCCAAGTAGACGGTATGGGTGTGAGTCAGGAACTTCAGGATAAAGGCTATGCTCTACTCTGTGTGGCTTTTCCCACTTCAGATATCAAATTAGAAACAGAAAAAGAAGATGAGGTTTATCAGGCCCAATTTGGTCAGTTTCAACAAAAGTAACCACCCAACCGATATTCATCACCGCAATCACGATCGTAAGAGCAATCATTGGCTTGAAAAGCACCACCGGACAGCCAGCCATGCCGCTGGCGACAGAATTTGTACGCATCAAAGTGCCACTCCAAACCAGCGGCCTATGTTTAAGAGACAAAATTGAAACAACGTTGCAGACCTACGGTGAGCCCCTACGCTGGGCGATCACAGCAGTGGAGGGCGATATGGCCCAGGTGGAAGCGGTAATAACGCCTATGTCCTCTGAACTGCCGTCATGATTGGTCGTCTCCATACCACCTTGATGATTGTGCCCACTGGGGTGGGGGCAGCTATTGGCGGCTATGCTGGCGATGCATTACCAGTCGCCCGCGCGATCGCAACCGTCACTGATCGGCTCATCACCCATCCCAATGTTCTCAACGGAGCCCAACTCTACTGGCCAATGCCCAACGCCTACTATGTAGAAGGCTATGGACTGGACCAGTTTGCTGCTGGTCGCTGGCATCTACAGCCAGTCCATCAAAATACCATCGGCATTGTATTCGACCAGGCCATTGAAACAGACCTGCGACAGCGTCATCTCCAAGCAGCCGACGCCGCCAGAGCCACCCTCGGCCTAGACATTCGCCAATACATCGCCACAGACGCACCCTTGGGAGTAAAGCTTAATCAAGCCCAGGTGGCCACCTGGGGCACTATCCAACGCCCCGACAGTCTGCTCAGAGCAGTGGAGAAATTACTCAATGCTGGCTGTCATGCCATTGCAGTCGTGGCTCGCTTTCCTGACGAGCAGGACAGCGAAGCCCTAACGGCCTATCGTCAAGGCGCAGGGGTGGATCCCCTGGCAGGGGCTGAGGCCGTCATCAGTCATTTAGTGGTGCGGCAGTTTCAAGTCCCTTGTGCCCATGCCCCCGCATTACACCCCCTTCCCCTAGATACTACAATTTCGCCCCGCTCCGCCGCTGAGGAAATTGGCTATACATTTCTTCCCTGCGTTCTGGCAGGTTTGAGTAAAGCACCTCAATTTAGTACAAAAGCTCAAGCCCACAGCATTAGTGCCAGCGATATAGATGCTCTAGTTGTACCAGCCAGCACCCTGGGGGGTAGCGCCGTACTGAGCCTGAGCGACACCCCCACCCAAATTATTGCCGTCCAGGATAACACTACCGCCCTGACCGTAGACGCAGCTGGCTTGGGCCTCAGAGTTACTCAGGTGCGCTCATATCTAGAAGCCATTGGGACTATCGCTACCCAGCGGGCGGGTATCGCTCCCACAGCCCTCAGTCCCTATATATCTCACCTACAATCACTTTCGTAACGGCTGTCCGCAGCGGCGGCGATGATAGCCCGCTCTTTCATCAGGTTTCCATAAAGTTTATTGCGACATTCCTAAGATACATAAGGAAATGCCAGGGCTCCCCCCGTCCTTGTCTATGCTAGAAGACTAGCATCAGTTAATTTGAGCACCTATGTCTAATTTGAGCACACTGCCCCAGCCAAAACTTCAAACGGCGTGCTGCCGCATTGAGCAAGATGAAATCATCAATCTGAATGGTCCTGAAGCCTGGCAAATTCACTCCGGGACCGTTGCCCTATGCCGCACCATCGATGGCATTCGTCGGTGTTTTTTTACGGCCCATGCAGGAGAAGTAATCTTCGGAGTGGCCACCCAGGATAGTGAAATGGTTGCGATCGCAATTGAACCGGTTGTAATTACCGCTATACCGTAACCGCATGTAGCACCCCGGCCATTTCATCGTCGGTCTTCCACGCTTGGCCATCCAGCGCCATCTGCTCGATCAGGCTCGCCAACCGCAGGGCTTTTAGCGCCTGCTCTCCCCCCACCGAGGGTTTGCCACCAACCCGGGCACAGTTCACAAAGTGCTCCAGTTCTGCATGGAGAGGCTCAATGTTACTGGTATAAACTTTTTCGATCAGACCATCCTGGCGATATAACACCTGGCCATAGTCCGTCATGGTATTCGCGGTGGTCTGACGGTGGATCAAAATCTCATTATTGAGAAAATCCGCTTCAGTTAAGGAGTTTTGGCAATGGGCCGCAATGCTTCGAATCTTACGATGGGTCACCTTACTAGCCGTCAGTGTAGCCACAATGCCATTCGCAAATCCTAAGGTAGCCGTCACATAGTCCAGATAGGGAGAATCTCCCGCCCGGCTACCACTAGCCGTCAGCTTCACCACCGGTGCTGCCGCCAGTTCTAACAGCAAGTCAATGTCGTGGATCATCAAATCCAACACCACGGATACATCGTTGGCCCTCTGGGAATAGGGACTCATACGACGAGC
>JBCCJR010000169.1:0-10523 GCA_039045805.1 Cyanobacteria bacterium P01_C01_bin.118
CATATCCCCCAACAAGGAGCAGCCATTCTCGTCTGCAACCATCGCTCTGACACCGATGGTCTTTTGATGACCATGGCTTTGCCCCGCTACATCGCCTGGATGGTGGCTGACTATATGAGCCTTATCCCCATCACCAGTCAACTCCTCACAGTGACTGGCATGGTCACCGTCAATACTGAAGGACATCCCACTTCATCGTCTATTAAGCAGGCCCTCAAACGACTTAGAGAAGAGAAAATTCTAGGGATTTTTCCAGAAGGCGAAGACTATATTTTTGCCAATGACTTTAATGCTCCTTTGGCTAAACTACAGCCTGGGTTTGCCCATCTGGCCTATGCGGCGCAAGTGCCGGTGATTCCAGCCATGATCATCCCCCAGCTAGAAACGTTAGAACCCATGGCCATACCTACTGCCGTTCGCCCCCATCTAGAGCAGCACCACGACCTCACCCAGATAACCTCCATCGCCCGCTACCGTGCAGCCGATATCAGGATTGGCAAAGCCATTACCCTAAAACCGGTCACTCGTTTAGATAAACAGGAACAAATCGGCTGGTTACAAATGCAAACCCGCCAGGCCATGCTCAACCTTCAGGGATAGCGGTGGTTGGGCACGGCTCATCATCTCGCCCACCTGACGCTACAAATCCGGAAACGTGGCTTTGACCGCCGGATGCACGAGCTGATGATTGACCACATTCAAGCCTTCGGCCAGCGCCTCATCAGCATCTAACGCAGCCAAACCCATGTTGGCCAGCTTCATTACATAGGGTAGCGTGCTGTTATTTAAGGCCTCAGTTGCGGTGCGGGGTACAGCTCCAGGCATATTGGGCACACCGTAGTGCAACACCCCGGCTTCCACATAAACCGGCTCACTGTGGGATGTAGGACGAACGGTTTCGATACAGCCCCCCTGATCTACGGCAACATCAACAATCACAGCACCTTGGGGCATCCGTTCGACCAGCGATCGCGACACCAGTGTGGGCGGTCGTCGCCCCGGCACCAACACAGCCCCCACCAACAAATCAGCCTGGGTGACGGCTTGATCAATATTGTCAGAGTTGCTGTAGAGCAGCTGTACCCGCGAAACAAATAGCTCTTCCAACTGATTTAAGCGCTCTAGATTAATGTCAATCAGAGTGACCTGTGCCCCCAAACCAACGGCCATCTTAGTAGCCTCAGTGCCGACAACACCGCCCCCCAGAACCACGACATGACCCGGTTTTACCCCTGGAATACCGCCCAGCAAAACACCCCGGCCCCCCTGTTGTTTTTCTAGAAATCGGGCTCCGAACTGCACCGATAGTCGTCCGGCAATGATACTCATGGGAGTTAGCAAAGGCCGCTGGTGATTTTTTTCTACGGTTTCGTATGCGATCGCAGTTGCCCCACTCTGAATCAACGCTTCGGTCAACTCACGGCTGGCAGCCAAATGGAGATAGGTAAACAGCAGCTGATCTTTCTGCAGATAGCCATATTCTTTAGGCAAAGGCTCTTTGACTTTAATAACCATGGCCTGTTGCCAAACAGCCGCTGCCGTCACAATGGTGGCCCCGGCGGATTCATAATCAGCATTGCTAAAGCCTGCACCGACACCGGCATCTGCTTCTACAAACACCTGATGTCCTTGTTCTGTCAGTGCTCGAACGCTGCCAGGACTCAGCCCCACCCGAAACTCTAGATTTTTAATTTCCTTAGGCACACCAATCTGCACGGGTACCCCCCCATAAGTTGCAAGATCTGAGTACACACAGTTCCAAAACCATGGTCCTGGAATTTACTCCTAGCTCTAGCTTAGCGCTGCAATTTGTTTAGCAATAATCCATGGGTCTAACTACCCAACCCTTGAAAATGCATTGACGAACTTTCCCTTTGATAGGGAGAATAGACAGGTATAAAGCAATGCTAAACACCGTGACTGATATTAAGCCTTCCGTTAGTCCCAAGCTTGAACGCCCCAAAAAAGGGTTTAACGAATATGCTGAACAGCTCAATGGACGAGCTGCCATGGTAGGCTTTCTAATTTTGATCGCCATCGAATATTTCACTGGCCACAGCATCGTTTCTTTGATTGGCCTTAAATAGGAGGCGACCATACTCATCATCTTTGCCCTAAGGCATCAAGGTAATAGCTATACAAGCCATACAAAAAAAGGTGAATGGAAAAAACCATCCACCCCCTTGCTAGCCGGAGCAAGTTTGTCGGCTATGCCACGGCAGCTAGTCCCGTAAAGGAGAGCTGCCGTGGCAATTTGAGTTACTTGTCGCCCTCTTCTGAGAACTCAGCGTCGATAACATCGTCGTCACCGTCGCCACCACTGGGGGCATCGCCAGCACCAGCATCGGCGGCAGCGGCAGCGGCATCAGCGCCACCATACATATTGCTGCTCAGGGCAAACAATGCCTGCTGGAGAGACTCGGTACCGGCTTTGATCTTGTCAGCGTCATCAGATGCGATCGCATCCTTCAGACTGGCAATCTCAGTTTCCACCTTAGACTTGTCCTCGTCAGAGACCTTATCCGCCAGTTCACCCATCTGCTTTTCAGCCTGGTAAACCAACGAGTCCGCCTGATTTTTAACGTCAATCTTTTCACGACGTTCCTTATCAGCAGTGGCATTGGCCTCAGCATCGCGAACCATTTGATCCACTTCGGAATCGGATAACGTAGATGCATTGGTGATGCTAATGGACTGCTCTTTACCAGTGCCTTTATCCTTAGCCGTTACGTTCAAGATACCGTTAGCGTCGATATCAAACGTCACCTCAATTTGAGGCACACCACGAGGGGCCGGAGGAATACCGTCCAGACGGAATACACCTAGATCGTTATTGTCGTTAGCCATCTCACGCTCGCCTTGCAGAACGTGAATTTCAACGTTGGTCTGACCATCTACAGCGGTGGAGAATACCTCAGACTTCTTAGTAGGAATTGTGGTGTTTCTGGGAATCAACTTAGTCATAACCCCCCCCAGGGTTTCAACCCCCAAGGACAGAGGAGTTACGTCTAACAGCAGGATGTCCTTAACTTCACCAGCTAGCACACCACCCTGAATCGCTGCACCAATGGCCACCACTTCGTCAGGGTTAACACTTTGGTTAGGCTCTTTACCCAGAATCTTAGTCACTAACTCCTGAACCGCAGGAATACGAGTGGAACCACCTACCAGAACAATTTCGTTGATGTCGCCCTTAGCCAGCTTGGCATCGCGGATGGCGTTCTCTACGGGAATACCACAGCGGTCAATAAGATCAGAGCATAGTTCCTCAAACTTAGCGCGAGTCAGGGTGAGATCCAGGTGCTTAGGACCGTCCTGAGTGGCGGTGATAAAGGGCAGGTTGATTTCTGCCTGGGTAACGCTGGATAGCTCAATCTTGGCTTTCTCAGCGGCCTCAGTCAGACGCTGCAGAGCCTGCTTATCTTTACGCAGGTCAATGCCTTCTTGAGACATAAACTGCTCAGCCAGATGATCCACGATCTTTTTATCAAAATCGTCACCACCCAGGTGAGTGTCACCGGATGTGGACAGTACTTCAAAGACGCCATCGCCCACTTCTAAAATGGACACGTCGAAGGTACCACCACCCAAGTCAAACACCAGAATGGTTTCGTTGCTCTTTTTATCAAGACCGTAGGCCAGGGCTGCAGCAGTGGGCTCGTTGATGATCCGCAGTACTTCCAGACCCGCAATCTTACCGGCATCTTTAGTAGCCTGACGCTGGGAGTCGTTAAAGTAAGCAGGAACGGTAATAACGGCCTGAGTCACCTGGTCACCGAGATACTTACTGGCATCATCGGCCAGTTTACGCAACACTTGGGCAGAAATCTCTTCGGGAGCAAACTGCTTGTCAGCGTTGGTACATTCAATTTTGACATTGCCGTTTACGTTAAGAACGTTATAAGGCACTTCAGACGATTCGTTATTCACCTCATCGTGGCGACGACCGATAAAGCGCTTTACAGAGTAGAACGTATTTATCGGGTTCATCACGGCCTGGCGCTTAGCGATTTGACCGACTAGACGATCGCCACTTTTCGCATAGGCCACGACAGAGGGGGTGGTCCGAAACCCTTCTGCGTTTGCAATCACAGTGGGCTTACCCCCCTCCATTACTGCGACCACAGAGTTTGTAGTACCTAAGTCAATTCCAACTACTTTTCCCATATCAATTGCTCCGGCTGAATGATTCCTTTCAACGAAACTAAAAATCAGTTTCTTAAAAGCTCATTACTATAGTGCTAATCCTGAGCAATTCCCTGAAGGGGGGGTTACCGAACCTGGATTTCGGTTATATGGCGGGTCCGCTACATACCTGCCAAAATTTGTTCGTCCAGATCAAAGTCTAAGCTTTGCTCTGACCGTAGGTAATCGTTTTGATAGGAATCCCGGAGACCGCTGACCAAACTGTAACGAGGGGACCAATCTAGGTCGTGCCTGGCTTTATCAATAGAGGCAAAAAAGTGCTGCATTCGCATCGGAAACGCTTTGCGCTTACCAAAGTCAAACTGACTTGGGTCGTAGTGGCGAATATCGGGAGCTGATTTACCCATGGCCTCGGCACAGGCTTGGGCAATGCCATCAAAAGTGACATAGCGATTGCCTGCAATGTTATAGATTTGACCGATAGCAGCTTGATTACCGAGCACAGCCACCATAGCTCTGGCCAAGTCTTCGCAGTGACCGAGCTGAGTGATCGCCTTACCGTCTCCTGGAATTGGCAGGGGGCGTCCCTGGCTAATGCGATCAAAAAACCATTTCTCTACGGGGTTGTAATTCTGAGGACCATAGATATAGACGGGTCGGATCGAGGTAAAAGGGACTCTCTGACGTTTTAGATAGTCTTCGGTGTGGTGCTTACCTTTATGACGACTGTTGGGGTCAACGGGGTCGCCCTCAATATGGGGCATCTGCTCGCTTTTTAGATAGACGCCAGCAGAGCTGACGTAGATAAACTGCTGTACCGACCGGCCAAATAGCTCTACCAGGGGACGGGTATCGCTTAATTCACGACCGTTGTTGTCATAAATGGCGTCAAACTGCCTACCGGATAGGGCGGCTTTGAGGGCGTCGGGGTCTTTGCGATCGCACTTAACCACCTCCAAACCTTCAGGTGCAGGTCGATTGGCACGATTCAACAACGTCACCTCATGCCCTGCAGCCAGTAACAACTGGGTCAGATAAACCCCAATAAATCGCGTACCACCCATCACCAAAATCCGCATAACTCAACCCCAAAACAACCAACACAACAATCTCCTCGACTTCAGATTTTATGGAAGATTGTCGCGCTGACAAAGATACACAACAAAGTCTAACTTCAACCAAAGCCCCGACCTAATTAAACAAACCAGGACTTTGTCAAGCCTTATATTTTTACTTTATTTGAAGTACAAGAATGAGTGAGACTCTCGTTTTTTGTAACGATTCTGTTACAAAAAACGAGAGTACTATGTCAATTTGTATCGCATCCACAGCTGTATCCCTAGTCAGCAGGGATTTTCTGATACAAACACAATGGGTGTAAAAACCTACTTAGATGTTATGGAATGTTTCTTACTACAGTAACCACTAGACTTTTGTAAAGCATTTTTGCAAATGATTTTGTGATTACTTGGCTGATTGTGATCGCCTAATGAGGCTAACCGATAGCAATACCCAAGCATTCTGGGTTCGAAATGCTAGGCGGCAGTCATCAACCCCCATTGGAACAGATAGGCCACGTCAAAATTTCGCCCCTGGCTTTACGCCAGAGCAAGATGTCCAGACGTGGGCAAGGTTTAAAACACAGAGGAAGGAGTAAACTGCATGTTCACCAACGTCAAGCCCACCGTGAGACATATCTCACCCGAGAACCTTGGCGAACGGTCATTGATGAAAGTGGTATACGTTGTGTTAGAGCCACAGTATCAAAGCTCTCTATCAGCAGCTGTTAAGTCCATCAATGCCAATAATCCCCACATTGCAGTAGAAGTTAGTGGTTATCTCATCGAGGAACTGCGCGACAACGGCAACTACGAAGCCTTTAAGAAGGACGTATCTGAAGCAAACGTCTTTGTGGCTTCCCTAATCTTTATTGAAGAACTAGCTGAGAAAGTGGTGGCCGCTGTCACCCCTCACAGGGAAAGTCTCGATGTGGCCGTGGTCTTCCCATCAATGCCCCAGGTAATGCGCCTCAACAAGATGGGCAGCTTTTCTATGGCACAGCTGGGTCAGTCTAAAAGCGCCATTGGCGAATTTATGAAAAAGCGTCGCCAAAAGCAGGGCGGCAGCTTTGAAGACGCCATGCTCAAGCTCTTACGCACTCTGCCTAAAGTTCTGAAATATCTGCCGGTGGATAAAGCGCAAGATGCCCGCAACTTTATGCTCAGCTTCCAGTACTGGCTGGGAGGGTCTCCCGAAAACTTGGAAAACTTCATGCTGATGCTGGCCGATCGCTACATGTTTGGCGATAAACAGATTGAAGGGGCTCCAGAAAATATGGAGTATGAAGATCCCGTTACATACCCAGATACCGGCATCTGGCATCCTCTAGCCCCCTGCATGTATGAGGACGTCAAAGAATATCTCAACTGGTATAGCTCCCGCCAGGATTTACCCGCTTCCCATAAGAAAGAACAGGCTCCCTGCGTTGGTGTAGTTCTGCAGCGTACCCACCTGGTGACCGGCGACGAGGCCCACTATGTCTCTATGGTGCAGGAACTGGAGTATATGGGAGCCCGCGTTATCCCTGTATTTGCCGGTGGCCTGGACTTTTCCAAACCAGTAGAACAGTTTTTCTACGAGCCCGTCAGCAATGAACCCCTGGTCGATTCTGTTGTCTCACTGACTGGTTTTGCTCTGGTGGGTGGTCCCGCTCGTCAGGATCATCCCAAAGCAATTGAGTCTCTACAAAAGCTCAATCGCCCCTATATGGTGGCATTGCCTCTAGTGTTCCAAACCACCGAAGAATGGGAAGACAGTGACCTAGGTCTACACCCGATTCAGGTGGCCCTACAGATGGCGATTCCTGAACTGGACGGTGCCATTGACCCGATTGTGGTCTCTGGTCGTGACGGCATGACGGGCCGAGCTATCACCCTGCAAGACCGTGTAGAAATTATCGCCCAGCGTGCTCTTAAGTGGGCCAACCTTCGTCTAGTTGAGCGAGCTAATAAAAAGCTGGCGATTACTGTCTTTAGTTTCCCCCCTGATAAAGGCAATGTGGGTACTGCCGCTTACCTCAACGTCTTTGGCTCCATCTATGAAGCCATGGTAGAAATGCAGGAACAGGGATACACCATTGAGGGTATGCCTGAATCTGCCGAAGCTCTGATGCTAGAGGTGATTAACGACGCTCAGGCCCAGTACAATAGTCCTGAGCTCAACATCGCCCACCGCATGTCAGTGGCCGAGTATGAAAGACTCACCCCCTACTCTGAGCGTCTAGAAGAGAACTGGGGTCCACCGCCAGGAACTCTTAACACCGATGGTCAGAACCTGCTCGTTTACGGCAAGACCTACGGCAATCTGTTTATCGGTGTACAGCCCACCTTTGGCTACGAAGGTGACCCCATGCGGCTGCTGTTTTCCCGGTCAGCCAGTCCTCACCATGGCTTTGCCGCCTACTACACTTTTATCGAAAAGATATGGAAGGCGGATGCAGTGCTGCACTTTGGTACCCATGGTTCTTTAGAATTCATGCCTGGCAAACAAATGGGTATGTCTGGTCAGTGCTACCCCGATAACCTGATTGGTAGTACTCCTAACCTCTACTACTACGCTGCAAATAATCCTTCTGAGGCCACCATTGCCAAGCGTCGGGGTTATGCAGAGACCATCAGCTACCTCACTCCTCCCGCTGAAAATGCGGGTCTGTATAAGGGTCTAAAGGAGCTTAGTGATCTGATCGCCTCTTACCAGGGTCTTAAGGAAGGTGGTCGGGCGATCTCCATCGTTAATGCCATTATCGAGAAAGCTCGCCAGGTAAATCTGGAGCGCGATGTGGTGCTCCCCGATGTGGAAGACGCCAGCGAAATCAGTAAGGAAGAACGCGACACTCTCGTCGGCAAGATTTACATCAAACTGATGGAAATCGAGTCTCGCTTGCTGCCCTGTGGTCTGCACGTCATTGGCAAACCCCCTACCGCCGAAGAAGCGGTGGCCACCCTGGTCAATATTGCCGGTCTCGACCGCGAGGAAGAAGGCTTTAAGAGTTTGCAGCGGATCATTGCCGAGAGCATTGAGCGCGACATTGATGAAATTTACAAAAACAGCGATCTGGGCGTTTTAGACGACGTTCAGCTGCTGTATGAAATCAATGAAGCAACTCGGGTCGCAGTGGGTGCCATCGTGAACGAACAGGTGGACGATGAGGGTCGAGTGTCCCTCAAGACCATGCTCAAGTTCTTTAACTTTGGTAAGCACCAAGATCCCTGGGTAGAAGCGCTCCATAATCATGGCTACAAGAATGTTGATGAGGACGCTCTCAAGCCTTTATTTGAGTATCTACAGTTCTGTTTGAAGCAGGTTGTTGCTGATAATGAGTTGTCTTCTCTGCTAAGAGCCCTGGATGGCGAGTACATTCTGCCTGGGCCTGGTGGTGACCCCATCCGTAACCCAGACGTGTTGCCCACAGGCAAAAACCTCCATGCCCTCGACCCTCAGTCCATCCCCACTACGGCAGCAGTGCAGTCTGCCAAGGTTGTGGTGGATCGTCTGCTAGAGCGTCAGCGTCAAGAGAACGGCGGTCAGTACCCTGAAACCATTGCCTCTGTTCTATGGGGCACCGACAACATCAAAACCTACGGTGAGTCTCTGGCTCAGATGCTGTGGTTTGTCGGCGTGAAGCCAGTACCTGATGCGTTGGGTCGGGTTAACAAGTTAGAGATTGTCCCTCTAGAGGAGTTAGGACGTCCCCGTGTCGACGTAGTGATCAACTGCTCCGGGGTATTCCGCGACCTGTTTGTTAACCAGATGGCTCTGCTAGACCGCGCTGTAAAGATGGCCGCTGAAGCAGACGAGCCCCTGGAAATGAACTTTGTGCGGAAGCATGCCCTGAAGCAGGCAGAAGAGATGGGTCTGTCTCTGCGGGAAGCTGCTACCCGTATTTTTTCCAATGCATCTGGCTCCTATGCCGCCAACGTCAACCTGGCAGTAGAGAACAGCAGCTGGGAAGAAGAGTCTGAACTGCAGGAAATGTATTTGAAGCGCAAATCCTTTGCCTTTAACTCTGACAATCCTGGAGTGATGGATAACTCCCGTGCTCTGTTTGAAGCATCCCTCAAAACTGCGGATGTTACCTTCCAGAACCTGGATTCATCTGAAATTTCTCTAACGGACGTATCCCACTACTTTGACTCTGACCCGACCAAGGTAATTGGTCAGCTACGGGACGACGGCAAGAAGCCTACCTCCTTTGTGGCCGATACTACTACGGCAAATGCTCAGGTACGAACGCTCTCAGAAACCGTGCGTTTAGACTCTCGCACTAAGCTCCTCAATCCCAAGTGGTATGAGGGCATGCTATCCAACGGTTATGAAGGCGTGCGTGAGCTATCCAACCGGTTAGTGAATACCATGGGTTGGTCAGCCACCGCCGATGCTGTGGATAACTGGGTTTACGAAGACACCAACACCACCTTTATCCAGGACGAAGAGATGTGTAAACGGTTGATGGACCTTAACCCCAATTCCTTCCGTCGCATGGTGACGACATTGCTAGAAGTCAATGGCCGCGGCTACTGGGAAACTAGCGACGACAACATTGAGCGTCTGCAGGAACTCTATGAGGAAGTTGAAAACCGCATTGAGGGCGTTGAGTAAATCGTAGGGCAATAACGTTCCCTGACAATCTGTTTAGTTGTTACCTCTTAAAAAACGCCGACCTGTCAATGATCGGCGTTTTTACTGTGTAGGCGGAACAGACAGAGACATTGGTATGCGGTCATTTTCACAGATCTGACTAGCAGTGACTGTGACAGTTGCATTTACGGAACATATTTAGTTACAGAATGAAAATCATCCCCATAAGCTATAGCGAATAACACCATAGACGTGTGAGGGGAATAGGATGAAACATCGTTTATGGCACACCGTAGTGATTACGATTGGGCTTTATCTGCTGTTTGTTTTCCACATCGCAGATGAAGACATCAACCTATCGCAGGCCAAACCCAACGAACAATTTCAGCAAATTTTCTCACGGCTGCTGCCGTAAAGGGTCAGCTGCTGTGAAACCATGGGAAGCCGCCCTCTTATCTCAAATTGCAACAAATTAGGGCAAGCTAGAGCGCCGGTCCAGAACTCCTAGTTGACGAGAGCGCCATCTTGAGGGGTGTCATCTTGAGCGAGTAACCTATCCTCGGAATCCCGTGAGGAAAGCGAATGCGTCCTGGTCTATAGCATCCCCCCATCGAGTTATCTGCGTCAGAACACAAGGTGAACAAGCGAATCAAACGGGGCAAACTGTTTAGCTTTTTGCGAGTACATCGGCACGAGATCTTTACGGAGGCCTTTCAGCAAGAGCTATCGAGTCTGTTTAA
>JBCCJR010000170.1:0-10447 GCA_039045805.1 Cyanobacteria bacterium P01_C01_bin.118
ACTTCAGAGTCTTCCAGGGACCAGTCTTTGCGTTTCCACTGAAAGGTGTGATCGGTGCGGTTGGGACGTTGGGTGGTGGAGTTATCCAAGGTCTCCCAGTCAGTAAGATCCCACCCCCGCTCGTCTATGAGATAGTTTTGGGCGATGGTTTGGGCGTCTGTTTCGGATAATTCTGCCCCTGGTTCAGCTTCGGGGAGGGTGCGAGAGTAGCCAATGATGTCGCCATCAGTAGCAACGGAAACGTAAAATTCTTTTTGCTGGGAGGGTTTGAACCACCGCATGCCCCAGTAGTATATGGGTAAATTTTTCTCCTTGATCAGACGATTGGTGTCAGCAGTACCCAGGGTTCGTTGTAAATAGACCGATGCCATCCAGGCTTCTCGAAAACTCTGAATCGATTGATACTGGCTGAAATCGTCAGAATTTTTACTTTTGAGATAGGTTTGGGCGGTTTGGTAGATGGTTTGTCGGGGGACATTTAGCTCAAGGACGGCGTTAGGAAATACTCTGGGGGCCAGGGTAATGGCCAGGATAAATCCCGTAATTCCTAGAAAGGTGATAAGTCGGTCGAGTTGCGATCGCAATAGCATGCTATAGCCTGATGCAGTATTTCAATCTTATTCACATCCAGACAATGATTTCCTGATTGGATAGGGTGGATGCTTCCCAGGCTAATGGCTCAGGTGTAGATAACCTCGGAATCATGGCGATGGGTATCGATTGTTGGGTGTCGGTGGTGGGGCAATGGGGTATCGATTGTTGGGTTTTAAGGAGTTGTCAGAGAGCAGAGAGGGTTGGATGAATTAGTAACCCAACCTGCGCAGGGGATATCGCAATTACGCTACCAATTCTTTGAACCAATTGTCCTGCCAGATATCTTCAAAACTCTCGTCTGCTTGGGCTTCTTCCTTATACCTTGGATCAATCTGTACCGCTTTTTGCAAATTCTCTAAGGACTTATCCGTATCCCGCTGCAGGGCATAGCAAACCGCGCGATTGTAGTATGTCTTTGCATAGGCCGGATTTAACTCCAGTGCCTTCTCAAAACTCTTGAGCGCATCCCGGTCCCGACCTAGCTTCACCAACGCTAACCCACGGTTATCCCAGGCTTTTACCAGATCTGGCTTAAATCGTGTAGCTTGCTCAAAGGAGCCCACCGCATCTTCAAATCGTTCCAGCTCTAGCAGCGCCAGCCCGCGATTTAGCCAGGCAACGCCGTCATTCTCCTGGATATTTACTGCCTTATCAAAGGACTTAAACGCCTCATCTGCCTGTTGCAAAATGCCGTAGGCCACCCCGCGATTTACCCAGGCTTCGTGATACGTAGGGTTTAGCGAAATTGCCTTATCAAAGGAGATAATGGCCTTCTCCCGCTGTTTTAGGCGGCTGAGCACCATGCCCTTATTAAGCCAGGCTCTGGGGTCCGTTTCATCCAGGTCGATCACCCGTTCAAAGGTGGCCAGGGCATCTTCATAGCGTCGTAGCTCCCGCAGCACCAAGCCGCGCTGATACCATGCATCTTTTCTTTGGGGTTCCAGGTCAATCACCTTTTGCAAGGCGGCCAATGCCTCATCCCGTCGCTTCAGCTGGGTCAGGGGCTGACTACGGGCTAGCCATAGTTCTGAATTGCTGGGCTGAATTGCCAGGGCCTTGTCATAGGTGATAATGGCCTCTTCCAGATTGCCCGCTTCGATCTGGCTCTCGGCGGTGGCGATTAGCTCATCAATGGTTTCAAATAGCTCGGGACGGTTGGCCTGCAGCCGTGACAGTCGCTCGGTGAGGCTTTGTAACTGAGTTTGGGCCGTATCGACAAAAGAATCGGCCACATAGTCGGGGGTGACCTCTCCCAGCTGACGCATAATCTGGTCTTTTTGCACCTTGGCCTCGGTTTGTAGGCCCTCTAGCTGCTGGACAAAACTCTGTTTTAGCTGCTCCAGGTCGGCTGCACTGGCGGATTGTTCCCCTTCAAACTTGGTTTTGAGGTCATCAAGGGCGGCGGCAAACCGTTCGGCAATGACGGCCAGCCGTTGTTGGGCCTCTTGCTGACGACTGCGGGCGGTATCGGCTAGCTCACTAATTTGTTCTCCCAGGTTGGCGTCAAATTTATCGAGCTTGTCGATTACCAGGTCGCGACGGCCAAATACCACATCGCGCACTTCTCCCAGCTGTTGGGTAAATTCTCCCTCTAGCTGTTGCAGTGTGCGCAGCGATTGTTCTTGCTGTTGGGTTACCCCGGTCTGCAACTCGGTAAGCTGGCGGCTAAAGTCGCGGGCGGCGACATTGATGGTTTGTAACATGCGTGTTTGCTGATCGCCGGTTTCGCTCTGGAGCTGGTTGAGCTGATTGGAGAAACTATTGGCCGTTTGCTGCAACGCTCGGAAGGATTCGTCCCGTTCGGTGCTCAGGTCACCCTGTAGCCGATCCAGCTGAACTTTAAAGTCGGCGGCGACCTGGTCCATGTCCCCCAGAAGAACCCCTTTGCGACCTTCTACATCTACCCTGAGGGTGGCGAACTGGGTCAAAAAGTCGTCGGTGGACTGACGCAGCTGCTGCATCATGTCGGCTTTGCGGCTTTCGGTATCGTTGCGCAGCAGCTGAAACTGTTGTTGCAAATCGCTCACTGAGCGTTCAATGGTTTGCAGGGCCAGTTCTTTATGACCCAAGGCGTTGGCCTGCATCTCGCTGAGCTGCTGGGCAAATTCTCCCCGGTCTTGCTGCAGCTGCTGGGTAAAGTCTTCTTGACTCTGTTGCATTTCGTCGATGATGCCGTCCCGCTGCTGCTCCAGCTGGGTCTTCATGGACTTGCGCAGGTCCTCTAACTGGGGACCGATATCTTTTTCGAGACCGGCCAGCTTGTCTAACCAGCGATCTCGTTGCTCGATGGTCTCGGTTTGCAGGGTGCCAATCTCATCTGAGAATATCGATTCTTTGCGATCCAATTCTTCTAGAAAGATGCCCTGGCGATGGTCTGCGGTGGCTTTGAGACCATTGAGATGGTTGTCCAGGGTGGCCTGGGCGCTGTCTAATCCTTGAAAGACGGACTGCTGCTGACGGCGGGTATCGGACTGGAGCGTTTGCAGCTGCTGGATAACGCTTTGTTTCAGGCTTTCTAGCTCTTGTACAAATTCGTTTTGGCTGGTGCCCATGGACTGGCGGACATTGTCCAGCTCAGTTTGCCAATCTTTAACGGTTTTGACCTTGAGTTCGGTAATGTCCGCCAGCAGCTTGGTGAGGGTGTTGCGCTGGGTGGTCAGGTCTCGTTGAAAGCTGCTGGAGCGTTCTACTAGTTCTCCAGCCCGGTCATTGGCTTCTGCGAGAATGCCGTCAATCTTAAGGGTGGCGTCGTTGATTTTGCCTTCCAGGTTTTCAATTTCGTTGAGCTGGCTGAGGACGTTGTCGGTAACTTTTTTTGTAACTTCGTTTTCCACCGCTTTGCGCATCACCCAGAGCATGGTCATCCCCATCCCCAGCAGCAAAATTAAGGCCACGATCAAAACGATTAGCAGGGTGACGCTCCAGTCAGATGCGTTGCTCTGATTGACCGTTGTGGGAGAGGGGGTGTCCAGGGAGCTGGTTTGGGCGAGGCTGGGTTGGAGGGGAGCACACATTAAGATCAGCGTGAGGGCCAGCTTTGGCCAGTTAGCAGATTTTGAGGGTGTGCTCACAGTCATAGATGGGAGTGTGGGGTGGGCAAGACTGCCCATAGCATACCTGAGCCAAGGGAGGCTTGCTTTAGTCTTTGCTGGAGGGATTCCCAAACCTGTTGGTTCGGTTCGAGGAACATGGGTAGGGGCGTTGCATGTAACGCCCCTACGGGAATTAATTCTCGATATTGTCTAATGGGTAGCCGTCGGGGCCGATGGTGGTGCGATCGCAAATTGCTCCGGTCAAGTCCACCCCCTGGGCCCGAAACAGATTGACACCTCGGAGATCGGCCTTAGTCAGCTGAGCCTTGGTTAAATTAGCCCGACTCAGATTTACCCGGCGTAGATCGGCCTCGGTCAAATCTGCACCAATCAGGTCAGCACCTTGGAGATTGGCCTCGTACAGATTAGTCTGCCGTAAAATAGCCCCCCGCAGATTTACAAAAGACAGCAGCGCCCCTTGCAAATTAGCATTGGATAAATCGGCTATCTGGAGCAGCCCATTGCCGATATTGGCACCCTTGAGATTGGCTTGCCTCAATTTGGCGCGGCTGAGTTTGGCATAGGGTAAATAAGCTCCTGGCAGTTGGGCATAGCTCAGGTCACAATTACGGATATCACAATCAAATAAGTCGGCTGACTCTAGCACAATGCCTTGAAAGTCACGTTTCCCAGCTTGATAAGCGGCCAAGAATTCATCAACTGTCATACACTTCTACGTCAAAATTATTGAGATACCGACTATGGTCGGGAGCTGGCCTATGGCCAAATGAGGTTAATTTCGAAGTGTGATGGCACTCGAAAAAGTTTTGTTACAAAATGTAAATTACGATACATGTAGTAAAAACAGAGCTTTCTTAAGTGTCACTTAAGGTTTTCCGAGGGCATCCTTGTCCTTAGCCCACTGCTCTATCCACAGCTTCAATCCCCAACCATGACTGAGGCCCCACACTATCTCGCTCAGCTTTACCATCAACGCACTAAGTATTTTCCCGATGCGCTACCCCAGGGCACGCTGAACTGGGACGAACAGCCTGAGGTTTATAAAACCTACCCCCTGGGCAGTCGGTTTGAACTGCAGGGGTATTTGGGCTCCCTGGAACGAGAAGGAGACCAGTGGTGGCAGCGTCTATCGCAGTTTTTGTTCCATAGCTATGGGCTGACGGCGAAGTTTACCAGCTCCACAGGCGATGTAGTTTATCTGCGGTCGGCTCCCTCAGCGGGGGCACTTTATCCGGCGGAGATTTATTTGATTTCGCGGGGGACGTCCCAGCTGCCGGCAGGTCTCTACAACTATCAGGTAAAAACCCATAGCCTGGTCCGATTTTGGGACGATCATCCCTGGCAGCGGCTGCAGGAGGCCTGTTTCTGGCATCCGGCCCTGGAGCATACCCATCTGGCGTTGGTCACTAGTGTGGTGTTTCAGCGGTCGGCCTGGCGATATCAGGCGCGGGCCTATCGCCGGGTGTGTCTGGATACGGGCCATTTGCTAGGCAATATTGATCTAGCCGCTTCCCTGTGTGACTATCGCCCCCATGTGATTGGTGGGTTTGTGGATGATGCCATTAATGATTTGCTGTATCTCGATACGCAGGAGGAGGGGGCCATTTCAGTGATGGCCCTGGCGGATTTGTTACAGGTGGAGCAAAACCTGTCACGGGGCTGTACGGCCCTGCCCAGCAATGGCACCTTAGAGGCTGAAGAAAAACTAGAGGATGAGCGACTGCTAGGGGCGCTGCACCAGGTGAGTAAAATTGCACCGCAGCCGGATCGTAGTTTAGAGCAGGCGCAGCTGGTTGAGGCGAGCCAGCATCCCAGCTCGCAGTATGGATTTCCCTTTGGCAACAATGCCAGTACGACGGTGGTGCCCATTGATTGGGGGGAGGGGCTGGAGTATTTGACCAAGTCGATGCTGCATCGTCGATCGACACGGCGATTTCGCGGGGCGGCGATTTCGTTGGATTCGCTCAGACAGCTGCTGGATTTTACCTATCATCCTGAAAACTACAGCGATCAGGGGTTTGATGCTCAGCCTGACTATTTTGATTTGAGCCTGATTCAGACGTTTATTGTGGTGCTTGGGGTAAATAACCTGGACACGGGCTGCTACCACTATGACCCGGCAGCGAATACGCTCCGACAGGTGCGGTTTAAGCATTTTCGGCGGGAGCTACACCATCTGTGTTTGGGTCAAAATTTGGGTCGAGATGCCAGTGTGGCGATTATTCATACGGCAAATTTGCAACGGGCCATGGAGAAGCATTGCGATCGCGCTTATCGTTATCTCCACATGGACGCGGGACATCTGGGGCAGCGGATTAATATGGCAGCAACGCGTTTGGCGCTGGGTGTGAGCGGCATTGCAGGATTTTTTGACGATCAGGTGAATGACGTGTTGGGCATTCCAGAGGATGAGGCGGTTTTGTACATTACGACGGTCGGGGTGCCTTAATTTTTGACCGTTCCGGAGGGTGGGCACAACCCACCTCCCCCTCGTGAGCGTATCGTAAAGGTTACGTAGGGTGGGCACGGCCCACCTTCCCCTGGTGAGGCCCATCCGATGCCCATCAATGTTCGAAGACAGAAATTTTTTCAATAAATCGGTTGTGAAGCAAAGGGAACGCTCAGGGCTTGCCCCCCTGAAACCCCCTTGTTCGTGGGGAACTCACTTCCCCACCCCCCTTGAACAAGAGGCTTTTGGAAGATCGCTACAGGTGGTTGCACTATGTCGGCGGTGCGAGATTACGCTGCTCCGCGTCCGCTCCACACCGTAAAACACAGGTTGTCCCCGCCTATAAGCATTGCCTATTGCCTGGTGGGCCGTGCCCACCTCCGAATTTCCGAATTCTGAACTCCGAACTCCGAATTCCGAATTCCTCAAATCCCCCCCATCTCCCGTAAATTTCGCGCCAACGCCGACATATCCTCGTCACCAAAACCCTGGGCGATCAAACCGCTTTCAATTTGTTCAACATAGGCGGCCATCGGTAGCGGCAAACCCAGTTCACGGGCAGTCTGAAGTGCAATCAGTAAATCTTTCTGATGTAGCCGCATGCGGAAGCCCAGGGGATAAGTGTTGTTCAGCATGTTGCCAGAACGGTTGGTAAAGGCCCAGGAGCCAGCGGCACCACCACCGACGGCCTGGACGACTTTTTCCATGTCGAGTTCTGCTTTGAGGCCGAGGGATAGGCCCTCAGCGACGGCCCAAAAGGTACCGGCGACCACAATTTGATTGATGGCTTTGGTGGTTTGGCCCGCGCCAATGGGGCCGATATGGGTAATGGTTTTGCCCATGGCTTTGAGGATGGGCATGGCTCGTTCAAATTGGTTGGCGTCACCACCCACCATGATGGAGAGGGTGCCGTTTAGGGCTCCTTCGGAACCACCGGAGACAGGGGCATCCAGCATAGCGATGTGGCGCTCGGCTAGCTGGGCGGCGATGGTGCGGGTGGCGGTGGGGCTAATGGTGGACATGTCGATGACGAGGCTGCCGGACTGGGCTGCCGTGATGACGCCGTCGGGGCCGAGGATAACGGCTTCGACATCGGGGGTATCGCTGACGCAGATGATAATGATGTCGGTAGTGGCAGCGGCAGCAGCTGGGCTGGCGGCGGCTTGGGCTCCGGCTTCGATTAGGGGGAGTTCGCGATCGCGAGTGCGATTATGGACCGTGAGCTGATGGCCAGCAGCCAGTAAGTTCATCGCCATAGGATGCCCCATGGTCCCCAGGCCAATAAATGCTACATTCATCTACCAATTTCCCAAATCGAAAGGCTATCGTCTCCAGCTTAAAGGTCTGCTGTGACCACAGCCTGCTGTGACCACAGCCTGCTTGTGACCACAACCCGCTTGTGACCACAACCCGCTAAATACAAAAGCTCCCTGACAGGGATGCCAGAGAGCTAAAGATACGAAATATCTAGTTGTTTAGGTTAGAACGCGCTAGCTACCGGCACAGGGGTCAGCCGCGCAAGGATCAGCTGCGCAGGGGTCAGCCGCACAGGGATCAGCCGCGCAGGGGTCAGCCGCACAGGGATTAGCCGCACAAGGATCGGGGGCAACCTCTCCAGCAGGAGCTGCACAGGGGTCAGCTGCACAGGGGTTAGCACCACCGCCGCAACCGGTTAATACACCAACACTTAATACAGAAGCTGCTGCTACAGCCGCTAGGTAATTAACTTTCATTAGAGGGGTCCTCTTAAAGCATTGAACAGATAATAATGCAGCCGAAACCAAATCGACAAATTAATCCGTCAATGATTATTGGGAATAAAGCTTAATTCTCCCTGAGAAATATATTTTAATTAGCTGAAAGTCTAACCATTCGACTCCGCGTTTTTTCCATTTCTGTCTCGTCGTAGGGGCATTCGTACAATCCTCCTACAATGACGATCCTCCTACCGAGGCTCCGACACTAACCGAAAGCCAAACAAAATATGGCGGTAGGTGGTGGGGCGTCCATGGCGGTAGGAGGATCGACAAAATCCGGGCAGGTCGTCCCAGGCACAGCCTTTCATGATGGCGCGTTCCTGGCTGTCCTGGGTGTAGACCGTAGAAGTAAATTCAAATACGTTGCCGGCCATATCTTCTACGCCGAAGACACTTTTACTCAGGGGATAAGCACCAATGCGGCTGGTGCCTTCTGGCCCATTTTTTTGCCAGTTGGTGGCTTTTTCTTGCCAGTCATTACCCCAGGTAAAATAGCGTCCGTCATTGCCCCGAGCTGCTTTTTCCCATTCGTCTGCGGTGGGTAGACGATAATCCACGCCGTCTTCCTGACTTTTCCAGGCGGCATAGGCAAGGGCATCTTTTTGGGACACTAGCACCACCGGATGGTTTGCTTTGCCTGCAGGATACTGATAACTTCTCCAAAAGTACGGACGCAGCGCCTGGTAGGAATGCACCAGCATGTTTTGCTCCTGATAATTTTCAGGCGTAATCCCAGGCTGGTGGTAACCGGTGGCCAGGACAAATTCTTGATACTCTTCGTTGGTCACCAAGTGGCGATCAATGCAAAAGGCCGCCAGGCGTCGGGTCTTTTTTTCCGGTTCAAAATCAAACCACCGTTGCTGTCGTAGACGAGTTTCGACATCGACCATTTCTTCAGGGGTATTGGCCAAAGCCTCGGCTGAAATGCGATAAGCATAATTCCGTTCTTCTGGGTCACTGCCAGAGACATAGCGTCCACGCTGGATATAAACGGCTCCCTCTACACAGCGGTTGTCTTGACCGCCCTCAAGCACATCATCGCTCGCACCGACTTGCGAGTTAGCCTGGCCGCATGCACTCATAAAAGAAAGTAGCAGCAGCATCCAGGCCAGATGGGGCCGAAGATATTGTGTTGGACGGAGGTTAAACATATGTACCAAAAGCGGTTTTGGGGAGGAATCGATTTAAGTTTGAGTTGAAAGATTCTCTAAAGCTGGCTTTATTTGCGCTGATTAGCAAAGTCAATGTGAGATTGGAGAAATACGGACTAACAGCCCTTGACTAACAGACCTTGCAAGATCGGTCAGTTCAGGCGCTACAGGCCTTTTTCCTAATTGGATAGCCTGGATGGTTAATCTATCCTTTGGTCTGATGTCCTCTAGTCTGGAGCCATAGGAAAAACTTTAAGTCTAATGTCTAGGTGTACCTTGTGAATACACCCCTGTTGCAAGATGAAACGTTACTTTCGTATAACACTGTTACAGTGTGGCAATGTTTTAGGTATCGACCTGTGACCATATCTTTGTATGTTTGAAAATCTAAGATGAAGCCTTTGGTCCAATAGACACCTGAGATATTTCTTTTTCGCCCCCATGACTAACCAAAACTGGCTAATTAGTGACGATGGTCAGCAAACTACATTTGGTACTGCTGATGTGCAACCTCCAGAGCGCGTTTATCGGCTATACCGGTTTTTGACGGATTTAGAAGATATTTTGGCGGATGAAAAGGATGACGCTCTCCGCATTCAGAAAATCACTCCCCTGGTGCGCCAGCTATTAACAAGTTCCTATTGGTTACAGATGGAGTACGATGCCCCTTCTCCCAAAACAGGCTGGTCGGTCAAGTTTTTATATCGAGAGTACGAATTCCCCCTGACGGTTCAGATGGTGGCGTGGGCTCCTGGTCAGGTGTCCACTATCCATAATCACGCCGCCTGGGGAATTGTTGCGCTGATTGGGGGTGAGGAAAAAAATCATCTCTGGCGACGCTCACCTACTGCAGAACACTCCCATAAGCTGGAATCTGTTGGTGAGCAAATTTTGGTGCCTGGAGATATTATTGGGTTTACTCCCGGTGCTGTGCATCAGGTAGAACCCATCGGAGATGAACCGACAATCTCATTTAATCTCTACGGTGTGACAAATTTTAAGGCGCGCTATGAGTATGATATTGCCGACCATACGGCCAAGTTATTTTAGTTGTTGCCTCACCCAGGCCCCATAGTCTTCAGTACTCTTAGTCAAAGGCACTGCGATGATTTCAGGTAGCTCATAGCTGTGGTTTTGAATGACTTTAGCGGCGATTTGCTCAAATAGCGCCAGGTCAGTTTTGATCACCAGTTGATATTCAGCATCGTGGTGAATTGTTCCCTGCCAGCGATAGATTGACTGCACTGGATTGAGGGCAACACAGGCGGCTAATTGTGCCTCAATTAAAGCCTGGGCAATTTCTTGGGCCTGGGTTTCAGAACCTGCAGTCACCAGGACAAGACCAAGTTGAGAAGATGACGCCATGGGTCAAGGATGGAAAATTGTAATCACCCTATTTGACCATAATGGAAGGAAATGAAGACATGAACATCCCAGGGGTGG
>JBCCJR010000171.1:0-10422 GCA_039045805.1 Cyanobacteria bacterium P01_C01_bin.118
CCCTCAAACGTAACCCGTTCTAAATTCGCATCACCAAAATTAACGCCTGCAATATTGGCATTGGTCAAATCAGCGTTATACAAATCGGCACCGCTCAGGTTCGCATCCCTCAGATCCGCCCCCGTCAAATTTACCCCACGCAAACTGGCCCCACTTAAGTTAGTGTTGCGGAAACTTGTATTACTCAAGTCAGAGCCACTCAGATCCACAAAGCGTAAATCTTGATTGCTGAGGTTCACCCCTGCTAGATCCACATTTCGAGATGCGATCGCAACTAAATTACTCCCCCTCAGCTCCCCCACCGTCAGATTCGTGCCGATAATATTGGCTCCCTCTAATCTCGCTCGTTCTAGATTGACACCGCTTAACTGACTGTCCTCTAAATTCGCCAAAAACAGATTACTTCGTTCTAAATCCGCATTCTCCGACTGGGCATTGGTGAGAATGGCAGACTCTAAGTCAGCCTCGTTAAGGGTCGTCTCCGTTAGATTAGTTCGAGCCAAATAAGCATTGTTGAGATCTGCCTCAGTAAGGAGAGTGCCAGTCAAATCTGCATTACGCAGATCGGTTGCCCGCAGCGTAGACTCGGTTAAATCACTATTAGTGATAACAGTATTTTGCAGATTGGCAATAAACAAATCCGCTTCAGTCAGATCCGCTTCAGCCAGTGTACTATTCTGCAAATTAGCACTTTCGAGGGTAGCGTCTGCTAAATTAGCACCGGTAAAATCAACGTTGCGGAGATCCGCCTCTGTTAAATTGGCTCTCTCCAGGTTGACCATGGCTAAATTGCGGTCTTGACCACCGTTGGTAACAATATCGTGCACCAGCCTCCACTGGTCTGCCAGCACCGTGTAGTTATTTAACTGAGCATTGGCTAACCGCGCCTGAGCCAAATCCGCCTGACCTAAGTTGGTGCCAGTCAGGTCTGTGTTTCTCAAATCTGCCCCCTGCAGATTTGCCTGTACTAAAAAGGCCCCCCGCAGATCGGCACCGTTGAGATCCGCTCCCGTGAGATTTGCGCCGCGCAAATTTGCCTGTCTGAGATAGGCTCCCCGCAGGTCAGCGTCTCGTAAATCACAACCGGGGCACTGACGAGTTTGTTGCAGCTGCTCAACATCATCCGGATCTGCGGCTTGACCAGGTGCAACAAGAACCAGGGATAGAATAACCGCCAGCGGTGCTCCCAGAAGATAGTTTTGCAAAAGCTGCTGTGAGATGTTCATCGGGATGTTGCCCTCAACAGGTCTATCCACTCTACACAATCCGCTTTCGTTATCAGGAGAGGCAGAGAATGAAATTACTCTTCTCAACATTAGGCCATCTTTTACTCTCTGTTGTCCTATCTGCCCCTCTGTCTATCACTATGAGCCAAATCGGTGGAATAGCCCTGGCCCAGGAAAGTCTAGAAGAATTAGAAGACTTTGACTATTGGCAAAATCTATGTCGCCTGCAGACAGATGCTGCTAAATATGACGAAGCACTAACATCCTGTGAACAGGCGATCGAACTGGAACCGAAAGATGCTCGCATCTGGGCAGCCCACAGCGGCATTTTGTTAAACCTGGAACAATATCCAGAAGCGATCGCATCCGCCGAACGCTCCCTCAATTTTGATGCCCAAAATTCCCTGGCCCTCACCTACCAATGCATCGCCTATACGGCCCTGGATCAAAATGAAATCGCCCTGGATGTGTGTAACGATGCCCTACGTCTAGATGGCGACTGGGGCGATCGCTCCCCAGCGCTAGCATGGCGTTATCGCGGCAATATTCTAGACCAGGCAGAACAACATGAACAGGCCTTGGTAGCCTATGACCGCACCCTATTATTGGAGTCCGATGATTCTCAAACGTTGGCCTACAAGTGTCGCACAGAAGTCAATCTTGAGCGCTATAGCCCTGCTATAGAGACATGCCAGCAGGCCCTTGATGGCAATCTCCGCTGGGGGCCAGAGAGCGAAGGGTTTGCCCTTTATTACCAGGGTATTGCTTACACTAATCTGGCTCTATACGACCGCGCTATTGCCGCTTTCGATTTGTCCTTGGAAGCCGATCCTGAGAATGCTGGCACCTGGACCTATCAGGGACTTGTACTACAAAACCGAGAACACTATGCAGAGGCGCTCACCTCCTACACCCGTGCCGTTGAGCTAGCGCCTACATCTGCTCGGGCCTTGGTGGGTCAATGCACCGTTATGAATCAGCTGCAGGCATACGAGACCGCTGCCGACGCTTGCCAGCAGGCCATCCAGGGAGATGGTGAATGGTGGGAACTGGGGGCTGCCCAAGCCTGGAACCAACGGGGTCATGCCCTGGCTGGTCAGGGTATGTATGAACCGGCCCTGGCAGCTGCAAATCGGGCTGTGGGGATGCGGCCAGACTATGCTCAAGCCTGGAGCGATCGCAGCGTCATTTTCTGGTATCTAGGCACACTCCAGGAAACCAACCTGGATGACCAGGCTGCCCTAACCACCTACGAACAGGCGATTTTGTCCGCCCGCGAAGCCCTCGACCTGGATGACACCAATGCTCGCACCTGGGCCAATCTAGGCCGTTACCACCGCAGTGTGGCCCAGTTAAATTTCAAATATGACAATCCAACACAGGGCAACGACTTTCTAAAACAGGCCGTCACCAGTTACAAAAACGCCCTCAAGCTAGACCCTCAAGACGATGAAACCTGGGTCAACTACAGCGTCGTCCTATGGCTAATGCAGGATTACGACCAGGCCTTGAGAGCTGCTCAGCGAGCCGTGGATTTAAACATTAGTTCTACCACCGCCTGGCAGACCCAGGGTGCCGTACTAACCGCCCTGGGACAATATGAGGGAGCACAAGCAAGCTATTTTGAAGCACTACGAAGAGATGAGACCAGTGCCGATGCCTGGGCTAGTTATGGTGTAGTCACCTTAAAGCTGAATGAATTTGACGAAGGCATTCAGGCATTGCAAATGGCCCTACAGCTGGACCCCGAACAGCCCCTGGCGATAGAGACATTGACCCTGGTGGAAGAGCAGTTGACTAATATAAATCCCCCTCCAAAGTAAGTACTCCCCTACCAACCCATCAGGCTTTAATAAACCCAGCGCCTGACAGCCGCAGGAGTCCATGCCATGGGTAGCTGCCAAAACAAACGACGATTTATGGGCTGCTTTCTTGTAGGGCTGCTGACTGTGCTGTCACTATTTATAATTCAAGCCAATCCTGCCAAAGGGCAAGATACCTGGACAGTTTCTGCTGAATTTAGCAAGGGTTTACGCCAAGGGCAGGTACTTTATGAGACGGGGCGATTGGCAGAGGCAGCCGCACTCTTAGAAGGCTTAAGAACCCATCCCCAATCTCCCTTTGCTGATGCCACACTGCTCAGCAATCTGGCTCTGGTGTATGGCCAGCAGGGGCAATGGAACGCCGCAAATCAGGCCATTACCCAAAGCCTGGATAAAATAAAAGACCAAACTCAAGGCCAGGTCCTACTGGCCCAAACCTTAGATGTGCGGGGACGACTAGAGTTTGGGCAAAGACAATCAGATCAGGCAATGCAGTCCTGGCAACAGGCCGCTGAAATCTACGCTCAGTTAGGGGAGCAGCAACAATCAGTATTAACCCAAATCCGACAGGCCAATGCCCTACAGTCCCTCGGATTCCATCGTAAGGCCCAGGATGAGATTCTGCTGCCACTTTACACAACCCTTAGTCAAGCACCAGCGTCCCTGGAAAAGGCTGTGGCTCTGAGGTATTTAGCGACGGCCTATCAAACCTTAGAAAGTTTGGACAAGGCACAGCAAACGGCCAACGAGAGTCTCACAATTGCTAAACAGATAGAAGCCCCTGCCACCATCGAAGCCGCCCATCTAAAACTGGGTAACATTATCGCCGCCCAAGCTAAAGAGGCGCTGAATTTACAACAGGTTCGACGGACAAATGACTTAACCGATCAGGCCCTGGGCCAGTATCAACAGGTGGTTAATCGTCAAGCCTCTTCCCCTGACAGCTTTAACAATCACCTGCGAGCTCAGTTGAATCAGCTGAGTTTATTGGTCGATACCGGTCGTTGGAATGAAGCAAAAACACTATGGCCTGGTCTGCTAGACCAAATGACGGCACAACAGCCGCAACGAGATGCGGTCTACGGCCAGCTAAAACTGGCAGAGAGTTTGGTTCGGCTGCATGAAAAATCTCCCAAATTTGCCCCTTCCCCCAACCTTATCCGTCAGTTTTTGACAACCACAGAATCCACGGCGATTGGCCTGGGAGAACAGCGGGCCAAGGCTTATGTAGCTGGCTATTTAGGCACCCTGTATCTGAACCTGGGACAGTTACCCCAGGCACAGCAGTACACTGAGCAGGGATTATTCCTGGCCCAGACAGTCCATGCTACAGAGATTACCTATCGTTGGTATGCACAGCTGGGAAAAATTGATCAGATTAGGGGGGATCGACGGGGTGCGATCGCAAACTACGAAGGCGCTGTGCACACCCTTAAGACTCTGCGCAGCGACCTGGTTCACATCAACCCTCAAATCCAGTTTTCATTCCAGAAAAGTGTTGAACCCATTCATCGACAGCTGATCAGTCTCCTCCTTGCTCCAGACGCTGGTGTCCCCAGCCAGAAAAATATAAAACAGGCCCGCGATGCCATTGAATCCCTGAGGGAGGAAGAACTCAATGACTTTTTGCGGGCAGCCTGTTTAGATGCCGATGACAACGAGGTTACCTACAACATCAAAGGCACTGAAGACACTGCATTTATTCATACAATTATCCTGGACGATCGGCTGGAACTAATTGCCAAACTGCCAGGACAGGACAGCCTATTCAACTACAGTAAAGCTGTTGACAAAAAGACATTAGACAAAACTGCCCAAACATTACGAACCCACATTGGCACTGCATACTACAGTAATAGTCCCATTTTTCGCACATCGGCCCAAGCACTTTACCAGGATATTTTTACAGCCCAACGCAAAGATGGACAGTCCACATTTATTGCCGATCTAACCAAGCAACAAACAAAATCTCTGCTGTTTGTTTTAGATGGTAGCTTACGCAGCATTCCCATTAGCGTCCTCTATGACCAAACCCAAAAGCAATATGTGCTGGAACAATTTCAAGTGGCAATTTCCCCCGGATTAAAGCTGCTTAACGCTCGCCCCAGAGAAGCTACCATTAATTTTGATGCCCTCACCTTTGGCCTTTCAGAAAGTCGTCAGGGATTTAAGGCATTACCCAATGTTCAATCTGAGGTAAATACTATCTGTACCCTGGTCAACTGTGATGTGCAATTTAACGAAGCATTTACCCGCGATCAGTTTTTAACCAGGGCCAGCCAATCCTCTGCCCCTGTTGTTCATCTGGCTACCCATGGCCAATTTGGTTCTAAACTCAACGAAACCTTTATCCTCGCCTGGGATAAAAACCTGACCATTAGCGACTTTAACCAGTGGTTGCGGGCTCGCAGACCCCGTCGAGAAAATACTGAATTGCTGGTGCTGAGTGCCTGTGAAACTGCATTAGGGGATGATCGCACCACACTCGGGTTAGCTGGAGTAGCCGTGCGAGCTGGGGCTAATAGTACCTTAGCCAGTCTCTGGAAAGTGGACGACCGTATGGCCTCTCTGATGGTGCCTAAGTTCTATGAAGCGCTGGCCCAGGCGGGTACAACAAAAGCAGAAGCGCTCCAGATTGCCCAACGCTACATTGTTGAAAACTACCCTCAGTATAAACATCCCTATTTTTGGTCAGCCTTTATCTTAGTCGGGAGCTGGTTATGAAACACTCTTACCAACTTTGCTTATGGTCGTCGATTTTGATTCTGGCTGAACCATGTTTCTCTAATGCTGCCAGTGCTCAAATTGTCCCAGACCTAACCCTGGGTAGTGAGTCGTCTCTATTTGATAACTCACTCATTACCGGTGGTGCCACAAGAGAGACCACCCTTTTCCATAGCTTTAGCCTATTCAATATTGCTGATGGTGAGAACATCTTTTTTAATAATCCATTAAATATAGACAATATACTCACCCGTGTAACGGGCGACCAAGATTCGTTCATCAATGGAACGTTGGGAGTCAACGGACCGGCTAATCTATTTTTAATTAACCCCAACGGGATTACATTTGGCTCTGGGGCTCGGCTTGATCTTGAGGGGTCTTTTACCGCTAGCACGGCTGATCGCTTTACATTAGGAAACGGAGACGAGTTTCGTGCTACTGATCCCAATGCTCCCCCTCTAGTTGCCGTTAACATTGATGTGGGCCTACAGTTCGCCCCCAATTCTTCTGCCGAAGTTGATAATCAAGCAAATCTTAGTAGTCGACAAAACTTGACCCTGGCTGGTCATCGAGTCGATAGTTCAGGTACCCTAATCGCTAGCAATGGTCAAGTTGTTGTTGAGGGAGTTGCTGGTTCTGTTAATGTCCGACAAGTATCAGCACAATCGGCTTCTTTAAGCGCTTCCCAGGACTTGATTTTAGAAGATAGCATAATTCAAGTAGACGAGACTATAATCCTAACAGGTAACAACATTGCCATTGATGACAGTGAAGTTAGTGCATCCGAATCAGCTTCTTTGAGTGCTTCCCAGGACTTAATTATAGAAAACGACAGCTTGATTCAGGCCGTAGACAGTCTGACCCTAACAGGCAATAACATTTCTATTAATGACAGTGAGCTTAGAATCCCCGAACCAAACTTTTCGACCGCAGAAAGTATTGTCAGTGGTGATATTGCTGTTACAGCCACTGGTAATGTCACGATTAATGGTAGTACCCTCACCACAAGCCATACATATTATGACTATAGTGAGTATGTAGAAGTGAGTGGAAATATCACCATTAGTGGTGATACTGTGAGCATCAGCGGAAGTGATATTAGCACTGCTCTTGAGGAAGAGCAATCCTACTATAATTACTCACCCATCGAAAATCTTGCCAGTGGGGTAGTGAGTATTAGTGGCAATACCATAACTATTAGTGAAAGTAATATTGACACTGGCATTCAAGGAATAGAGAGGGGAGGGGTAACAGGAGATATTGAACTCGTTGCGACTAGCAATATTTTGATTCAAGACGATACTAATATCACCACTGACTTTTCGGCATTCACAAACTTTGAGAATACGACAGTTGAAAATCCTGAAACTATTCTCGGTGAGACCGGAGATATTACTATTAGCGCTGGCGATAGCGTTACCATCACGGACAATAGTCTCGTAGAAATAGACGTTTCCGAAATTGGCAATTTTGAATTTGAGTTTCTCGATGGTGAGACAACGGAATTTAATCTAGATTTACGTGGTGGAAATATCTCAGTTGATGCAAACAATAGTATTGAAATCAGCAATGATAGTCGCATCTCTAACTCAGCCAACGTGACTATTGATGAGGTTGATGATGAGTTAACGACTGGAAATGTTAACATTTCCACCAATCGTTTAACCATAGAAGATGGAGCCGAGATAGCGATAATAAACCGTCAAGGATTGGCCGGTACGGGAACGATTACAGCCAATGCCATTAACCTTGATCGAGGCACAATCCGAACAGAAACCGGTGAGAGTAGCGTGACTGGATCAGGCGATATTATCTTTGATTTGCCTGCCACCGAAGCGGATACAGAAACTGAAGCCTCTGGGCTAGTCATGACCAATGAAAGTTTAATTTCTTCTACGGGGTTCAATGGTGCAACCGCAGGCAGCATCTCATTAGAAAATTTACCCCGATTATTGGGTCTGACTCCCACGGGTGAAAATGGCAGCGATATCATTAGCCGTGGTGATTTAGCCACTGCAGGAGAACGTGGCGCAATCACGGTAGGACAAGATGTATCAGGATTCACATTTCAAACTGCCGTACCAGGTAATCGCACCAATGATATTGAAACTGATCCGCCGCCAGAACCACCAGATCCACCAGACCCAGAACTCCCTGACTTTATCGAACCACGCTCTGAACCTAATGCATTTACACCAGCCTCCACAACATTTCCCGAATCCTTAGAACGGGTACGCAGTTATTGTGAAACAGCCGATACCGACGCCCCGATCAACCGTGGTGTGGCCATCAATGGTCGAGGTGGTTTACCAACAACCCCCACCGATCCCTTAGAAGCACCGGTGGAAGAGTCTGGCTGGATACAACCAGCAACCTCTCCTGTACAACCAACAGAAGAGACTACCCTGGTTTGGTCTGATGGTGAGCGTACAGCTGTAAGCTGTCATCAGGTGTGGACAACGGGCTCTGGGTAGCATGTGCAGCTTCTGGTTTTGGCACCATACGGAAATTAGCCAACTAACGTTGATGTATAAAAGACAAGGTGTTTTGGTGTCATCCGCTCAGACAGTCTTCGCAGGTTTGGTTGATTAGTACCGACATAAGGACAACTCCAAAATGAAACGGCTTACCTTCGCTTTCCTAGCCAGTTCACTAGCGATCACGGGCCCAGGGTTACATGGTTCCCAAGCAGCTGTTTTCCAGGCAGCTACATTTTCTTCTCCTGGTTTTGAATCTACTGTTCCGACCATTTACACCCACCCAGATAATCTACTGGCCGGTCGCTGGAATTATCGCTTTAATGTGCGGGCATCTCGCTACCGCCGTGGTGGCATTTCTCGTGGAGAAGAATGCCCCACTGAGATTATCTCGTCAGTGACGCCCCCTGTGGATGAAGTGATGGATGGCGAGCTGGCCGCAACCACCTACCTTGGCACAGCGGCTCATCCTGTTTTTTATATTTCTGCACCACAGCTGCCTAAAACCACACTCAAGCTAACAATTCAGCTGGAGGATGAATCCCTTGCTGACTTTGAGAGTACCCTTTACGAAGTGGAGTACGTTATCAGCGGACAACCTGGCATTATTGGTCTTAAAACATCTACATCGCTCCCCCCCCTAGAGTTAGACACTCTATACCGCTGGCAGGTTTCGGTTTTCTGCGCGCCAGACTCTGAAAACCCACTGGCCATTGACGACAGCATGATCCTCACAGGTGGTGTAATCCAGCGAGTTGAAGACATTGCCAGCAGCTCAGCTCAGCTCGATAGTTATGTTGAAGCGGGTATTTGGCAAGATGCTCTCACAATTGTCGCTGAAGCCTATTATCGCAATCCGAATAATGCATCTGCTGCCCAGGATTGGGCCGATCTGATGGATACCGTTAAATTGCCCCAGTTGAAAACCACACCCATCGTCGCGATCCACGATGGGACTGTACTGTGGCAGACAACTCCCTAATAATTACTCTCGAAAGTTAGTAGAATCTTCTGACAAAATACGGCCTAATGTAGATTGGGGCCTACCATCATCACCCTCAGCTTACGTTTCTGTTGGACATTGATGCGAGGAATCCCTATGGCTAAAGCTATCTGTTACCGGATCGGCCTTTTTTGTGTAGGCTTGTTGATAGCGATAGGGTTTACCCTGGGTTGGCCCCAGAATTCTGTCAACGTTCATGCAGCTGAGCCGCAGTTAGCAGCAGCGCTGACCCAGGGTAAAAAACTTTATGAGGCAGGACAGCTCACCCGTGCGGCTGATGTCCTTGAGGACGTATTGAGACGGTCCCGGGGGGATGCGTTGGTGGATGCGATCGCACTCGGCAATCTAGCCCTGGTTTACGGCCAACAAGGCAACTGGTCCGCCGCCCAACAAAGCATTACCCGCAGTCAGCAAATTTTAGGGCCGCAACCCACGACCCAGGAACAATGGTCAGTCTATGCCCAAACTCTAAATATTCAGGCACGATTACAATTAGCCCAGAATAATGCTGCCGCTGCATTGGATACCTGGGGGCAAGCGGCAGAAGCCTATACTACAGCAGGGGATGACTACAGAGTAGCACTTAGTCGTATTCGACAAGCCAGAGCGCTACAGGCCCAAGGATTTTATCTACGGGCTGAGAAAATTTTGTTAGACCTGGATCAGCAGCTTGAAAAACAACCAGCCTCTAAAGCTAAAGCATTAAGCCTGAGAAGTTTAGCAGAAGCCTTGCAAGTTACCGATAGTCTGAAAGCTGCCAAGAAAAAAGCAGAGAGTGCGGTATTAGTTGCAGAGAATCTGGAAAATGCCAATGAATTAGCTGCCA
The DNA here is from genome assembly GCA_039045805.1 of Cyanobacteria bacterium P01_C01_bin.118. Classification (GTDB taxonomy): domain Bacteria; phylum Cyanobacteriota; class Cyanobacteriia; order Phormidesmidales; family Phormidesmidaceae; genus Leptothoe. The sequence goes on from JBCCJR010000171.1 coordinate 10,080, forward strand.
GTCAACTGACACTGGCCAACATTATTTATGCCCAGGTTCAGGCCTCACTCAGTCTTAGGGACAAAGCAGCTAAAGAAGCCGACTTTAAAGAAGTACTGGCGTTATACAACCAAGTTATTGATAAAGGAGATGAGATTAATCGATTTCGTGCTCAGCTAAACCAATTGAGCATTTTGGTAAAGACTAATTCCTCAGACGCGATCGCACTCTGGGAAAACAACATTGAACCTGAGGTGGATACCTTACCAGCTAATCGAACAGGAATTTACGCTCGTATTAATCTGGCTCAAAATCTATCTACTTTGGTTGAGTCTAATGGGTCAGCTTCCCTGAGCTGGCAAAC
>JBCCJR010000172.1:0-10393 GCA_039045805.1 Cyanobacteria bacterium P01_C01_bin.118
AAGATCAAAGTCTCTGATGAGGAGATGATTCAACTGAACCTTGTACGGCGAAGCATCTGTCCTCAGTGGAACTATTGTCTCAAACCGCGCCTACTTTCTAACCCCACAAAAGTATGAAGTTATTTATAAACGCCCCCTAAGGCTTTTGTGCAGGTGCTGAATCAGGCCCTGGCGAATAGTAAATATGATGCCTGGGTGGATTGGGAAAATATTCCCCTAACGGCGGACTGGTGGGAGGAAATTAAGGCGGGGATCGAAGGGGCGGATACGTTTGTCTTTGTGATCAGTCCTGACTCGATTGCTTCAAAGGTTTGCGGTCAGGAGATTGACCATGCAGTGGAGAACAATAAGCGACTGGTACCTATCGTGCGGCGTGAGGGTTTCGATATGGCTCAGCTACGTCCAGCATTGAGCAGACACAACTGGCTGTTTTTCAAAGAAGACAACGACTTTGACCCGGCGTTTACAGCGCTGGTGGATGCTCTCAATACGGATTTGTCCCATGTGAAGACACACACGCGGCTACTGGTTAAAGCTCAGGAATGGGATAAAAAACACCGCCGGGATGACCTGCTGCTGCGGGGGGATGAGTTTGTTATTTCTGAAAACTGGCTGGTGGAAGCTTTGGAGCAGCAACAGGAACCGCTGCCAGCTGCACTACACAAGGAGTATATCCAGGCGGGACGCGCAGCCCAGGAGCGGGATGATAAGCGAGAAAAGCGACGGATTTTGGTGCTCAGGTCGCTGTTGGCGGTAATGAGTTTGGCCTTTGTCGCGGCGTCGAGAGCTGGCATCTATGCCTATCAATTGTGGCGCAGCGGCGAAATTGCCCAAATTGAGTCTCTAGCGAAGCAGTCACAAGCAGAATTTGCATTAGAGCAAAATACCGATGCGTTGATTACGGCACTGAAGGCGGGGCATCAGTGGCAGAAGTACCCAGAAAGCGATCGCTACCTCGTCCAGCAAGTTTTGACCCAAGCTGTCAACGGTATTCGCGAAATCAAAAGCCTGGACGGCCACGATAATGTGGTTGACGAGCTTGCGATTAGCCCCGATGGCGAAACCATTGCCTCTGCAACCCGTAGTGGAACCATCAGGCTATGGAGTCAAGAGGGCGAGTTACTTCATAGCTTCTTGGGCCATAAAGGTCGCATTGGTAGACTGAGCTTTAGCCCTAATGGGCAACTACTGGCCTCAGCGAGTGTGGATCAAACCGCTAAGCTCTGGAATCTCCAGGGTGAATTGCTCCATACTCTGGGCCATAATGACCAAGTTTGGAATATCGACTTCAGTCTAGACGGGCAAACAATTGTCACCGCCAGCAGCGACGGTATAATCAAATTCTGGGATCGAGACGGCAACTTGTTAAAGACCCTCAAGGGCCATGAGGAAGAGCTTTACCGTATTGTTTTTAGTCCTGATGGTGAAGTATTTACCTCTCACAGCGAAGATAAAACGATCAAACTCTGGAATCTCGAGGGTGAATTACTCCACACGTTAGTCAGGCGCACCGATACTTCATGGACCCCAGTGTTTAGTCCGGATAGTCAGTTCATAGCGGCGGGAGGAGATGAAAACGAACCAACGGTGAAAATCTGGAACCGTCAGGGTGAACTGCTCCATACGTTACCTGGGCACGAAGATATTGTCCGCATGGTGGCTTTTAGCCCTGATGGGCAGACATTAGCATCAGCTAGCCGTGACAAGACTATTCGGCTGTGGACAAGCGATGGTCAACCAATTGCGACTCTCATTGATCATTCAGACGCAGTTATGTGGATAGGCTTTAGCGCCGATGGCCGAACATTGGTGTCAGCCAGCCTTGACAACACCATTAAACACTGGAACTTAGATGGCACCCTCATTCAAACCCTGACCGGGCATCAAGCTTGGATCGGTGAGTTAGCCTTTAACCCCCATGACCAAACCTTTGCTTCTTCCAGTGGCGATCGCTCTGTGAAACTGTGGCAGCTCGAAGGTAATGTTTCCAGTACATTACAGAGCCATACTTACCCAGTGCGAAGAATCAGATATAGCCCCGATGGCCAATCTCTCGTGACCGCCAGCACTGGGGGCAACCTCAAGTTTTGGGCACCGGATGGCAGCTTGATTAAAGCGATAGAAGAAGCCCATGATGATGAAATCTGGAGTATTGTCTTTAGTCCCGATGGGCAACGATTGGCTTCAATCAGCGATGATGAGATCGCTAAAATTTGGAGCGCCGATGGAGAACTTCTCCACACCCTGGAGCATCTAGACGGTGACGGCTTCGACGGCTTTGCCGTGCGCTTCAGCCCCGTTCGCGAAGCGACCCCGCAAGGGTTAGGCTACGTGCTTGCTTCGGCTAGCGGCAACACCGTTAAGCTCTGGGACATCGATGGTAACCTGCTACAGACACTGTCTGGCCACTCAGATCTGGTGCCATCTATCTCCTTTAATCCTAATGGTGAGACGTTGGCCTCTGCTAGCGATGACGGCACCGTTAAACTTTGGACGATTGCAGGAGAACTGTTGCATACCTTAGGCAATCGAGAAGCCCCCTATGATGAAGTGACGTTTAGCCCCGATGGGCGATATCTGGTGGCTGGCAATGATGACGGTACGTTACAACTCTGGAATGCCAACGGTGATTTACTACACACCCTAGAAGGCCATACTGATAAAGTAAACCGAGTTCTCTTTAGTGCCGATAGTCAAACCATTATCTCTGGCAGCGGAGATAGCACAGCCAAGTTATGGAATCTAGACGGTGAACTTCTAAATACCCTTGAAGGCCATGAAGCGGAAGTTTATAGATTGGCCTTGAGTCCTGATGGAGAAACGTTAGCAACAGCTGGAGACGACTATACGATTAAACTGTGGTCAATGGACGGTGAGCTTTTACAAACCTTAATCGGCCACAGTGGCTGGGTATTTGACCTATCGTTCAGTCCCGACGGCAAAACCCTTGCCTCCAGCAGTGTTGATAAGACTGCTATGTTATGGGACCTAGAAGCCCTAGAGTTTGATGCCCTAATGCAGCAAGGCTGTGAGTGGTGGCGCGAGTACACCAAATATCAAGACACCTCACCTGATGAACAACAAGCTATCTGCAGTGGTGTTGCAAGTTAAAGGAGGGTGGACACAATGACAGACGTTTTCATTTCTTACTCCCGCAAAGACAAAGCCTTTGTACAGGTTCTGAACCAGGCCCTGGCCAATAGTAAATACGATGCCTGGGTGGATTGGGAAAATATTCCCCTAACGGCAGACTGGTGGGAGGAAATTAAGGCAGGGATCGAAGGGGCGGATACGTTTATTTTTGTCATTAGCCCGGACTCGATTGCATCTAAGGTGTGTGGTCAGGAGATTGACCATGCGGTGGAAAATAATAAGCGGTTGCTGCCGATTGTGTACCGGGAGGGGTTTGATATGTCCCTGGTACGTCCGGCCTTGGGTAAACATAACTGGCTATTTTTCAAAGAAGACAATGACTTTGATCAAGCGTTTGCTTCGCTGGTGAATGCTCTCAATACAGACTTATCCCATGTGAAGACCCATACGCGGTTGCTGGTCAAAGCTCAGGAATGGGATAAAAAACACCGTCGCGATGACCTGCTGCTGCGGGGTGATGAGTTTGTTATTTCTGAAAACTGGCTAGTGGAGGCCCTTGATCAACAAAAAGAACCGCTGCCAGCCGTTTTACATAAGGAGTATATCCAAGCGGGACGAGAAGCGCAGGAACGCGAGATTAAGCAAGAGAAACGACGGATTTTGATTTTGCGATCGCTAGTGGGCATTTTGAGTCTTGCCTTATTAGGGGCTGTTGGTCTTGGTGCTCATGCTTACAACCTATGGCGAAAGGGGGAGATCGCCCAAATTACAAACCTGGAAGAAAAGTCCAAAGCCCAGTTTTTAGCAGGGCAGAATACCGATGCATTGATTACAGCACTCGACGCAAGTCATAAGTGGGAGAAGTATCCAGGTAGCGATCTCACTTTCGTTTATCAAGCGTTACAACAAGCAGTTAGTGGCATTCGTGAAATTAAAGTCTTAAAGCACAAATATGCCACCCGCAGAGTTGCCTTTAGCCCAGATGGTACTCTACTGGCCACTGCTAGTTATGACGACACGATTAAGCTCTGGAGTCGAGACGGAGAACTGCTGCACACCCTCATAGGACATACAGACTATTTGCGGCGTATTGTCTTTAGTCCAGATGGAAAGACACTATTATCTTCTAGTGACGATCAAACCCTCAAGCTTTGGAGCTTAGAGGGTGAACTGATTCGAACATTAACAGGACATGAAGATGTTGTGTCAGCAATTGCCTTTAGCCCAGATGGCGCAACCATTGCTTCTGCTAGCGCTGATCAGACTGTCAAGCTCTGGAATAGTGAAGGTGATTTACTGCATACGCTTACAAACCATACTGAGCGAGTTTGGCGAGTAGCATTTAGCCCCGATGGTAAAACTATCGCTTCCGCAGGTGGAGATGATACTATCAAACTCTGGAACTTAGACGGTCAGCTTTTGCATACCCTAACGGGGCATACGGCAGATGTGTGGGACATTCGATTCAGTCCAGATGGCCAAACCCTAGCCTCCTGTGGAGACGATAATACAGTCAGGCTTTGGGATATCGATGGAAAACTGCTACATACCCTCAGTGGTCATGAAGGAACCGTTCGCAGGCTGAGATTTAGCCCGGATGGCCAGACCATTGCCTCAGTGAGTAATGATTCAACTATCAAGCTGTGGACTATTGATGGACAATTGAAACAGACTCTTATTGGCCATAGAGGAATTGTTACGTACCTCAACTTTAGTCCTGATGGACAAAACATTGCATCTACCAGTGCTGATAAAACCATCAAGCTCTGGACAGCAGAAGGAGAACTCGTAGAAACGTTGTCTGGGCATAATGCGTTTACTAACCATGTAGTATTTAGTCCAGATGGCAATATCTTGGCGTCTAGCAGCGGTGATGATACAGCTAGACTTTGGAAACTATCAAGTTACACGCAAGTAGTCTTAAAAGGTCACAAAAGCTTTGCTCGTGCGATCTCGTTTAGTCCAGACGGTCAAACCATTGCAACGGCTAGTGATAGTGGCTTCCTCAGACTTTGGACAAAAGACGGCGATTTGCTACATACCTTAGACAGCCACGACAACATTATTCGCAGTGTTGACTTTAGTCCAGATGGTCAATTATTCGCGTCTGTTAGTAATGACGCAACTGCCAAAATTTGGAGGGTAAATGGTGAGCTACTTCATACCCTTGAAGGTAACGAAGGTAACGGATGGCGAATAAGCTTTCATCCAGACCGACAGTTGCTAGCAGTAGCCAGTGGAAACACTATTCGGCTATGGGATTTAGAAGGCAAACTACTGCATAGTTTGGACGAGCACACAGGCACCATTCAATGGTTCGAGTTTAGTACTGATGGGGAAAAGCTAGCCTCCGTTAGTACTGATGGCACGGTGAAAATCTGGAATCTAGACGGAGAGATACTGAACAGTTTTGGTAATGGCGAATCTGGCTACAATGATGTCATGTTTAGTCCTGATGGAAAGTTAATCGCGGCGGCTCGTGATGACAACACCTTGCAAGTTTGGACAGTAGAAGGAGAGTTGCTACACAATCTGATTGGACACGAGGCTCCTGTCACAAATGTTATTTTCAGTCCAGATGGCCAAACCATTATCTCTGGCAGCTTTGATGGAACTCTTCGGCTATGGAATTTAGAGGGAGAGCTTTTGAGCGTCCTCAAAGGCCATACAGATGAAATCTGGTGGGTAGCTATCAGCTCTGACGGACAATTAATTGCCTCTGTTGGGCAAGATGCCACTGTTAAACTCTGGACAATAGAAGGAGACTTATTGCAAACATTAGTCGGTCACCAAGATTGGATTTTTGAGGTGGAATTTAGCCCTGATAATCAGACGCTAGCCTCTGCCAGTGCAGACCGTACTGCCATTTTGTGGGATTTAGAAGCCCTGAGGTTTGATGTGCTGATGCAGCGAGGCTGTGAGTGGTGGCGCGAGTATACCGAGTATCAAGACAATCCACCTGATGAACAACAAGCCATTTGTAATGATGCCTAAAGATAGAACAGTTGCGATCGCACCTTTTCCTAACCCAGTAAAGATTTTTCTACTTAATGCTCAACCGGCTTGCAGTTTTGTGCAACGCGTCTAACAATTTTATTTAACATGTCTAGGAATTTTATTCACCTTTTTCAGCCCCGTCCGTAACCCTAGTCAGCGACGGTGGATAAGTTAAAGACACCTTAAACGGTGGGCCTTTCAGTTCCTAGACAGTTACCAAACCGGTCTACTCTTGCCTACTTAAATCCATGGCTGACTTATTCATCTCGTACTCTCGAAAAGACACAGAATTTGTCCGTATTCTTGACGCTGCGCTAGTTCGCAGCAAGTACGACACCTGGGTAGATTGGCAGAATATACCGCCAACCGCAGACTGGTGGGAAGAAATACAGTCAGGCATAGAATCTGCCCATACGTTTATCTTTATCTTAAGTCCCCATTCAGTATCCTCCAAAGTATGCCGTCAAGAGATTGACCACGCTGTCAAGCACAACAAACGGCTGATCCCCATCGTGCGTCGGGATATAGACGCGAAGGACGTACATCCTGACTTAGGAAAAATCAACTGGATCCATTTTCGAAAAAGGGATGACTTTCAGGCCAAGTTTCAAGACCTGGTAAAAAGTATCGATATCGATCTAGAGTACTGGAAAACCCATACTACACTTCTTACTCAGGCCATCGGCTGGGACAAAAGCAATCGAGATAGTGGCTTACTTCTGCGGGGTCGGGTTTTAACAGAAGCAGCGCAGTGGCTAATCCAATCTAATACTGCCAAAGAGCCAAGACCCACCCAAACTCAAATAGACTATGTGTCTGCTTCAGTAGAAGCCCGCCGAGCAACCAATAAGCAACAGCGAATCACCATCGGCATCTTAAGAACGCTATTGGCCATGTCTGCGATGTTAAGTGTCTTAGCATTTTCCCTATACGGTAGGGCGAATAGTGCTCGTAAAGAAGCAGTCGAGGCTAGAGAAAATGAACAAGCCGCTACAAGCGAAATCTTGAAGCTGTATGACATCACAAATTATCAGAAAATAGTTACCCGAGCCAGACAGTTTAAGCAACAAGAATTCGATAAAGGTGTTCTGCTAGCAACGGCTGCTATGAAAGGACTAAAAGCTAATGATGCCTCAACTGGAGAAGCTAGTCATGTATTATATGACAGACTGAAATTGTTACCGCCTCAAGAGTCTGTTGTTACCCATGATGACGCCGTTCAAGAGGCTATTTTTAGCCCTGAGGGGCGCTATTTGGCTACCCTCAGCTCTGATAATACAGTTATCCTATGGGATCGCCAGGAAAGTCAAGAAGTAAAACGTTGGAGCAGCGAAGAAGGTCTTAAAGAAATTGCATTTAGTCCTAAAAATGATCGATATTTTCTTGTCCGCAGCACCAGTCATAGTCCTATCTTATGGGATCTTCAGGAAAATAAAGAAGTTGGACGTTTTAATGAATCGGGAGCCTTAAAAGAGATAATTTTTAGCCCTAATGGCCAATATCTCGCTTCTCTAAGTGAGAATAAAGTAGCAATACTGTGGAATCTACAAAATAGTCAGAAAATACAAGAATTCAACTCTCAGAAGAATATTGAAAAGATTATATTTAGTCCCAAGGCTCAGTACCTTACGATTCTGAGAAGTGGAAATAATGTGACACTGTGGAATTTAAATACAAAAAAAGAACGTAAATTTTCATATTATGGAACAGCTGATGATGTTCGCTTCAGCCCTGATGATCGCTTTTTTGTCTACCGTGTTAGTGATAAGGAGATTTGGGTTCAATCTCTTACAGAAAACCGTCATTCCAAGATTAGCCATGAGGGTGATGTAGAAGATATCCGGTTTAGCCCCAACAGCCCCTATGTTGCTAACCGTCAAACTAACGAGATTGCTAGGGTATGGGATTTACAGAATAATCGAAATACTAACATCGTCCATCAAGGGAAAGTAGATGGACTTAGTTTTAGCCCCGATGGCCGCTTCTTGGCAATTAGCAGTCAAAATAACAAGGCGATTGTATGGGATTTGAACAAAGGGAAAAAAATCAACGAGATTACCCATGACAACAAAGTTGTTGATCTTCAATTTAGTCCTAATAACCGGTATCTGGCCACTCGTAGTGAGGAGACTAAAAGCATAAGGGTCTGGAATCTGGGAGCCAATGAGGAAGCGGCGAGAATTGCGCACGAAGGAAATATTAGGGACTTCAGCTTTAGCAATGATGGCAATTATCTGGCCACCGGGAGCAGTGACAACACAGCCAAAGTTTGGGACTTAAAGGATAACCGAGAGGTTGCTCAAATTGTTCATCAAGGTGCCATCGTCGACTTGAACTTCAGTCCTGACGGCCGTTACATTGTCACCGGAAGCCGGGATAACACAGCCAGAGTGTGGGATTTGAAATCTCAATCCAAAATTTCTCAAGTAGTCCGTAACAGCGGAGATTTGAAGGATATGAGCTTCAGTGCTGATGGCAAATACCTTGCTGCTGCTAGTGGTAATCAAATGGTAAAGGTATGGGATCTTGAAAGTAATAAGGAACTGGCTACTCTGCCCCACAAAGTTGACATAAACGAAGTGAGCTTTAGCCCCAATGGTGACTATTTGACGACTAGCGGTTTAGATAACAAAGTCAGAATTTGGAACTGGCAAGAAAAACAGGAACCTACTTTTACTATTAATCAACCATCGGCGCTTACTGCTATGGCCTTTAGTGAGCAAGGTAAGTATATAGCTGTTGGCGGCGAAGACAATACAGCAATAGTATGGGATTTGACAACTAACCAACAAATAGCCAACCTTATCCATGAAGGAAAGATTAATGATTTGAGCTTTAGTCCCGATAACCAATATCTTGCAACCGGTAGTGATGACAAGATAGTCAGAATCTGGAATCTAACAACAGAGGAACAAGAAACCCGCATTCCCCATGAAGGGCCTGTCAATGCTGTTAGCTTTAGCAATAATGGTAATTACCTGGCTACTGGGAGTGCGGATAAAACTACAAAAATATGGGACTTTCAAGCCGGAAAAGAACTAGATCTCATCCTTCATGATGATGCGGTGACGGATGTTAGCTTTGGCAATAACGATCGCTATTTAGCCACTGGTAGCGCAGATAAGACAGCCAGAGTATGGGACCTAACAGCAGCCTTGAAAAACCAGGATCCTAATCAAATCAAAAAGGAGTGGGAACAGCAACAAATACTGGAGATTGTCCGTGTGCCCCACCAAGACGTTGTAGAGAGTGTGAACTTACATCCTGATGGCAATAAATTGTTGACTCAAAGCGGCAATACAGCTCAAGTCCTTTCGATTGCAATTGATGATTTAATTACTGAGGCATGCAGTCGTCTGCCTCGAAATCTTACTGAGACAGAATGGACAGATTTCTTTAGGGATGAGCCCTACAAAGAAACCTGTCCTAATCTTATAGCATCACCTGTAGAAACCTAATAGATGCATATTGGCCAGGGATTATCTTCTACGTCACCAGAGTTTGATCAACTTTGTCTACATCGGTAAGCTTAGAGCGCGTACGCTGTCTCCAAAAGTTAATCAGTAAACCTTCCGATGGGCTAAAGAAAAACGCCAGACAGAAAAAGCAGAAAGCTACGAGGACAATCGCGGCTCCCGATGGTGCATCCAAGTAATAACTGAGGTACATGCCAATCACACTGGAGAGAGCGCCAATAACCGAACCTAACCACATTATCTGGTGCAACTCTTTGACGAGCATGTAGGCAGTCACAGCAGGTGCAACTAGTAAGGCTACAACCAACAATGCCCCCACCGTAGGTAAGCACACTACAATTGTCACCGTCATCGCAACAATCAGTGATGCATTATACCAATGCACAGGCAAGCCACTGGCCTGTGCTCCTTTAGGATCAAACGTGTAAAATAACAGTTCTTTGAAAAACAGGCGCACCAATATGATTCCAACCACGGCAATGGCCAAACTCCACCAGATCTCCTTCATGGTTACCCCGAGGATATTGCCGAAAAGGATATGAACTAGGTCAATACGATTTGCCCCAGGAAGTACGCTGACTAATATGACACCAATGGCAACAAATGATGTCAAAATCAGGGCCATCGCAGCATCGGTTTTTACACGGGATCTCGATTCTATTAAATAGAGCACCAGAGCACTAACAACTCCTGCAACCAACGCCCCTATTGATAAAGCAACACCAATCACATATGCAATTGGCAAACCAGCCATCACCGAGTGAGAAATGGCATGGGCTAACATTCCCATCTGCTGCACAATCATATAGCTTCCCACAATTGCACAG
>JBCCJR010000173.1:0-10256 GCA_039045805.1 Cyanobacteria bacterium P01_C01_bin.118
CCCCAGCCCTACGCATTTATTGAGGACCAGGGGCTTTTATTACTGGATACGGCTGCCATTGCGGCCTCACCAGGGGAGATCAGACCCACCCTATTACCCTCTCTGGTAGACGCGTGGCCAAAGGCCTCCCCCCTGAGACAACTCAACTGGCTGTGGCAAATTGCAGAACTTTGGCCGGATTTTTTAGAGCAGCAGGTAGCGAGCAGCTTGGTAGCCAGTAACCATTTGCGGGTGCACGGCTCTCTCGTCCGTTTATTAGAACTAAACCCCGATCCGCAGCCTCTAAATCTGGGAAATTTGGGCGCTTTCTGGAAAAAGAATTTACTTTTAGAGAGCCATTCTTCTATTCGTGAATTTTTAGACCCTCTTTGTCAGGGTCTAATTGACGGAGAAATCACAACTCCAGAATTTTTACTTGGCTATCTGGATCAAGCCATCGCCACAGCCGGAGATGGTTATCAGGTAGACTACGAGCTCTCGGTTCTCACCGATCAGGGACCCAGCAGAAAACGTAATGAAGATGCCTGCTCTCCCCCCAGCGGTACCACCCAAATTCACAGTTTGGGACCAAGGGCGCGGGCTAAACACAGGCGTCCTTTACTCTTGCTAGTCTGTGACGGCATTGGTGGTCATGAGGGTGGCGATATAGCCAGTCGATTGGCGATCGCAACCATCGAACAAGAACTAGCCCCGTTATCAGAGTGGTTGGCCGATCAGCCTCTGCACGACGCAGGTACCGTTACATTGGCCATCGAGCAAGCCATTGGTGCCGCCAATGATCAGATTTCTCACTACAACGATCAAGGGCAACGTCAGGCTCGCGATCGCATGGGCACCACCATTGTTATGGCTCTGATTGTAGGCGTGTATGTGTACATTGCCCATGTGGGCGATAGCCGAGCCTATCGCATTAGCACCAACAGCTGTCGTCAGATCACCTTTGATGATGACGTAGCAGCCCGTGAAGTCCGTCTAGGATACGGATTCTATGCTGATGTCGCTAACCGCCCAGGAACTGGCGCACTGATCCAGGCCCTGGGTATGGGTCACTCAGCCGCATTACACACCGCGGTACAGCGCTTGATTTTAGATGATGACCTCGTACTATTGCTATGTTCCGATGGCTTAAGCGACTACGACCGTGTGGAGCAAAGCTGGCAAACTCACCTGCTGCCAATTCTTACCGAACGACTCAAACCCACCAAAGCGGTCAAGGGACTGGTACAGCTAGCCAATACCTACAATGGCCATGACAACATCACCGTAGGTGTAGTATCGGCTCAGATTAAATTGGTCCAGCCTCCCCTGGTGCCCTTCCCATCATCGATTACCCCAGCCGCACCCCCATCTCCTCGTCCCTCCAAGCCCCCCGTTGCCGCCACTCAGCAAATCCCCGCTCCTCCCCAAGAAAGTCCTCTCGCCAGGAGCACCAATAGCATCTGGCCCGTCCTTTTAGGATTGTTCGGCACCCTCGGAGCCGCAACAGCCTTAATCATGATTTTCTTTCGGGAAGAACCCGCCGCATCTCCTCCGAATGCGGCTCCTATCCTGCCAGAAACTATTCAGGATAAAATCAATCAAGACATTGAGAGAGTAGGCATTTCCGATGATGAACTGGCTAGCCCTTCCCTGGCCCCCAGGAGCTATCTACAGTTGACCCAACCGCTCTCTCTATTAACGGCACCTCAGCTCACGGCTGATGACGATACCGTCTTTGGTCAAATCCTCAGCGGCACAGTTGTCCAAGTCCTTACCAGACAAGAGCTAGCGGGAGAACAGTCTCGTTGGATTAAGCTCAAAGTCTGTGGCTCCGCTCCTTTACCAACCAACGTTGATACGCCTGAAGCAGCCGATGATATTCCACCGAGTTCCGAACTAACTGTCACACCCTCCACAGTTCCGTCACTAACCTCTGGGGCAGAAGGCTGGGTGCTTGAAGCAGAACTGGCACAGCTGGTGCGCACAGCGGAAAGCTGCCCAAGTGACTTTTAGTAAGTTTGATTGTCTTTGTACCGTGGCACAACGTTTATGACCGCTTCCAAGTCGTCTTCAGAGTCACTTTGCCTATGGTTGGCCCTGGATCGGCTCACAGCCGCTGATCCGGAGCACTATGCTATTTGGGTGCTCAAATCTCCCTATCCAAGCGGCCACGTACACCATGATCGCATTTGGAGCCATACCCTATCGCAGGCCTGGCAAACCTGGCAGTCCATGTTTTCATTACGTGGACTGCCCCAAGTCCCCCACGTACCATCGGCCTACGTTCCTCAGCTAATGCTGGACGATTTTAGCGATGCATCCACTGCTGTTAACTCAACCAACAATAGCTACAGCAGTCGATTAATGCAGCACCTGGGCTTAAACCTTTGGCAGTGGCTGTTTGATGGACCAGTTCAGAGCAGCCTTGATCACAGCCGAGGCATTGCCCAAGGACAAAACACGGTGATGCGACTAAGGCTAGAGGTGCGCGATCCAGAGCTAATCAATGTCCCCTGGGAAATTATGCAATCCCAACCGGGACGTCCAGCGGTGGCCCTCAACCAGCAAATTTTGTTTAGTCGCACTACCAGCGATGTTGATCCATTGGCAGATTGGGGGTTAGACAACGGGCTAAAAATTTTATTGGTGGTGGGTCATGATTCTGGCACTGGCAACGAGGATCGAGCAGCAGCTACTCTCAGCTTGCAAAAAGAAGCCGACCTGCTTAAAAGCATTTTAGAAAGCAGCACTGACTCTAAACCAGGTCGTCGGGTAGTACGTCAGGTGGATGTCTTACTACAGCCCTCCCCTGCAGACCTGATTCAGCATTTAGAACGCTATCGCTATAATGTGTTCTTCTATGCGGGACATGGCATTCCTGCCCCCGATGGTGGTTTGCTATTTCTCCAACCCAACGCTACCCTCAACGGCACCGAACTGGCCCAGGTCCTGACTCGATGCCGGGTAAAGGTGGCTGTATTTAATACCTGCTGGGGGGCCCAACCAGAACGAAACGGTCAGCAGGCCATCCCCCGCAGTAGCTTAGCCGAAGTCTTGTTACACCATGGGGTACCCGCTGTTTTGGCAATGCGAGATTCCATTGCCGATGAAGAAGCCATTAGCTTTATTCAGGTTTTTGCCCAGGCTTTGGCTGAACGAAAATCAGTAGATGAAGCCGTTGCGATCGCACGACAGCACCTCCTCACTTTATACAAGTTCAATCAACCCGCCTGGACCCTACCGGTGCTCTACATGCACCCAGATTTTGACGGGGAACTGCTCACCCCCATGCCCACCGATATCACCCGACTACCCGGTGATTCTGGTATCGGCGGACGCACCAATACCCACACCATTAGCCTGCGGGAAATCGGCGGCGACGGAAAAGTCTGGCCCATCTATCGTGGCCTTATGCGGGTGGGCCGCCTACCAGACAATGATTTAGTGATCGCAGAACCCTGGGTCTCCAGCAAACATGCCGAAATTTTCTACCGGCGCGCTGCCACCGTCGAATCCTCAGAACCCACCTATTTTTTGCGCGACTTCTCCCGCTATGGCACCTACTATCTCAGCAGCCAGGGCTGGCAGCAAATTCACCGGCAAGAAATCCCCCTGTCGTCTGGAATGCAACTGCGTTTTGGCAGCTCTGACGGTTGCTTGCTAGAATTTATAATCGAGCCTACACCACAGACCTAAATTCTCTGTTACTAAAGTCATCAAGCCCTGAAATAAGGCAAAGTGTGGGCGTTTCGACATACGAACCTGCGCCAAAATACGTAAGTTTGACGTAAGTTCAATAATTAGATGCGGAACACTTGGAATCAAGCCTGTATCCTCTTCCTGTCACAGCTCAATGAACTTATGGGAGGGTAAAACTACCATGGTCAACCACAAAAATTCTTCATCTAACCAGAACTTGTCTGCAGAAAACAACGCTCAACAGGAAATGCTACAGGCCATCCTGTCGCCCCAGCGCCCCTATCCATGGTCTCCCAACGAGGCGTCCGAATACTTAACTGAAGCCAACGCCGCTGGCAATGAACTCGCCTTTTCCGATGAGGAAGCTCATCTGGGTTGGCAGGCACTCTCTGCCCAACTCAATACAATTTGGGGAGATTCAACTTCCGTACAAATGGCATTAGCCAAACGCTTTGCCCGTCGTATATCACAGGATGTGATCGATCAAATTACGGCTAAAGCAGCTGAGGTGGTCAGCACAGGCCGTCCCCTGGCAGAGCAGCTAATCGCCTGTGTCCGCGATACCCTCACAGGCTGGGATGAAGCCGACTTACAGGTAATGGCACGCCCCTTAGCCCATGCCATGCGGGGTCAAGAAGAAATCTTAGAAGCCACTATTGACTCAGTGCGAGATATTGATTGGGCCGACCTGTCTCCGATGGAGCAAGCCCGCATTAGCCTTGCTGCAGCTAGATGGGCTATTGACCACGTCGCAGAAGAAAAATAAGCCCCATAGACCTGAAGAAACATCTAAGTTCTGACCAATAGGTCTGGGGATGCTTTTACCCTCAGTAGTGTTCGCCTACCCCTAGTAAGCCAATGCAGCTGATCGGCATGCTCGATTCTCCCTACGTCAGACGTGTGGCCATTTCTCTCAAATGCTTGGGGGTTCCCTTCGAGCATAAATCCCTGTCTGTGTTTCGTGATTTTGAAACATTTAGCCAGATCAACCCCATTGTCAAAGCACCTACCTTGGTCACTGACGACGGCACAGTTCTGGTAGATTCCAGCCTGATTTTGCAATATATCGAAGGTGTGGCAGACCGCAGTCTGATGCCTGACAGTTCGTCAGCCCAGGCACTCCGGTTAATTGGGCTGGCCTTAATGGCCTGCGACAAAACTGTGCAAATCATCTATGAGCGCACCTTACGCCCACCTGAAAAACGACACCAGCCATGGTTGGACCGAGTCACCACACAGCTTCATGCCGCCTATGGACAACTCGAACAAAACGCCAGCAGTTTGAACTGTGAGCCCCTAATGCAGGCCGACATCACGGTTGCAGTTGCCTGGCGTTTTACCCAGCTCTACACAGCCGAAGTGATCACACCGGCAGCCTATCCCCAACTGGCCGCCTTTTCTACTCAGGCGGAAGCCCTCCCAGAGTTTATATCCACGCCGATTGAGTAGAACAATTGATTAGAGCAGGGATTAAAGATGGGACAAAGCTTTCCCAAGATTAAAATCATCGCCGTTGGCAAAGTTAAAAAAGGGTGGATCAAAGACGGGATTAACCTCTATACTCTGCGCTTGCCCGATATTGAACTAATAGAAATCAAGGACACTGGCCCAGATACCGAGGCCAAGAAAGTCCTCAGCTCCTTAAAAACCCATGACAAACTGGTGGTGCTTTCAGAAAATGGCCAGCAGTTCGACTCTGTAAAATTTAGTCAATGGCTAGGTCAGGAAGCGTCGGGGACTTTGGTATTTTTTATCGGTGGCCCCACCGGAGTCAGCCAATCGCTAAAGCAAATGGCTTATCAAACCATCAGTCTATCGGCGATGACCTTTCCCCACGAAGTGGCTCGTTTACTTCTACTGGAACAGCTTTACCGCAGCAAAACTATTTTGCAAGGTGGAAGCTATCACAAATAACCTCAGCCTCGGCCATTTGGCCCAAGTGACCTATACCAAAGGGTTTGAACAACTGAAAGAGTTATTCAAGCAGATTAAACATCTACAAGACCAACAATTGAGAACCGGCATCACACCAGACAAAAATTAAGCGCTTTGTCACAACATTTCCCGAATTGACGGCACAGCCTACCGTTTGAGCAACGATCTATAGTATTGTAAAGCTTTGTAAATCAACTCTAAGATCTGATGCTGGTAATTCTTACGCATCTGTAAGACGCGTCTGCAAGGCATCTGAGCGATATAGGTTGGTTTTAGCTGTGAAACGTAGGTAATAAGTGCAATTAACTACCCGCCCAACTGGGTCTTCAGGCCCCTCTACGCGCGAGCTTCCCTTTACCCTCAAAGACCTTAAGGACGCGATTCCAGACTACTGTTTTAAACCCTCCACCAGTCGTTCCTTAGCTTACTTTTTCCTTGATATTGGCATTATTGCTGGCCTTTATTGGATAGCCTACAGCCTAAATTCCTGGCTGTTTTTTCCTTTATTTTGGCTAATGCAGGGCACAATGTTTTGGGCTTTGTTTGTGGTTGGTCACGACTGCGGGCACCGCTCCTTTTCAAAGCATATGTGGCTTAACAATTTAGTTGGCCATTTAAGCCATACACCTATTTTGGTGCCATTCCATGGTTGGCGTATTAGCCATCGCACCCACCATGCCAAGACTGGCAATATTGATACCGATGAAAGCTGGTATCCCATCTCCGAAGATACTTACAACGAGATGGATGCCATCGGTAAAGCCATTCGATTTAATTTATTTTTGTTGGCTTATCCGTTTTATCTATTTAAGCGCTCCCCAGGTCGTAAAGGCTCTCACTTTATGCCAGGCAGTGATTTATTTCGTCCCTCTGAAAGACAAGACGTTATCACCAGTACTGTCCTTTGGTCTCTGTTTGTAGGGTTCCTTGGGTGGATTGGTCTACACTTTGGTCTGATTTTTCTGATCAAATTTTACGTTATGCCTTATTTGGTATTTGTTGTTTGGCTCGATTTAGTCACCTTCTTACACCACACAGAGCCTGATATTCCATGGTATCGGAACGATAGTTGGTATTTCCTTAAAGGGGCCTTGTCCACCATTGACCGTGACTATGGCTTTATCAACAACATCCACCACAACATTGGCACCCATGTGGCTCACCATATCTTTTTGAATATGCCTCATTATCATCTCAAAGATGCTACTGAGGCGATAAAACCCATCTTGGGAGACTATTATCGTGAAGCTAAAGACTCTATCTGGACTAGCTTCTGGCGATCTGCCCAAGAGTGTATTTTTGTGCCGAACGAAGGGCAAAAAGTATACTATCAGCCGCGCCGATAGTCTTCGCCAATAGCTCTGAAGCTTATGGCTTGGTGCCCGTAGCTCACAACAACATTGATCGCTGAAAGCTATAGCAAAACATCGGTTGATAAAAAAAGGGGGGGACATCGGCCGATGTCCCCCCCTTTTTTTGTTATTTCGATCTCTCATAGGAAATCTTGTCTGATAGGGGCCGGCATCCAAGGGCATCTATAAATGAGTACCTCTCTATAGGATTTTCTATTTTGAGGGGGCCTACCCTTATATCCCGCCTTTCGATAAGTAAGTTGGAGCTCTGGGCGTCAAGCTATAATTAGCCGCCCGCGAGTTTGGCTTTTACCAGCGCTTGAACTTTTCCACCATCAGCCTTACCCTTCATCTGCTTCATGGCAGGCCCCATAACCTTACCCATATCACGGGGGCCACTGGCTCCAGTTTGAGCGATCAGTTCATCAATCACTGCTTTAATCTGATCATCAGACATTTGCTCGGGTAAATACTCCTGCAAAATCGCCAGTTCCTGAGCCTCTTTCTCAGCAAGATCGTCTCGACCAGCATTTTTATACTGCTCAATGGAATCTTTACGCTGTTTTGCCAGCTGCGTGACGACTTCGATTTCTTGTTCAGGCGTCAAGGCGTCTTGTCCCTTTGGACGGACCTCAGTTTCTTTTTCAAGAATTACTTTTTTAATGCCACGAACAGTTTCTAAGCGCAGTTTGTCACGCGCTTTCATGGCTGCTTTGATTTCCTCACTAATCCGATCTTTAAGAGACATGGTTTAAACAAAAATTAGCCCAGACAGAGATTAATCTTTGGCCTGGTTTTGCAAGCAAACTTTGAAAATTCCTCCCCTTAGGGAGAAGAATTTTCAAGAAAAGAATCAGACTTAGTACTGAGGCACCGAAGGATCAACTTCACGGCTCCAAGCCAGGATACCGCCAGTTACATTAGTCCCTTCGATACCTGAATTTTTAAGAATGGAAAGAGCCTTTGCGGACCGTCCCCCCATCTTGCAATGGGCAATCAGCTGATGACCATTAACCAGCTGACGAATTTTCTCCACACCTGCACCATTTTCAATTTCAGATAGAGGAATCAGCACTGACCCAGGAATCTTAGCGATCTCGTACTCATTGGGATTACGTACATCTAACAGCACATAATCATCTTGACCGCTGTCAAGCAGAGTTTTAAGTTCGGTTACGCTCATTTCTGCAATAGCCGCCTTTTGTTCTGCTTCAGCAGCTTTAGCATCAGGAATACCGCAGAACTGTTCGTAGTCAATCAGCTCTTTAATTACGGGACGGACTGGATTTGGACGTAGCTTCAACTCTCGGAAGGTCATATCCAAGGAGTTGTATAGCAACAAGCGACCACTGAGGGTATTGCCTTCACCCAAAATAATTTTGATAGTTTCAGTGGCTTGAATCACACCAATAATGCCGGGCAAAATGCCTAAAACGCCCCCCTCAGCACAGGAAGGAACTAACCCCGGCGGTGGAGGCTCAGGATAAAGGTCTCGATAGTTGGGGCCATCCTCATAGTTAAAGACGGTTGCCTGCCCCTCAAAACGGAAAATAGAGCCGTAAACGTTAGGTTTGTTGAGCAGCACACAGGCATCGTTCACCAGGTACCGGGTGGGGAAATTATCTGTCCCATCTACAACGATATCGTAGGGTTCAAAAATTTTGAGGGCATTGTCGGAACTGAGGCGGGTGTTAAACAGGTCTACCTGACAATGGGGGTTAATTTCGAGAATGCGGTTTTTAGCAGACTCGATTTTGGGTTTATTCACCCAAGACGTGCCGTGGATAATTTGACGTTGCAGATTGGAATAGTCAACTACATCAAAGTCAACTAAACCGATACGACCCACACCTGCCGCCGCTAAATAGAGGATTAGGGGGGAGCCCAGGCCACCGGTGCCGATACATAGGACACTGGCAGCCTTAAGACGCTTCTGACCATCTACACCGACCTCAGGCAGAATCAAGTGCCGTGAGTAGCGTTCATAGTCTTCTTTAGTAAGTTGGATGTCATCCAGATTGGGATTCAGCATGGTTCCTTGAGAACAAAAAGAGTTGAAAAAATTGTTTTGACGCTGATGGGGCAGCGTTGATTACTTTCAGGACGACAACAGCGGCATTCGATCTCGAGCCGCCGATGCTGGCACAATTTTCATGGGTTCGGGTTGAAATTGATGGCTGCCATCCAGCTGCCAGTTTTGGAGATCAACAGCAATGCGATTACGGATAGAAACGATAATGTAAGCATAGCTAGGCCAGGCCAAATCGCGATCGCAGGCAGAAGGTCTCGCCTCGGCATCCGGGTGAGAATGATACACCCCGATAATGGCCAAGCCCGCTTGCCTGGACTGACGCTGAGTCTCAAATAAATCTTTGGGATCGATCCAATAGCGTCGCTCTTTTGTCATCCCATCTGCACCGCCATGGTCTATTAAGTCAGCTGCCACATTGTCAGTCCAACCGTTATCTAGCAAGACCAAATCCACGAGTGTCTTTACATTAGTAGCAGGGTTAAATGTGCCCACCAGCAATCCACAACCTTCGTAGGGATAGGCTTGCTCTGCATGGGCCTGCATACAGTCGATATGCGCTTGGGTGAGGATTAACACCACAGATTAAGGGTCAAAATATTCCAGGCTTCCCATTGTATAGCAATGAAAGGGATGGATATTTGAAAAGGAGTGATTACGCCTTGAGTAAAGGCTCAATCACTTTATCCATCGCCACTGAGCGCGATGCTTTAAACAGGAGTCGATCCCCTGGCTGGATAAATTGCTGGAGGTGTTTCGCCAGCGCATCGTGCCCAGAAAACTGCTGATGGGGAACTGTGCCAGCCCCTTTCGCCATGGCTGCAGCTTCTGCCGGATCCGCCAGGATAAATAGGTGGTCAATACCCAGGCTGTGCACCACCTTGCCAATGGACTGATGGAGTTCCACAGACTTGTGTCCCAGTTCTTTCATCGTTCCCAAGACGGCAATATAACGTTTTCCAGGTTGGGCCTTTAATAACCTTAAAGCCGCCTCCATGGATTCTGCACCGGCATTGTAGGTCTCGTCTAGCAACAAAATGTCATGGTCAAGTTGATGACATTTTGAGCGGCCTGCTGGCATATCTATATTGAGACCAACCCCTAATCGATGCCAGTCCAGATTTAGGGCCTGGAGTGTTGCGATCGCACTCAAATAATTCAGAGCATTGTGCTCCCCTTGAAGGGGCAAGGGTAAAGCGACACCATCGACCACGATAGTTTGGTCCTGAATCTGGCCATGGACGGTTCCACCGGTCAAACCA
>JBCCJR010000174.1:0-10213 GCA_039045805.1 Cyanobacteria bacterium P01_C01_bin.118
ATTCTGCAATAAGTTGTGTATTCATCAAGTTAGCCAAGTTGGTGTTGATTGAAAAATTATGCCAGACGACTTAGACATAACGATTGAGCTTCACTTGCATCCACTGCTGGCTTGGTATGGGGTAACGCAAAGGATTCAAGGTGTCGACGGCAAAGAACTATTAGTAAAAATTCCAGCAGGCATTCGAAACAAAACACGCCTCCGTCTTAAGGGAGAGGGTAAAAAGGTAGGAATTGACGAAGGGGATCTTTATCTTGAAGTCCAGATAGAACGCTCAAACTTGAGACTTCTGCAGAGAGGGCTCTTAGCGCTAGGATCTTTAGTAATTGGGATTTTTTTGATATGGCACTATTCAAGCTCACAGTTCTACGACCTTTGGCTAGTTGTTGGATACTTAATGAACGTAATTGGAATAATAGTCTTGACTGGGGTTTTATGGGATAAATATCTAGGAAAGAGAGAGGTAGGTTGCTTGATTTATGTTCTCCTTTGTGTGGGACCACCGCTGATTATCAATAACTTTTTGTTTGATATCGCTTTTTCTTGGTTTGCAGCATTTACCTGTGCAACAATTGGTGGCACTATTGGCGGTTTATTGGCTTATCCTAAACCAGTCTTGCCTAGTTTAATTGGTGGACTTCTTGCTGGCAATATTGCATTAGCTGCAATTTACTACTACACACTTTATCGAACAACTATTTGGAATTATGAGATAGCTGTCGTGCTAGTGCTGGGATGCCTTCCAGGATTAGGAATTGGTTGGTTGCTAAAGAATCTATTATCTAATTTTTCCTCAGGTAGATAATTGTAGGGAGCGTTCCTAGACGTAATTTTGTCCCCTCCACCGATAAACTTTTGGGAACCCATTATGCTTATGAGTTCTTGAAACAATCGACTGCCACCTAACAAGGCCTATGCACACCGACCACAAAAAGTGGATCGGTATAATGCAGAGGCTATCTGCAGCGGGTAATGGGCATCGTTATTCGATTTGCTTAGTTGCTCCCCAGCACAGTAATCAGACCTAAAAATTGATATCAGCTGAAATTATTATGCGTACTAGGATTTCACATATTTGGACGCACATCCCCAATAACCGATGGAGATCACTCAAAAGAAAAAATTCCAAAGAATCGGTAATATAATCGCTGTTGCTAGAGCATTTAATCCCATGGCCAGTCCAGAAAACGCTCCCGCTAGTTCGCTAATCTGAAGTGCACGAGCTGTGCCAAGGCCATGACTGGCCGTGCCCATAGCCAGACCCCTTACCGACGAATCCTGGATCTTTAACAAGTTCAGTATCATGGGGCCAAACATGGATCCCATAATTCCAGTCAAAATGACAATAACGGCGGTTAATGAAGGTAACCCACCTAGCTGATCCGAAATACTCATTGCTACCGGTGCTGTGACGGACTTTGGAGCGATTGATACCAATGAGACAGTCTCAGCTCCTAAAAACCATGCAATTAATACTGCACTGATTGCCGATGTCATTGAGCCAAATAAAAGACTGAGCAAGATAGCTACAGCGGATCTTTTTACTCGATCAAATTGACGATATAACGGGACGGCCAATGCAACCGTTGCTGGACCCAGGAGAAAGTGAACAAACTGAGCCCCTTCAAAGTAAGTTTCATAGCTGGTGCTAGTACCATGCAAAATAACGACAATGGCAATAACACTCAGCAGCACTGGATTCAACAGCGGATTCATCTGTGCCTTTCGGTAAACCGCCGAAGCAAGAACAAATGCCGCCAGGGTTAGTGTTAAATGCAAAAGTGGGCTGGCACTGAGATAAACCCAGATATTACTGATTTCTTGCACCCTGGCTAGCTCCTTTTGATCAAATTTGTGGGACTCTTTTTGCTAAGCAAGGTCATCACCAGCGCCGTGACCGTTATAGTTAATATAGTGCTAATGACAAGCGCGATTGATAGAGGCCAAATGTCACTGCTCAGCAGTTCGAAGTGCACCATAATCCCCACACCAGCCGGAACAAACATAACCGATAGGTTGTTTAGCAGTGCACTGGAGACTGTATTAAGTTCTGCAGGAATTGAGCCTTTGATTAATAAAAACATAAATAACAACACCATGCCTGCCACTGGCCCAGGGAATGGAATATCTGTTGCTCTAACGGCAAGTTCTCCAATCAGTTGATAAACAAGAATTAGAGTTAAATATTCAAGCATTTCACCTCCAATGATATGGGTTGTTAGGCTTGCGGCTGTTGTTGTGTGGTGCAGTGTATGCCACCCCCACCCGCTGCGATCGCATCAATATTTAACTGTACAATGTCACGTCTAGGATATAGGTCTTGTAATATCGACTTTGCCTTACTATCCGTTAAATCATCCCCAAACTCTGGAATGATTACGGCTCCATTCACTACATAGAAATTGATATAGCCGGCTGCAAACTCGTCCGTTTCAAACGTGGGGCGAATTGTTTGCGGGTTCTCCAGCACAACAATCTCTAGCGGACGTCCATCAGCATCTGTCTCAGAGCGGAGTATATCCAGATTCGTTTTTGTAACGGCATGATCAAAAAAGGCCGGATCCGGTTCGTATGCTGCAACAACCACACCTGGGCGGACAAAACGAGCATAGAAGTCAATATGGCCATCGGTAATGTCTCTACCCCGAATGCCAGGGAGCCAGATAATCTTGCTTAAACCCAGGAGTGGTTTAAGCAACGCTTCAAACTCAGACTTACTCATGCCTGGATTGCGATTTTGATTGAGAACACTGCTTTCAGTCATCATCGCTGTGCCGTGACCATCGACTTCAATAGCGCCTCCTTCTAATACCAATGGAGTTGCGATCGCCTGGTTACCAACCTGTTCAGCCACAAAACGAGCAACTTTAGCATCATGGCCATGGGTTTGCTTCTGACCCCAACCATTAAAATTGAAGTCGATACCCTCAATCTTGCCCGAGTCACTTTTGACAAAAACAGGTCCAGTGTCACGCATCCATAGGTCATCTAGCGGGCAAATGACTAAGTTGACCGATGAACCACACGTTTGGACAGCAAGGTCATAGTCTGCTTCTCGAACTAGCATATACACAGGTTCATACTCAGCGATTGATTTAGCAATTGTGGCTA
This sequence comes from Cyanobacteria bacterium P01_C01_bin.118, assembly GCA_039045805.1. Lineage (GTDB taxonomy): Bacteria > Cyanobacteriota > Cyanobacteriia > Phormidesmidales > Phormidesmidaceae > Leptothoe. Next base: position 3,112 of record JBCCJR010000174.1, read on the forward strand.
AATTATCTTGCACCTCTGGAAGAAGCCTATGGCCCCAGATTTTACGGCTAGCACCAAATGCCATCCAGGTACTCTCATGGGGGGCTGATTCATCAGGCATCCTCCAGTTGAAATCAGTTGTCATAGTCTCTGTATTATTCAAGCGATCGCAACCGGCAAATATCTGATTTATTAATACAGAACCCACAGAGGTAGCGGTAAATTGGACCAATGCTCGTCGTTTCATCGCCACATCTCCAATCGGATTGTTATACTGCACTGCATCTCAGATAGTTCTATCTCCAATCGGATTGTTATACTGCACTGCATCTCAGATAGTTCCATACCCAAGGGGATTGCACTAAAATAACATCCCATCCATTCCCGTTTGTTTGCCCCATCCCCATTCCGTTTACTAACGCAACCCATGACGGCCCCTAACGCATATCCCTCCATTCAAATTGTCAAGCACCGCAACGATGACAATCAACCCGTGACCGCCGTTATCTCCCAGCGCGTATCCCGTCAGCACCAGGCCGACTATGAACGCTGGGTGCAGGGTATTTCCGAGGCGGCCCGACAGTTTCCCGGCCATAGCGGTCTCACGGTCATTCGTCCTGAAGCGGGCATCTGTCTTAACTTTGTGATTATTCTCAAGTTTGACTGCTACAGCAACCTCAAACGTTGGCTGGATTCAGACGAGCGACAACGGTGGTTAGACAAGGCTAAACCCTTCATTGCCAAGCAAAATAAAATTCAGATTCTCACCGGTTTTGAGACCTGGTTTACCCTGCCCGTTAAGGCCGTACAGGGCACGCCTGCGCGTTATAAAATGGCGATCTTAACAACCTTTGCAGTGTTTGTTGCTGTGAACCTGTTGAATCCTGTACTCATGCCGCTGCTGACTCGATTTTTGCCGCAGTTACTGGCCTCTTTGGTGGCGACCTACCTAGTGGTGTTAGTGCTGACCTACGGGGTAATGCCTCGGTTAACCAAGCTATTTCGTCGCTGGCTTTATCCGCAATAAACAATCTGTGTTGATGCGATCGCAAATTCTAAAAGCCCTGTAATCGCTGCTCACATAGGAGTTACGAGCAGGCGATCAAAGCTTCAATATCTGCGGCTACAATTTTCTCCAGATTATGGGTGATTTTTTCAATGTCCCAGTTCCACCAAGCGACTTCAAGTAAAGCTTGGATGACATTGTCTTCGAATCGCTGACGAATAAGCTTTGCTGGATTGCCACCAACAACGGTGTAAGGTGAAACATTGCTCACCACAACTGACTTTGCAGCAATGATAGCGCCATCTCCCACCTGTACGCCTGGCATAATTACCGCTTCATAACCAATCCACACGTCATTTCCAATCACCGTATCGCCCTTGTAAGGGAGTTCCTCCGGTTGCGGCTCTATTTTTTCCCAGCCATTACCAAAAATCTGAAACGGATATGTGGAAAACCCATCCATCTTGTGATTGGCTCCATTCATGATAAATTTTACCCCTCGTGCTAACGCGCAAAACTTGCCAATGATTAAGCGATCGCCAATAAATGGAAAATGATATAAAACGTTGCGCTCAAAATTTTCTGAATCTTCTGGATCGTCGTAATATGTGTAATCTCCAATAATAATGTTGGGATTTGACACGGTATTCTGAATAAAACAGATTTGTGGAAATCCCTTCATCGGATGCTTATCTTTGGGATCTGCTCCGTACACAATTGATTACTCCCGACTTTCAAAATGTATGGCACCTGTGTCCCATCTCTTATAAGAAACAGGGTGCTAAATTCGTCTGTGCCCATCAGACCGGCCAGGATCGACTCGATTGACCCATATAGCATAGGGCAGCATCGGCAGCATCGGCAGCAGACAAATCAACCACTGGCCCCAGGTAAGCGGAGCGGTCTCAAACAAAGTGTTCATAATAGACCACTGACTAAATAAAATCTGCAGCAGAATAGCGCCCCCTATCCCCAACAGTAAAAAGGGTGCATTCGCTATCCGAGTAGACCGTTGCCGCAGACAACCCAACAGACTCTTGCCCAACTGGCTAATGCTAAGCAAATAAACAATCCGAGCCGCTACCAGGGCCTGAATTGCCATGGTCCGTGACACTGCCACATTGCCCGTTGTCACTTCTGCCCATTCGAACAACCCAAAAATAAGTACCCAGTTAAACAGAGAAACCAACAAAATTCGATTGAGTAATGGCCGTGTAATCAGAGGCTCTTTGGGATGGCGGGGCTGCTGTTGCATAATCCCTGGAGGTTTGGGTTCAAAAGCCAATGGTACCGTCATTGTGAGAGAATTAATCATATTTAACCAGAGCACCTGTAGGGAGAGAATCGGTAGGTCTCTGGCTAGCAGCGCACTGATTAAAATGGTCATTGATTCCCCGCCGTTGACCGGCAACAGAAAGGCAATGGCCTTGCGTAAGTTTTGGTATACCGTGCGTCCTTCTTCTATCGCCGCCTCAATCGAGGCAAAATTATCATCTGTTAGCAGCATATCCGACGCTTCACGCGCGACTTCTGTGCCTCCTTTACCCATGGCAATACCGATATCCGCCTGCTTTAAAGCGGGAGCATCATTCACCCCATCGCCCGTCATCGCTACAATTTCCCCTTTAGTCTGGAGCGCTTCCACCAGACGCAGCTTTTGAGCCGGGGCTACTCGGGCAAACACATCCCCTGATTCGACAGCCTGGGTCAGCTGGACATCATCCATATCCACCAGTGCCCGACCCTCAAACGCCACTACATTTTCTGTCTGCTGCAGGTTCATTCGCTGGGCTATGGCCCGTGCTGTGGAAATATGGTCCCCGGTAATCATTTTGATTTGAATACCGGCATTACGGCAGGCATGGACCGCAGCAATCGCCTCGGGGCGAGGCGGGTCAATCATCCCCTGTAGCCCTAAAAACACTAGCTCAGTTTCGATATCGGTATGATCTAGAGCATGCTGATGGGGACTCACCGCTTTAAAGGCAAAGGCCAGCACCCTTAAGGATTCTGTTGTCATCGCCTCAACCGTCTGTTCGATTGCCTCGCGTTTCACCGGTATCACCTGACCCTGGTAATCCAGCATCCGAGTACAGCGGCTCAGAATTGCCTCAACCGAGCCTTTAACATAGATAGTCCTGGTTCCTGCATCGTGCAAAGTAGCCATGTACTGATACTGTGACTCAAAAGGAATCGAGTCCAAACGAGGGTTGATAACCGTTAACTTTGTCTGGTGCAGGTCTGCCTTAGTGGCGGCAGCTAGCAAAGCCCCTTCAGTCGGATCGCCCACTACAGACCACTGTTCCCCGTCGTGGTTCAGCTGGGCATCGTTACACAAAACACCTGCCATCAGACATTCCTTCAGGGCATTGGGTAAACCATTCTCAAAGGGGCTTTTTCCCGCGCCCAGCTGAACAATCTCTCCTTTTGGGCTGTAGCCACCGCCACTGACTTGATAGCGTTGCCCCCCTGCATAGATGGCCTGAACGGTCATTTGATTTTCAGTTAGCGTCCCGGTCTTGTCAGAACAGATAACGGTTGCACTACCCAGCGCTTCCACTGCTGGCAGTTTGCGGATAATTGCGTGACGCTGGACCATCCGATTTACCCCAATCGCCAAGGTGATTGTTACCACCGCCGGTAAGCCCTCAGGAATGGCACTCACCGCCAGGGCTACCGCTGCTTCAAACATATAGTCCCAGGATTCTCCCTGGCCCAGGCCAATTACAAAGGTAAGGGTGGCCAGGGTCAAAATGGCGTAGAGCAAAATGCGACTAAATTTTGCAAATTTACGGGACAACGGTGTTGTCAATCCTATCCGTTGTTCCATTGACTGAGAAATCTTGCCCACCTCGGTAGCCTCAGCGGTAGCTACCACCAGTCCTCGACCCTGGCCAAAGGTGACAAAGCTACCGGCATAGGCCATATTGGTGCGTTCGGCCAGGGGAGTCTCGATTGGCAAGGGGTAAACCGACTTGTCTACGGGAAGTGATTCACCGGTCAATGCGGATTCGTCCACCTGTAAATTTCGTGTTTTGAAGAGTCTCAGGTCTGCTGGAACTTTGTCCCCTGAGACTAGCAATACAATATCCCCCAAGACCAGATCGCGAGACGGTACCTGTAGCGTTTGGTTATCTCGCAGCACAGTTGTTTCAGTGGTAACAGCTTTTGCCAGGGAAGCAATAGCCCCCTCAGCTTTTGCCTCCTGTACATAGCCGATGATGGCATTGAGAACAGTGACACCCCAAATAACAGATGCATTGGTCCAGGAACCTAAAAATGCTTTGACGCCTCCCGCCAGCAGCAAGATATAGAGCAGCGGCTGATGAAACTGTAAAAGAAACCTGAGCCAGGCAGGCTTGCCGGGTTTAATGGGCAGCTCATTCCAACCGTCAGTTTCATAACGCTTTGCAACAATCTCAGCGGTCAACCCCTGCTCCAGGTCGCTTCCGATGTTGCTGACAGCGCTGGAGATATCTATGCTATGGAAACAATCAGACTGCAGCTGACTGTTTATCGACACTACAGACATGAAGAGATTCTCCTTACTGATGCCTCATAGCTTCAGCCTAGCAAACAGAAATCGCGGCGGGCATAAACATCTTTTATTACAGCTATAGAAGCTTTTTCTCTCTTCAAATATTTTGCGATTGTTAAACCTTGTGACCATGTCTGCTTGGTCACAAGGTTTAACAACATGTGAGAACGACTGTACTGCCTGAGGCTAGTCTGAGGGAGGATTCTTTGCCACCAGCAATGATGGAGCAATATTCACGCTAAAGCCCTGAGCTTACCTGCAGTTCTAATAATTTGTCCTGCTAAAACTGCTGCCCCAAACCCATTGTCGATGTTCATTACCCCAATTCCTGCCGCGCAAGAATTTAACATTGTCAACAATGCTGACACACCGCCAAAGCTAGCGCCATAACCTACACTGGTCGGTACCGCAATTACCGGACAGTCCGCCAGTCCCGCAACAACGCTGGGCAACGCTCCTTCCATTCCTGCAACAACAATCAACACATCCGCACTATCAATCACGGCCCGATTGTTCAACAATCGATGAATGCCTGCTACACCCACATCCCATAGCCGGGATACTTGATATCCAGACAGCCCTAACGTTACCGCTGCTTCTTCCGCCACGGGTAAATCTGCTGTACCTGCTGTGAGAACGGCAATATTTCCTGGATAACTGATCGCAACAGAATCTGTTTGCAATGCGCAAATGCGTGCCATCTCGTAATATCTAAGCTTTGGCAACGACTCCTGTAACTGTTCATACTTCTCTGGTATAATCCGTGTTGCCATCACCACCGGATTCTCTGGCTCCATCGCCTGAAAGATTTTTGTCAGCTGATCTACTGTCTTATCCTGTCCCCAGATCACCTCTGGAAACCCCGTCCGCAGCTTTCGATGATTATCAATCTTGGCAAAATCATCAACGGGCTGATAATTCAAATTTTTGAGCTTATCAAATGCAGTATCTGGGCTAATCTGCCCCTGGGCAACAGCAGTTAACAAATCACGCAATGCAGCAGGCTGGGTCACGATGGAAACAAAAAGATGCAATTAACGAGTATAGGCTAACGTTTTTTGAGGTTTGTAGGGTGAGCATTGCTCCCCTTTAGACATGATAATGTGACCATTGCAATGCCTTTGGAACACGCAAACCGATGGCGGTAGATGTCCTGATTTTGACCAATGGCCCTGGGGAGGTCTCTACCTGGGTCAAACCCGTGGTGCAGCAGCTACGCAAACACGAGCCGGACCACGGGCAGATGCGGCTGTCGGTGATGCTCTCTCCATGCCCCCATGCCTCCGGTGGTGAAACTAATTCCCTTAAGTCCTATCCAGAGGTGGATCGGGTGCAGGGTCCGACGGATTTTTTTCGATTTCTTTTATTGGGTAAAACAGCAAATGACTGGGACTGGTACCCCCAGGGTGTGGTGGTCTTTCTCGGGGGTGACCAGCTGTATGCGGTGTGGGCGGCCAAACGTCTGGGGTATCGCACCACTGTTTATGCTGAATGGGAGCCGCGCTGGCTTAACTGGGTGGACCGCTTTGGCATGATGCAAGCGGGGACAAAGATTGCGGCTAAGTATCAACCTAAGCTGACGGTGGTGGGCGATTTGATGGCGGATGTGGAGTCTGCAGATAGTACCGAATTGTCGTTTGCCCCTGAGACTCTGATCGGTCTGCTGCCCGGATCGAAGCCGGATAAGCTTAGACCGGGGGTGCCGCTTTCGCTGGCGATCGCAAATCACCTCCACCTTACTCATCCAAATCTCGAATTCATCATCCCCGTTGCCCCCACCGTCACCCCAGCAACCCTGGCCAGCTATGCCGACCCCACCCAAAACGCCACCGTCGATTTGATGGACGGCCCCGCCGCTCAGCTCATTACCCCCGACCAGGGATTACCTTATTTACAAATCCAGGACGGTCCCAGGGTCTATCTATGGACCGATTTCCCCGCCCACGGTCTGCTCAAACGCTGCACCCTATGCGTCACCACTGTCGGGGCTAATACGGCTCAGCTGGGCTCCCTGGCGGTGCCAATGGTGGTGCTGCTCCCTACCCAACAGCTGGATGTGATGCGTACCTGGGACGGTCTCTTAGGACTATTGTGTCAGCTGCCTATGGTGGGCACTGCCCTGACTAAGGTGATTAATATCGTGGCGATCGCCTATATTCAACGCAACCAAAAGCGGTTTGCCTGGCCCAATATTTGGGCTCAAGAAGAGGTAGTGCCGGAGCTGCTGGGGCGAATTACGGCTGAGGAGGTGTGCGATCGCATCACCACCTACCTCCAACACCCCGAACAACTAGACGCTATGAGCCAAAAACTGCGTAAGCTGCGAGGCCCGTCGGGGGCGGCCAAACGGTTTGCTCAATTAATTCTGGAAACGTTACATGATTCGCCAACGGATTAATGGGGGGGATGGGGATGGGATGGCATTGCAAATATCACCGGATTAATGGCTTATTGTTATCTTGAGTGTTGGGTTTCGGTGGGTTGGTTATTACCGAAAGTTCAAGTTTTAGTGCCTCAACCCAACCTACACTCCTTGTTATTATCTTGTGGGTTGGTTTTGTATTCCATCGATGGTGGGC
>JBCCJR010000175.1:0-10204 GCA_039045805.1 Cyanobacteria bacterium P01_C01_bin.118
AGCTCAACATCTTGCCGTACACGGTTGCCGCTGGCGGCTTCGATATTGCCAAAATCGAAGATCTTCATCGATAAGTTACGCTTAGCAGCCTTGGTTTGAATCAAGGTGTGCACTGCTTCCAGAGTCATTTCACTGGCCGTTTCAATGGCAATATTGGTTTCACCCAGGTCTAGTGTTGTTTTGGTGTCTTTCAGGTCATAGCGACTTTTGAGTTCGCGGCGGACCTGGTCGAGAGCATTAACCAACTCCTGACGGTCAAAGTCGCTAACGACATCAAAGGAAAAAGTAGAAGCCATAAGATTGGAAAATCGTGAACTGCGGGGTGGGCAATGCCCACCGTCCAAGGAAAGATTTGTAGAGTGGACGCTGTCCACCATCCATAAATTTCAGACAACAAACTATTGTAACCAGATAGCTTTGCAGCTCATGAAGTATAGGCTAAAAATGCTAAAGCTGCCGATGCCAAACATGAGCGATCGCAACGGAGCCACATTCAAAATATAAAATACCGAAAACAACAGCCGTGCGATCAAATAAGCCACCACTGCATAAAGGGCCGCTGTGCTAGTTTGACCGGTCACATAGGCCGCTACCGCCGCCGGAGAATACAGAATAAATGACTCAAATGAGTTTTGATGGGCCCAGTTCGCTCGTTTTGCCTGGTCTGGCAGCTTATCCCCATAAAACCGAGGACGCGAAAATACCTCTAGCGGATCATCCATGGACTGGGCAAGTTTGACCCGTTCTGCCGCTACTACCATATAGGGGAGGTAGATTAAGAATGCCGCGATTGGCAAGCTGTACAAAAAAATGTTGGGAGCGGTGAATAGATTCACAGTGCGGTTAAATAGGATAAAGAACTAGCTGATCCATAGGATGAAACTCCCAGGACCGAACTCAGTGCAGCTTAGGTATCAGCATTAGGCAGTCCCTAACTGCGGCCTACTTAATTATTAATCAAAATAAAACAGTGTTACAATCTTGCGCTGCTCTTCGGCATCTTTGCAGGTTTGTAACAGCGTGTGACTATCGTGAAATGCAAAGCAAATCAACTGTTGACAGCGGGAAATAATCTCTTGATTACAAAGGGAACTAGCTTCTGCTAATTCCAATCTATCGTTGGCTGAATTTTCCACCAGATGGATGACGGATTCCAACTGCTCGCGTGACTCCCGAGGCTGGCGGTCTAAACTTTGTGGCAAAATCACCGTCAGCAAATTAGGGTCTGCCTTCATTGCTCCCCGAATGGCAGCGGAATTTGTCCCTGTTGCCCCAGAAGTCATCAAACGATTTCCACCAAGTACCAGTGCATAGCTCATCAGTTCAATTAACCGCAGATGAGTAATGGGTACATGGCGGGACCCCAAGATAGCAATTCGCTTTGAACCCGACTGTTGAATGGTAGCAAGTTCTTGCAAAAAATCATCTACCTTTAATGATTCGATGGGCGTATCAAGAGACTGACTCAAGGGTTTATATAGTTTTAATGAAGGGACTGGCCAATTCTACCAAACCCTTGACCCCAAGCCTGTATCCTCCCCCAAGTCTGCTGGATTCTTAGGCTGTAACTGCAGGTGATGACAGATTTAGTTCAGCCATCAGACGGTCCACATCAAAATGCTTTTCCATCAACAGCTGAATGCACTGGACTTTGATCGGCTCCTGTAAACGTACCTGTTGAAATGATTTTTCAATGATTTCAACGGTGGTTAATGTGTCTAAATCAACCGACAGAATTGGAACTTCCAAATCCTGGGCGCGGTTGATAATGTCCGGTCTTGGAGCAATGTGCCCGGTTAAAATCAGACACTGTGTGGAGGTTTCTAGCGCGGCTAGCTGAATATCAGCCCGGTCACCACCAGTAATCACGGCCATGTTGTCAGCCAATCGAAAATACTTGAGGGCGGAGTTGACATTCATGGCACCAATGCTCAAACTCTCCACCATTAAATCCATGCGCTCATGGCAGCAAAGTACCTCAGCCTTGAGCTGCTGGACTAACTCACCGACACTGACACTACGCATCAGGGGCGTGCTGGGTAAAATTCCTAAAACTGGAATGCCATGCCTTTCTAGACAAGCTTTGACATGGGTGTTGACATTTTCAAGCTGCGCTTCAGGAACGTCATTGATGAGTACTCCCATCAGCCGGTCTCCTAGCTTTTGTTTAGCAGCTAACAGGCCATCGACAATAAGCACAGAGTGAAATCTTGCCACCAGCATCACCTGGGCTTCAGTAATCTTGGCTAACTGAGGCAGAGATAGTCCAAATAATGTGCCTTCTTCAAGATTCCCGGTTCCTTCAATTAGTAAAAGCTCTTCCCCTTGTCCACCAAGGTAACTGGCCATCTGCTGCGGATTGATGGCGGCGGTTTCATGGGTTAGCTGTTGAGCAATAGTAGGGGCATCCAGGGACAAAAGAGTGGGTCTAAGACGAGATTCAGGTAGAGCCAATATCTGAGAAATGAAGCGAACGTCTTCATCTAGACCGGCTTCATCGCTGGGACAGGTGCCAACGGGTTTGGCGTAGGCGATATCAATACCGCGATCCTGAAGCTGCAGGGCCAAGCCTGTTATGGTGGCCGATTTACCGCTGTAAGGCTCTGTTGAGCCAATCAGCAGATGCTTGGATGGATTGGGCACACTATCACTCCTAACTACCAATAGGGCTACATCTCATTGTGCCATGGAGCGCTGTTAGCAATTTGGAAAAAAGGTCAACTTTAAAATTAACTTTTGACAAAGTGTTGTTGCCGATCATGCAGGCCCCTCGCCCCGACAGCGACGGATGCAAAAGGAGGTCGAAAACTGATTTGATGGATGCCGACGCTGTCTGTGTAGAAGCTGCTGTCTCAACAGTCAGGCTTACTCGTCCATTCTCAGCAGGCGGCGATAAAAGGTTTTAGAAAAATCGGGGGACCGTTTGAGACGCATGGCGGTCACCACATCAATCAAAAAATCTACAAATTCAAAGGTGGCCATGGTGATTTCGTAGGTTAAGTCGGCATCACCGTCAAACTGCATCCGACATTGGGTTAGATCAGCTGGGAGCATTGATACATTCCAGGTGGCTAAAAAGGCAATGCTCTCTCCGCCTTCAATTCGACGTTCGCCTTCGATGTTGCCACGTTTGTAGAGGCCAATGGCATAGGGAAGTGCTTTGCGTTTATTGCCTTGGTAGTAGGGCATGTAAACACCGACATCTTGTTTGGGAGCTGGCTGAATGTCTATAGGCATAGGAGGTGAAGCGGCGGGGTTTCTATGTATTACTGAGCAATAGTGTACCCAGAGAATTATTGCCTCTGTGCACGTCTAACCTGAAGGATTTAAGTGAATGTCTCTGGAAAGCGGATGGGATGTAACAGACTTTAATAAGATATTAAGTAACTTGTAACCCTATGCCCCATCATTACAAAACCTATGGCGATTGAGAAGATGTCTGATGTTTCACTGGATGATCTCTCGGAGGGACGTCGCCTCAAGGCGTTAGCTGCTTTAGTGTGTTTGTGGACAGTGACCTTGTTGTTACATGAGGCAATATGGGGGACTTTGTTGGTTTGGGGGCTAACAGTGTTTGTGGGTGTCTATATTTTGCGCATTGCGATCGCAAATCCCATTCATGCCAGCAGCCCAAATAAACTATCTAATCTATCTCTAATTGGTGACGCCGCCTGGCCCAAGATTTCCCTGCTGGTGGCTGCAAAAAATGAAGCGGCAGTGATTACCAACTTAGTGGCTTCCCTCTGTAGTCTGGATTATCCCGAGGACCGCTACGAGGTTTGGGTGATTGATGATAACAGTAACGATGGGACTGGCAAAATTTTAGACCGATTAGCTCAGCAATATCCTAAGTTAAAGGCTTTGCACCGTGGGCCAGATGCAAAGGGGGGGAAATCTGGGGCGCTCAATCTGGCCTGGCCTCGGGCAACGGGAGAATTTTTGGCGGTGTTTGATGCCGATGCCCAAGTGCCTGCTGATTTACTAAAGCGTGTAGTGCCCCTATTTGCCAATGAGCGGACTGGAGCAGTGCAAGTTCGCAAGTCAATTGTTAATGGTGCCACTAATTTTTGGACCCAGGGTCAGGTGGCTGAAATGGCTTTGGACCGTTACTACCAGGAGCAGAGGGCTGCCCGACGCGGCATTGGCGAGCTCAGGGGCAATGGGCAATTTGTACGGCGGGCGGCCATTGTCCAGTGCGGTGGGTGGAATGAAATGACCATTACGGATGATTTAGATTTGACGGTGCAGTTGCATCTAAATCAATGGGATATCGGCTTTTTAGCATCTCCGCCAGTTGGTGAAGAAGGGGTTACCAGTGGTGTGGCGCTCTGGCATCAGCGGAATCGTTGGGCAGAAGGAGGTTATCAGCGCTATCTCGATTACTGGCGGCTGCTGATCCGTAATCGACTGGGATGGAATAAGTCCATCGATATGCTGGTGTATTGGATGTTGCAGTACATGTTGCCGATGGTAGCGCTACCGGATTTGCTGATTGCGATCGCCCTGCGGCATCCGCCAGTGTTTGCTCCCTTAACAACATTTGCTGTGGCCATGTCCTACTGGGGCATGACCGTGGGAATTTTGCGAACTCAGAAAATCTCATTGCCATTCGCTATGTTCAAGGCGGTCAAAGGAACCTTGTATATGACTCACTGGATTGTGGTGATGGCCTTTGCCACGACGCGTATGGCGGTAAGACCCAAGCGTTTGAAGTGGGTGAAGACAATTCATGATGGGGAAGCAGCTAGCGCCTAGGGGCCTAGTTTTGAGTTTTGTAGAGCTTGGCTGTACTTAGCTGGCTGAGTATTTTAAGTTTTGAGACTGAATAGTAAGCGTCTTAACCTTCTCTGCCGTTAACTTCTCAAAAAATGTTGGCTTTTCAGCGGGGCCTATTTTGGGCTGGAGAGTGGTCTGCTACTCACTTAGTCAGCTAAAAAATACAGCTCAATTCAAACTGGAGAACTGGAATAACCATTCTAAAGAAAACGTTGTAAAGCCCGTATTGCAATGTTTTGTCACGTTTGCTGCTAAAAAAATCGGCTAGCTTTGAGATATACCCATACCCGGTTTTATTTATGACAAATTTTGCACTGTCGTTTCCCAAGTTATCTCCCCGTCAATTTGCTTGGGATAGCGCTGTTTTGTTTTTAGCTATCTTTTGGATTGGCGGTAGTTTAATCCTCGATTTGGTGGTGATGCCCATGCTTTATATGAATGGCATGATGACAACGCCAGGATTTGCCAGTGCTGGTTACAGCTTATTTGAGCTGTTTAATCATGTGGAAATGCTACTGTCCGGACTGATTTTGACCAGTGTCCTGGCGATGCGTCAGGCTCACGCTGATTGTGCCGTAGAGGTGAGCGGTAGTCGCAGCCGTTGGGTTTTGTATTTAGCGTTGGGGTTAGTTGCGATCGCATTAACCTTTGCTTATGGCTTAACCCCCTATATGGGGGCTCTTGGGATTGCCCTCGATATGCCAGGGATGATTCACATCGTGCCTGATGCTATGAATTGGATGCATGGAGCTTACTGGGGGCTAGAAGCTACTAAGGTATTAGCGTTAGGTTCTCTTCTATACCTTTGCTACAGCGATATCGCTGCACAGTTTGCCAAGCAAGATTAGTTTATGGTCAAAGCTTAATGCTCAGGCCGAGTGTTGATAGCGAGTAAAGAGTTACGAGAGGCATTCTTTACTCGCTGCTCTTTATCCAACTCCCACGCTAAAGATTCCCACTCTAAAATTGATGCTGTTAGACTTCTAGCTGGCTTCAGCATCAGGCCATAAAAGCCGTATGGCTAGTAGCGCAAAACCAATGGCTGCAATACCTTTAACCAATTGCTCAGGCAGAATCTGCGCTGTTCCCTCTCCTAAAATCACACCTAAGAAGCTGGCTAGCACCAGAGCGCTAGCTGTTCCTAAAAATACCGCCTTTGGCGATGACGAACTTCCTCCCAGGGCAATGGCCGCCAACTGGCTTTTGTCTCCGAGTTCTGATAAGAAAACGGTGATAAAGCTAACGCCGAGAAGATTCCAATCAAATGACATAGGTATTGAGTCCAACTGTTTAATGGCCAATCACATCAGCCACTAAACCGACGGAAATAATAAGTAGCAGCACCCCTGCCAGGGTATCCAGGGTATCCGGTGAGATGCGACGAGCTAACCATTGGCCCACCAGTACCCCCACAAGACTGGTGGAAATTAGAGCTAACGCTGCTCCGATAAAAACTGTCAGAGGCTTATGGGACTCTGCACTGATGAGTAATGTGGCAACCTGGGTTTTATCCCCTAACTCCGCTAGAAAAATGGTTACAAATGTGGAAAGAAAAACACCCCAAAATGTGGCCTTAGGTGCTGATTTAGCAGCTTGAACACTAGTCTCAGTTGGCGCGGTAGATGAGGCTGTCACAGGCAGGCTTTTCATATTTCTTTCATTATCTGCCAGAAATCTTGTAAGAGCAAGGCTTGGCAGAGGCCTAAAGTTTAGGCAGTGGGCAATGGGCAGAGGCCTAAAGGCCGGGTAATGGGCAATGGTGCTTGCAGTAAGCCTGTTCGTGTTAGTAGATAAATTTTCTGACGTCCCAATATCAGCTCCTAAAACAAGTAACTCTCCAGGTATACCGTCGCTCCGTGTGGGGACTGCCCAGCGAGCTATGCGAGCGTACTACTGCCCATTGCCCGCTCACAAAGTGAGCGAACTCCCTATCCCTCCAGTCCAACTGCTGTACTAAATCTTTCTAGCTCATCACTCTTGGAGCCATAAACGCCAATGATTTGTTCCTGACAACAGTCGATGGCAAAGTCGTTAAGTTCTGTTTCAGTAACGCCAAACATCTGTTCAAAAGTATTGGCATCAACCCGACAAAAGCTGGGCCGCTGGTCGTAAATTTTGCATAGACGCTGGTCGGTATCGTAGTTAATGCACCAGCCATCAGGTCCCACCAGCCCCATATAGATGTCTAACTGTTCTGGGGTCAGGTAATCGGCCAACTCTGGTCGATCAGCGGGGGTGAGATTGCAGCAGGCTCCACAGGTTTTGACACATTGCCATGTGGCCATATTCTTTTTTGGATTGAGACGAGACTGATCCAAGGATAAGGGGCCAGGGTATTGAAATTGCCATTGGCTTTGTTATCAAAGTTTTTGGAAATTTGTAAACTTTCTTAAAAGCGATGGGATCGAACCAGGTAAAATGACGATGCACTTGAGTGCACGGTGGTTATTGGTTATCGGAGGTTCAATGGCTCTTCTGGGTTTCCTAGATTTTCTTGGCAATATTAATTTTCTGGTAATAGCTCAGCTTGTTGTTCTGGCAATGGTAGTTATTTCCGGTCCAGCAATCGTGTTTTTGCTAGTAGCCCGCGGCGGCGACCTTTAATCCACTTAAGAAACCCGGTTTTTGGAGTTTCCCAAACCTAGAAAGTTAGGGTTGACTTGAAAAACCGGGTTTCTAGTGGATTAACGCTGACGCAAGATAAACTCTGCGATCGCAAGATCTACCGGGGTTGTTACCTTCAAATTAGTCTCTTCGCCATCCACAATGTGGACGTCGAAATCGCATTTCTCAAATAGAGCAGCATCATCGGTTACTGACCAACCCTGGTCCTGACCTTGTTGATGGGCTTTTTTAAGTAAAGCCACATCAAACCCCTGTGGGGTTTGAGCCGCCCAGAGACGGGCGCGGTTAAGTGTAGCTTCGATAATGCTAGAACTATTGACTTGTTTAATAGTGTCCTTGACGGGGACGGCTGCGATAAATCCTTGGCAATTGGCAAAGGCAGCGGTACACCGATCAAACAGTTCTGAGGTGGCCAGGCAGCGTGCTCCGTCGTGGATTAGAACATATCTGGCCTTGGCTGGTAGGGCTTTCAATCCATTGCTGACCGATGCTTGGCGTGTATCTCCTCCACGAATAAACACGATTGGCTTGGTGATTTTCAGTTTGGTTACTATGTCTTTAAATACTGGCTCATCAACGGACTGGCAGATAATGCCAATCCACTCAATAGTGCTAGCGGCGACAGCAGCTTTGAGGGTCCAGCCCATAATCGGTTGATCAAGCAGCGATAGCAGTAGTTTGTTGCCATCGGTACCCATGCGTTTACCAACGCCTGCTGCCGGTATAAGTAGATGCATGCTGTCTCCGTAAGTCTCAGAAATATTGAATTAATCTCTACATCCTCTCAAAAACCTCCACTAAACATCCATAGGACTGCCAGCTTCCTCTAGAATGATTAGCGAAGTATTATCCAAAGTCCATGCGCGTCCTGGCTTTAGTCCCTGGTGGAATCAGCGATCAGCTTCAGTTTTTCTCAACGTTAACAACCATCAAAGCCGCTTACCCTAATGCCGATATTACGGTTGTGGTAGAGCCCTCAGCTAAGTCAGCTTATCGGGTGTCTAAGGCTGTGAATGAGGTTATCCCCTTTGATTATCGAGGACAAAATAGTCCGTCTGACTGGGCTAATTTGCTAGGCATTGTTCGCGATCGCGAATTTGAGCTGGCCTTATCCGCTAGCAATCGATGGGAAGAAGCGGTACTGCTCTGGCTCAGCGGTATTCCCACACGAATTGGTTACAGTAGTGCCAAGGCCCCCTGGCTTTATACCAATACGGTCGCGGCTGATGCCGACTATCCAGCCAGTCAGTATCAGACTCTGCTTCAGGGACTAGCTGCACCTTCAGTCCCAGCCCCTATCGAGCTGAATGTACCGGCAAGGGACATTACCTGGGCCGATGCTCAGCGTCAGTCTCTGGGGGTGGCAGGCAGTGGCTATGTAGTCGTGTATCCCGGTCTCAGTAACCAAGCGGATGGATATCCTGCGGGCAGCTGGGTAACTATTATTGATGATTTTCAAGAAAAACAACCCCAGCTTCCCATCGTGGTCCTGGAAACCGTCGATAGTGAAGAGGTGGTGACTGTTCTGGGTCGTCAACGCCGTCTCAATACGGTAGAAGCAAGTAACTTAGGACAAGTAGCTGCAATTTTAGCTGGCGCTGATTTGGTGATCAGTCCAGATAGCTATGTGAGTCAGGTTGCCATGGCCCTGCAGGTATTTACCCTGGTGTTACAAACTAAGCTGAGCCAGGCATTGCCCCCTGCTGAGGGAGAAACCCGCGTCCTTGGGGTACAGTCTATAACTGATAAGCTGGCCGATCTGCCACCAGAGAATGTGTTGCAAAAAGTTTGGGGTGGTTAGTCCATTGGGTATACTCAAAACGTTTATTTAATAAACGCTGCTGGTTGTTGCGCTCTCTGGTTCAAACGTCTTTGTTCGACGGCAGTTATTGCTTCACAGCCTTGCAGCAAAAATATGAAGTCAGCTGAACTATGCATAGCTTAAGCAAAAGCTTAAGACTATGTGCGGTGTCTGAGTGCGGGTTAGCTATCGTTCGATAGTATGGCCCTGCTGAAAGTCACCAGTTCAAGAGTTTCATCAATTTTTTCATTAAGTTTTAGATGAGGTAAACCCATGGATCGCGTTAAGTCTCAGGCTGCTGTGGTGTCTCAGCTACTGTTTGATGCTAAGACAGCAGATGCTTATAAAAACGTGTTTGCCTTGACCGGCAGAATTCTTAAAGAAGTAGCTTTACTGGTTTGGTTAATAATTTGCTCTATGCTGGTATTTGGAGCATGGTTTAGCGACTTTGCCATTAACTCTGGCAAAAAGTCACGGGAGTGGTGGCACGCTCAACAGTCAGATACTAATGAAGTGCAGGATGGTAATCAGGCTGCTGCCGCCACGGGTAAAGCACTCCTAGATGCTAGCCAAAATGGTGCCTACTTTTTACTTGATAAAGCTCGCGAACAGCTGGGGCTGGAAAAGCTTGATCGTCCTGTAAAAGCTTCAGTGCCTGAGGTTAAAGTGCCCCCTAAGCCAGCTGCGGCAAAATCCCCTGCGGCTAAAACTCCTGAAAAGGTGACTGCCGTTGCTAAGGAAGCTAAAACGGTCGTTGAGAAAGCAACATCTGATGCTAAAGCCGCAGCTGATTCTTCTGTTGCTGAAAAATCCTAGTAAAGTCTTAGGTTTGAAAATGTAATCACATACAAAAGCCCTGCTTCTAGAGCGCCGGTCCAGAATTAAACATTGACAAAAAGTCTATTGTGTTAGTTTCTGATTCAAGCTGTTTTGGCCCTTGTTGGCGACATCATCCGCGCCAGTACATGGAGGTTGTAGACAACGGCAGTGCGTCGTAAATCG
>JBCCJR010000176.1:0-10129 GCA_039045805.1 Cyanobacteria bacterium P01_C01_bin.118
GGACGTTTGCCCCCAAAAACTTGTTTAAGGGGCTGCCACATTTTGCAGCAACGCTAGCAAATCTTCTTCACTCAAACGCTGAATACCGAGTTTTTCAGCCTTGGTTAGCTTTGATCCGGCATCTACGCCGACCACAACATAGCTTGTTTTTGAACTGACGGAGCCAGTCACTTTGCCACCGCATTTCTCAATTTTTGTTTTGGCTTCCTTACGACTGAGTGTGGGTAATGTACCTGTCAGCACAAAAGTCTTTCCAGCCATGGGTAAATCTACCGGTGTTGCCGCCGGGGGGGGACCTTCTAGCTGTACCCCTACCGCCTTTAAGCGCTCTATGAGTTGCTGGTTGGCAACGCCTTGAAACCATTCGTGGACAGAATAGGCAATTTCAGGGCCAATGCCGTATACAGATTCAATCTGTTTGGGGTCTGCCGCTGCCAACAAATCCGCTGTATAAAATTCCTGGGTCAGCAGCTGAGCGTTCACAGCTCCCACGTGACGAATTCCCAAGCCAAACAAAACCCTTGACCAGGGCTGGGATTTAGACGCTTGGATCGCATCGACCAGTTTTTGGGCCAGCTGTTGTCCCATACGCTCCAGTGGTAGTAAATCGTCCACGGTGAGCCCATAGAGATCGGCGACAGACCTGACTAATTTTTGTTCTAGCAGCTGCTGCACCCATTTCTCCCCCAGCCCAGCAATATCCAAAGACTGACGGCTGGTCCAATGAATCAAATCTCCTCGAACAATGGCTGGACAAGCGGGGTTGATACAACGAGTCACCGCTTCGTCTGCTGGACGAACTAGTTTTTCACTACATTCAGGACAGTGGGTGGGTAGTTGACACAGTTTGGCTCCTGCAGGGCGCAGGTCTGACAGCACTCGCACCACCTCTGGAATAATTTCTCCCGCCTTGCGGACAATAACGGTGTCCCCCTTGTGGAGATTGAGCTCAGCGATCCGATCGGCATTGTGCAAAGTGGCCCGAGACACTGTGGTCCCGGCTAACTGTACAGGGGCAAGTTCCGCCACAGGGGTTACTGCGCCAGTGCGACCGATCTGTACCGTCATATCCTGCAAAATGGTGGGTGCCTCTTCGGCGGGATATTTTAGGGCAATGGCCCAGCGAGGAAATTTTTGGGTAAATCCTAAACGATCCTGCAGCGCTAGGT
The DNA here is from genome assembly GCA_039045805.1 of Cyanobacteria bacterium P01_C01_bin.118. GTDB lineage: Bacteria > Cyanobacteriota > Cyanobacteriia > Phormidesmidales > Phormidesmidaceae > Leptothoe. The sequence continues at coordinate 1,170 of JBCCJR010000176.1, forward strand.
CATTTAGCTTAACCACCACTCCATCAGTCAGATAGGGCAGCTGGGTACGGACCTGGTCCCAATGGTCATAGAACTGAGCCACATCCTTCGCCGTAGGACATAGTTGACGGTTGGGATTTACTTTGAATCCCAGGGTTTGCAGCGCATTTAGGGCATCTTCCTGGGTTTGGGGCAAGGGCAGTCCCCCGGGTCCGTCTGGTAGCAGCAGCGTGTAGGCAAAAAAGTCCAGTCGCCGCTGGGCCACCACCTTAGAATCCAGCTGCCGCAACGTCCCGGCAGCGGCGTTACGAGGATTGGCAAAGGGGGCTTCTTCCTTGACCAGGCGAGCGGCATTAATCTGCTCAAAGACATCGTTAGGGATAAAGGCTTCACCTCTTACCTCCACTCGCGGCGGCGGATTCTCAATCTGCAGCCGGAGAGGAATTGAACGAATAGTGCGGACGTTTTGGGTAATGTCTTCTCCGCTGATGCCATCACCCCGGGTCACACCACGAGTCAGTACCCCTTTTTCATAGGTTAGGGCCAGGGCATTGCCGTCGATTTTGAGTTCGGCCACAACGGCGGCTTCATTAATGTCAGGGGTTTGCCGCTGCCAGCGGACTTCCCACTGGCGATATTCATCGATATCAAAGGCATTTTCTAAACTGTAGAGCGGGATATTGTGTTCCAGGGCGGTGAACTGGCTGGCTGGGCGTTCCCCTACTCGCTGGGTGGGGCTGTCTGGCGTCACCAGGTCTGTATATTGTTGTTCGAGATCCTGCAGTTCTCGATAGAGCTGATCGTACACTTCGTCGGGGAGGTCAGGGGCATCCAGCACGTAGTAGGCGTAACTGGCTTTTTGCAGCTGCGATCGCAGCTCCCCTACCCGCTGTCGCCGATCCGCTGGAACTGTTTCTGCCATAAGTATCTCAAGTAATAATTAGCTAAAGAATGGACCACTGACCATAGGCCCCCTGAATTCTACCCGAGGAAATCAAAAGCTTGTGACTGAATATGGCGCATCACTTACCAAACAACCGTGACCCTTTTACCAAAACTTGACAGCCGCATCTGGATTCTGGCCGCCGGTCGCCTGCTATCTCAGGTGGGCATTGGATTTACCCTATTCTACGCACCGTTATTTTTTGCTGATGATGTGGGGTTATCAGCCACCGCCATTGGTCTCGGTCTGGGCAGCCAATCCGTCTCGGGTATGGTTGGCCGATTTGCCGGAGGCTCCATGGCTGACTCCCCACGCTGGGGCAGACGACAAACGCTGCTGCTATCCGCAGCAATTTCAGCATTAGCGGATGGATGTTTTGTCGTGACCCAGGGATTTGTGGGTTTTGTGATTGCCAATTTATTGATGGGATTAGGTGTGGGGCTGTATTGGCCCGCTACCGAGGCTGTGGTGGCAGATTTAACCGAGGACCATAATCGTAACGAAGCCTTTGCTATCGTACGTTTGGCCGACAGTTTAGGTCTTAGCTTAGGGGTGGTGCTCGGCGGTGCCATGATTGCAGCCTTTCATGCCTACCGATTGCTGTTTGCCCTCGATGGCATAACATTTATGGTGTTTTTTGCGATTGTAGCGATGGCTATTGCTGAAACCTTAAGCCCTCAAGTCCAGTCGGGCCGGTTTTGGCAGGGGTGGCAGGTGGCCGTTAGCGATCGCACCCTACAAATTTACGTCGTTGTTAATTGCCTCTTCACCCTATATCTCTCCCAATCCCAAAGCACTCTGCCTCTATACCTCAATCGCTTTACCAACCTCGACAACCATGCCGCCGTTGGCGGCATTTTCACCTGGGCCATCGTGTTGACAGCAGTATGCCAGCTACCCATGACTCGCTGGCTCAAGCGATTTACCCAACCCCATGCTCTGATGATTGCCCTCGTCTTTTGGGCTATTACATTCTTTAGCACTTGGCTTGTAGGACAACGGCTGATCACACCGACTCTATTCGTCTTAGGCGGTCTAACAGCAATGGCCCTGGGCACAGTTGCTTACACTCCAATTGCATCATCTCTGGTGGTCAGTATCGCACCAACACATTTAAGAGGAGTCTATCTGTCTGTTAATTCTATGTGTTGGGCAGTCGGTTACCTGATTGGACCACCCCTGGGTGGCTGGGCCCTTGATAATGCCAAAGCTCATTCATTCTGGCTATGGCTGATGACTAGCACCCTCAGCGGCATCATGATCCTACGGATACTCCAAACCCAGATTCAAACGCAACATCCCGTCAGACATAAGCCGTAAGGCCACCGCGTAGATAATTGCCCCTCCATTAATTTCGATGTCCTTTAACTTCTTGGGCCAGGAGTGACTCCGTCATTTTCTTGGCATTTTGCAACATTCCATCTACTTCATGTTTCATTTTCGTTACATCTATGAGAGTGTTGCAGGTCCGCTCAAATCAGCGTGATAGCATACGTCACATAGCTTTTAATGGATTTGGAGAAAAACCTTGGCACTTCGGGTTGCGGTTGTTGGAGGCGGTCCAGCAGGTTCTTCTGCTGCTGAGACACTCGTAAAAGCAGGTATTGAAACCTATTTATTTGAACGCAAGTTAGACAACGCTAAGCCTTGTGGTGGAGCTATTCCCCTTTGCATGGTGGATGAGTTTGACTTGCCCCCTGAGATCATCGACCGTCGCGTGCGCAAGATGAAAATGATTTCGCCATCCAATGTTGAAGTGGATATTGGATGCACTCTCAAGGATGACGAGTACATTGGCATGTGCCGTCGCGAGGTACTGGATGGTTTTCTACGCGATCGCGCAGAAAAGTTAGGCACTCAGGTAATTAATGGCACCGTACATAAGCTAGAAATTCCCGGCAACGATAAGGATCCTTACACCTTGCACTACGCCGATCACTCTGGCGGCAAGATCCAAGGTGAAACGAAGACTCTTCAGGTCGATATGGTTATCGGCGCTGATGGTGCCAATTCACGAGTTGCTCGGGCTATTGATGCAGGTGATTACAACTACGCAGTCGCGTTCCAAGAGCGCGTTCGTCTGCCCGAAGACAAAATGCATTATTACGAAGATCTGGCAGAGATGTACGTCGGTAATGATGTCTCTCCCGACTTTTATGCATGGGTATTTCCCAAGTATGACCATGTAGCCGTAGGCACTGGGACTATGCAAGGCAATCAATCCAGCATCAAAAAGCTTCAGAAGGGCATTCGTGAGCGTGCAGCTAAGCGACTTGAAGGCGGCAAAATCATCAAGGTAGAAGCCCATCCTATTCCTGAGCATCCAAGACCTCGTCGTGTGGTAGGTCGCGTTGCCCTGGTGGGTGATGCAGCTGGCACAGTTACCAAGTCATCTGGGGAAGGCATCTATTTCGCAGCCAAGTCTGGTCGTATGTGCGCAGAAACTATTGTGGAATTTTCTAACAGTGGTGAACGGACACTCACAGAAAAAGAGCTCAAAAATTATCTCAGACGTTGGGATAGAAAGTATGGAGCTACTTATCTTGTCTTAGATATTTTGCAACGTGTCTTCTATCGTTCCGATGCTACCCGCGAAGCCTTTGTTGAAATGTGTGCTGATCTAGATGTACAGAAACTCACATTTGACAGTTACTTGTATAAAACTGTTGTGCCAGCAAATCCCTTCACTCAAGTTAAGATTACGGCCAAAACCATTGGTAGCTTAATTCGAGGATACTCTCTAGCGCCTAGTGAGTATCGCCCAGTTGAGCCTGTAGTTCCCAAGTAGAGCAAAAACTCATTAGTAATTAGCGTAGTAAGCTGCTGATTTTTTAGACTTTATAGCTTCAGGCCATTGTCTTAGTACATCTAGAATGCCCTTGGAAAGAATTTTCCAAGGGCATTCTATTTGAATCAGATTTGGGAGAGGAACTTCAATATTTAACCATCAAAAAAGGGAGCCAAATGGCTCCCTTTTTTGATGGTTAAATGATTTTGCAACGATGCTATTGCGCCGTATTCCCAAACGTACAGCAGTCTGTAAAACCTAAACACGTAAACCGTAGTCTCCCTAATGCTCGCTTAATTAATGACACCCTAGCTAGCCGCGCGATTAGAAAAGACTTGGTCATCCTGAGGAAGCTCTAAACAATAACCAGCTCCATATACAGTCTTAATAAACTTAGGATGACGTGGATCCGGCTCCAACTTGGTTCGTAGGTGACGGATATGAACGCGAATGGTCTCAATATCGTCGTTCGGGTCATACCCCCAAACTTCCTTCAAAATTTCACTGGGAGCAACGGTCTGACCATGACGCTGCAGCAGACAGTGCAATAACTCAAATTCTAAATGAGTCAGCTTAACAGTACGCTCAAACCAAATTGCTTCGAAACGCTCAGGTACTAGTGTCAACGGGCCATAGCTAAGGATTTCACTATGCTTAGCAGCTTGAGGAATGCGGTCAGTACGACGCAACAACGCCCTAACTCGCGCCAACATTTCCTCGAGCTCAAAAGGCTTAGTAAGGTAATCATCAGCACCAGCATTAAAACCGTCAACCTTATCCTGGGTTTGCCCCAAAGCGGTCAACATCAACACCGGGATATCTGCAGTTCGCTCATCACGGCGGACTCGCTGGCAAACGGTAAGACCGTCCACCTTAGGCAACATTAGATCAAGCATAATCAGATCGGGCAAAAGCTGAACAGCCAAAGCCTGTCCCCTTACTCCATCCTCAGCCTGACTAACGTCATATCCAGCCATTTCCAGATTAACTGCCACCAGTTCCGAAATAGCGGGATCATCATCGATGACAAGTATACGTGGCATCTTAAAGAAGGATAATTTTGTTATGTGGAATTAGAGAACCATAGTGGATCACTCCATTACCCCCCATTAAAATCAAAATGTTTAAAATGGGAGATAAATTTTATCCCAGGATTATAATATCGCTACAATCAGTAACATAAGTCGATACTTAAGGTTTAATTCACGTTGTAACCAGTAGCCCTAATCCTCTATTTGCTCTAAATCTAATTATTTAACTGCGCAGACAGCAGACCAATGGTAAACGCAGTTCAGGGGTCGCCGATTCCCGGTTCTTGAAAACTAATTAATTTCAAGAACGCAAACAGCTTCACAAACAAAACCCAACGTCATGTGCATGCACATAAGACCCAGCATTAATTGATTTAAAACTCCCCAGGTAGGATTCGAACCTACGACCAATCGATTAACAGTCGACCGCTCTACCACTGAGCTACTGAGGATTGTTCAACTTTATTAATATAGGCAATTCTATGGCGGTTACGCAAGCAGATTTTAATTTTCCCTAGAAAAACTTTTCTATGCTTTTTTGAAACCACCTCAATACTATTGATATACAAGAGGCTCAGCCATCACTCCCCCCTATCAATCCATCAAGTTAGAACGCAGTTTGGCTAGTTTTGCCTGGGTTTCTGGATTGAGTGATTTTGCAAGAAATCGTTGTTTGGAATGCTTTTTGGGCTTTTGACGGTGTTTCACTTTTTGTACAGACAGATTAACGTCTGCATGCAGTTGAGCGGCTGACATCCACTCAGCACCATAGCCCACCACTGTAAGCTGCTGGGCCCGATCAGATGTAGCCACAATCAACCGTTTTTCAAACTTACGAATATCGTTACGAAATTTGGCGCAGGATATCTCTATGTAGCTATCAGCAGTTTGGCCAAAGCTGGTGTAATGGATAGCAAGATGCTGAGTGAATTTTTCAACACGGTGGGGCTGACGTTGACCGTAGGCATCAAACACTAACAATGTTTCAAAACCTTTATAGGCACTGTAATTAGCCAGTGTTTCAGCAAGGCTTGTACGGGCTACATCCAGACTCTGAAGGTCTCGTAGCTCTATTAAATCTGGCCAAGCACCGATTACGTTGTACCCGTCGACTAATAAAATTGCCTGCGCGGTAGAACGTTTCATCTATCGGGTGCCTGGGTAATGTGTAAGCGCTTTATCTAGCTTAACCTTCGAACCCAAGCAAATTCGATACCTATGTAACCAGATAGATGCAAAATCCTATGGTTGTTTAGAAATTTGATTGCACTCAGGTCAAATGTAAATTTTGCAGGGCTTGCTTCACCTGTGTCGGAGAACCTTCTGTAGCCACTCGCCCCTGTTCTAGCAAGATGGCGCGATCGCAATAATCCAGCTCCACCAATCGATGAGTTACCCACAGTGCCGTAATCCCCTGACGCTTGACCAAATCCCGTACCTGAGTCACCAGTTCTAATTGACTGTCTGGGTCAAGTAGCGCAGTAGGTTCATCAAATAACAGTACGCGGCAGTTTTGAGCCAGGGCACCTGCAATGGCCACCCGCTGCTTTTGACCACCGCTGAGGGCATAGATTGGCCGACGTCTAAATTGCAATAGATTTACCATGGCTAAGGCCTCGTCCACCCGGCGACGGACATCCTCATAGGCCAGGTCCTCATCCACTAACCCAAAGGCCACATCTGCCCCTACCGTTGGCATCACCAACTGGTGGTCTGGGTTTTGAAATACAAACCCTACTGGTTTCTGTAAATGAATCTTGCCCTTAGGAGCATCCAACAGTCCGGCTAATAATCTAAGCAATGTTGATTTACCACTGCCATTGGTGCCCAGGAGCATACAAAACTCCCCTGGCTGCACCTGCAGTGAACATCCGGCCAGTACCGTTGCCCCTGAGTCCCAATTGAAATGCAAATCGTCAATTGCGATCGCACAGGACTGATCCATATCGAGTCTCAAATATCTACTTGTCTTTGCAGCAACTCAGGTCGTCAAGGCTCAGCAAACAGCTCAGCGGTAAAGAGTGAAGAGTCACTACTATGGGCCTATTCACTCTTCAACCAATCTCAGACGCTTAACTGCTTTAGCCCCTAGTCATTCGCCATGGCAAAAAATCCAGCAGCTTTACCTGATGATGAGGCCCCACCAGACTTCTCATAAACTTGCACAGCAGCCAGCTCACTTACTAAAACCGACAGCTTTTTACCCTCTTGCTTATCGCACGTCATCTCCAAAACTACCGGTTGACCTGTTTTCAATGCATTCAAAACCGTAGCGTAAGCTTCATCTGCAGCCTCTATGGTCTTCTTCTGAATCGACATAGGTAAGGCGGTATGCTTCAGCGAAAGTTCAACTATATACATGTGTAGAGAATTGTTTATCTGAAAAGTCTGGTCTCTAGTATGTCAAAAATGCTCCCAACGTAAGGCAAGAATAATCCGTCAATATCCGGTAGGGATTTCCCACCTTCCTTAATCACGACTGGCTTAAACCCACTAAAAGTCAGCGCCGCCTGCAGTAGGGCGGTAGATATATCTAGACGAACACAAGCACCCCGGCAAACCTTAAGAGAACATTACTCCTTGTCAAAATTGCACTAGCCTTTCTTGGGGATACCCCTATAATGAGAAAAATAGTAAAGATAAGTAAATCTTTGTTCATAAGGGTGCTCGGATAGCTAAGGCATTATTCCGCTCTGCGGATTACATATTTATTTTTTGTTTGCCCCCGTGCGCCTGAATCAAAAGATTACTTGTCCTTATTAGTCGAAAAATCACACTAGAGGATTTGAGATGACCATTGCAATGGGCCGTGCTGGAGCCGATCGGGGCGTCTTTGACGTCGTCGATGACTGGCTCAAGCGCGATAGATTTGTTTTCGTCGGCTGGTCCGGTTTGCTACTGTTCCCCTGTGCCTTTATGGCACTCGGTGGCTGGCTCACTGGTACCACCTTTGTTACGTCCTGGTACACCCACGGACTCGCCTCTTCCTATCTGGAAGGCGCTAACTTCCTGACCGTTGCTGTCTCCTCTCCTGCTGACAGCATGGGTCACTCCCTTCTCCTACTCTGGGGTCCTGAAGCCCAGGGTGACTTCGTTCGCTGGTGCCAAATCGGCGGACTCTGGACCTTCGTTGCCCTCCACGGCGCGTTTGGACTGATTGGCTTTATGCTCCGTCAGTTCGAAGTTGCTCGTCTGGTCGGGCTGCGTCCTTACAACGCCATTGCGTTCTCGGCTCCCATTGCCGTATTCGTATCGGTGTTCTTGATGTACCCATTGGGGCAGTCCAGCTGGTTCTTTGCGCCTAGTTTTGGCGTTGCCGCTATCTTCCGATTCTTGCTCTTCTTGCAGGGATTCCACAACTGGACTCTCAACCCTTTCCACATGATGGGTGTAGCGGGTGTCCTGGGTGGGGCTCTGCTGTGTGCCATTCATGGTGCAACTGTGGAGAACACCCTGTTTGAAGACGGTGAAGGTGCGAATACCTTCCGGGCCTTTGAACCCACTCAGGCGGAAGAAACCTATTCCATGGTGACTGCGAACCGTTTCTGGTCTCAGATTTTTGGTATCGCGTTCTCCAACAAGCGCTGGTTGCACTTCTTCATGCTATTTGTACCGGTCACCGGTCTCTGGATGAGTGCTGTGGGCATTGTCGGTCTAGCACTGAACCTGCGTGCTTACGACTTTGTCTCTCAGGAAACCCGCGCCGCGGAAGACCCTGAATTTGAAACGTTCTACACCAAGAACATCTTGTTGAACGAAGGTATTCGTGCGTGGATGTCCTCTCAGGACCAGCCCCACGAGAAGTTTGTATTCCCCGAAGAGGTATTACCTCGCGGTAACGCTCTGTAAGAGTTGAATACGGAATAAAAAAGCCCCGATTCAGTGAATCGGGGCTTTTTTATTCATTGTTTGCTATTTATGCATCAAAACAAAAACCTGTGCTATATTCCAATTAGCACTAAGTGCTCCTGGTATTAAAACCGTTTAGGGATAAGGAGGTGATGCCCATGAGTGAAAGTAGTTGTATACGCATGGGTCTTCAGGTTGACGTGAGCCGGCTGTGTGCCGGGGCTGTTCTCTAGAATTAGCTTCAATTTTTTGAAACTGAATCTGCTAGAGTTCCTTCCGGCAGTCTGGTTTCAACCTAAGACCCCACTAGACCGCTTCTATCCTGAAGTTGCTGCGGCACTTCCCTGATAGGAGCGGATAGTTTTTTTAA
>JBCCJR010000177.1:0-10107 GCA_039045805.1 Cyanobacteria bacterium P01_C01_bin.118
CTTAACTGGGCCACCTCTCCCGACTCAGCCGTCCTCGACGTTTTTAATAATTTCTTTTCATTTTTTAACTCCTCCCTCCGGGTCTTACTCCAGGTTCTCCTGGTGCTGATTTTGTCCTTGATGTTTTTAGGGAATCCAAGCATCTATCGCAATTCGCTGTTGCGATTAATCCCTTCATTTTATCGACGACGGGCAGACGGCATTTTACAAGACTGTGAAGTCGCCCTGTGCAATTGGATGGGGGGCATTGTGCTCAACTCAGTCTTTATCTTCTCCCTAAGTTTTTTCGGACTGTGGTTTCTGGGCATCAAACTAGTATTGGCCCATGCTCTGATTGCCGGAGTACTCAACTTTATCCCCAACGTAGGACCCACAATAAGCCTTATTTTTCCAGCCATGGTGGCCTTAATCTCACCGGAACCCTGGAAGGTTGTTCCAGTGATTGTGTGGTACGTCATCATTCAACAGATTGAAAGCTACTGGCTGACACCAACGGTGATGGCCCGGCAGATCTCTCTCCCCCCCGCCTTTACCTTAATTGCCCAAATCTGTTTTGCTACTATCTTTGGCTTTCTCGGCCTAGTGCTGGCCCTACCGCTAGCCGTTGTTGCCAAAATCTGGCTACAGGAGCTTTTAGTCAAAGATATTCTCGACCAGTGGGCGCTATCTGATAGCCACCCCTGGAAACTTGCTTTAGCAGGGGTGGCAGCGGATTCAGCCCCTGTCGATGCTTCAGGCTCTCTCCCCGTCTCCCCGGAACCCACATCTGGAATTGCACCAGTTGCTAGTGAAGATAGTGAAATAAGCAGTAGTCCCGTCAATAACAGTTAGCTTTTGGTCAGAAGTCTGACGAAGAGTAAGGGAAGAGAGGGGAGAGAGGGAAGAGGGGGAAGATTGTTAACTGACAGTATCGAGTTTTGCTAAAAAGCAGTATCTCGCCTCCCCTTCCTCCCCCTCTTCCCTGCGAGCCTAGCGAGCACTCCTCTAATTCCCTCCAGCAAGCGGAGCGAGCCTCCTTGTCGCTAAATTCCCATTGAGGGTCTGCAACACCGAATTGCCCTATCTGGGCACCCTGAACCCAGGTCTTCCTCCATCGTCACCTATGCCCTTTGCCGCCAGCGTTCGTCATCTGCAAACCTTAATCATGTCGTTTCACCCCATCATTGTGGTCGAAACTGTAGAAGAAGAACGCATCCAAAGGCTTATCAATAAGGCCACCCTCGATCTACAGATCCCGGTCTACGATTGGAGTATTGCCCAGGGTCTGGTCCGATTAGAAGGGAATCGCTATAACCGCTGGAAAAATGAATATGCGCCGCCGGGGGCTAGCCGTGCCGCCGTTGATACCGATACCGCTGAACCCATTGATGCGCTACGCCATATCCAGGCCATCAGCCACCGGGGCATTTACTGGTTTAAGGACTTTACTACCCACTTTGATGACGTTGTTGTCACCCGCCTCTTTCGTGAAGTGGCCCAACAATTTTCCCACAATCAGTCCACCCTGATTATTTCTGGTGAGCGGGTCTCATTATCGCGGGAAATTGCCCACGAGGCGGTTTACTTTGATATGCCACTACCGGATCAAGATGAACTGCACAAAGCGATCGTAGAAGCGGTGCAAGCATTGCGGGGACGCATCAAAGTTAAGCTCAGTCCCGAGGAAATGCGCACCCTAGTCCACACCACCCAGGGCATGACCCTCAATCAAACCAAAAAGGTGATTGCTTACGCTGCCCTGGAAGACGGCCACCTTAACGCCCAAGACATTGGCCGGGTACTGGAGCGCAAAATGCAAATCATCCGTGAAACCGGTTTGCTGGACTACATCCCAGTGGAGAAAAACACCGCTGAACTGGGAGGTTTTGACGGTTTAAAGCACTGGTTAACTAAAGCCCGCACCGGGTTTAGCCCTCAAGCCCAGGCCCTAAATCTCACACCGCCCAAAGGGATTTTAATTGTGGGTATCCAAGGCTGCGGCAAATCTCTGGCAGCAAAAACTATTGCTCGCCAGTGGCAGATGCCATTGCTCAAGCTTGATGCAGGACGTCTGTACGACAAATATGTAGGAGGTTCAGAAAAGAACTTCCGTCAGGCTGTCTCCTTAGCAGAAAAAATGGCTCCGGCAGTGCTATGGATCGACGAAATTGAAAAAACGATGGGGGGTAGCCAAAGCAGCGATGCTGACGGTGGCCTTAGCCGTCGCCTGTTTGGCTCGTTTTTGACCTGGCTCCAGGAAAAATCTCAAGAAGTGTTTGTAGTGGCTACAGCCAATGACATTTCTCAACTCCCCCCTGAACTACTCAGGAAGGGACGTTTTGATGAGATTTTCTTTGTGGATTTACCCGATGCCGAGGACCGAGCCACCATTTTCAATATTCATCTAAAACGCCATCAGCAGCTGCCCGCCAACTTTGACATGGCCCAGCTGGTTCAGGCCAGCGAAGGATTCAGTGGGGCCGAAATTCAGCAAATAATTGTATCCAGCCTCTATCAAGCTATTTATGAGCAGTGCCCCGTAGACACGGCCCTCCTAATCAAAAACATCAAAGCCACAGTCCCCCTATCGGTTTCTCGACGAGAAGATATTCAACATCTTCGCTGTATTGCAACAGATCGGTTTGTCCAGGCTAAGTAACAAAGCCGCAACGTTCATATTGCTAGATGTTAATTCAGGGTTAGCCTTCTGCGGCTGGAACCCCCGTATAATCATGATTTTGCTAGTGAGCGTGTCAGTACACTTTAAAGTTTCTAACAGTTATATCAACTGTTCGGGAATTCTCTGGGAAACCACTGTAACGTTTAGTGCTTGCTGTAAAAGCATATCTGGTTCATCCTGTCGTTTTGTTAATTACAAGACCTCAGGGCCGGACATGGATAACTGCTAAATTGACACACTTTTTCTTCAGAGGAACCGTCATGACTCCAGCTCAAATTGAAGGTCTTTGGATTTGTCTTAGTTTTTCCTGCGCCATGGTACTACTGACCCCCATTCTGGTGTGGGTGCTTCCTAATCGCGAACAAGCAATCTAGGGCGGGCGGATACCAACACAAAGCGGGACGATTTCTTTTGACGCCGTCGAACCATTACCATAACGGTAGGTTAGTTGTGCAAATGCTCTTGAAGCAGTTTGTTGCATACTAATGCGATCGCAAACCTACCCTGATTTTTCCATGGCTTTTCGCGCAACCCTCGTCGCATTTCTAATTATGTGTTTTGGGCTGATAGCCGCTCCAGCCCATGCCATGACACCGTTGGATGTCTCCAATCTGGCCTACGAAACCTGCCCGGCAGAATATGCAGAAGGCATTGTTGATTCTGGTAGTTTAGGTAAAGCTACCTGCTATCTAGTGACGGGCACCCTGACCAATAGCTCAGGCAAAGATATTCTAAATGCCGATATCTTTGGCCGCATCTATGACAAAAACAACAATCCCGTCATGCAAAATCGAGGCCGTCTGGGCGGTGTCGATTATGTTCCCCCAGGTCAAAGCAATTTTGAAATTCGGATATCCGTTGCGTCTAACCAACCACCTCCTTTAAAGCTTAAAAATTTCAAAGCCTCTGGATTTGTCGGCAAAGTACGTCGTCAGGGCCGCATAGAGTAAGCCAGTTTCCCTCCATCAAATCAAGTCTGAAATCCAATAAAAAGGGGGAGCTATTTGTAGCTCCCCCTTTTTATTGGATTTAAATTCTAGCTAGCACCTCGTCCACACAAAAATTAGACAACAGGGGCAAACCTAGAAAGAAGAGTAAGCCATATAGCTACTACTGGTTATGGCAGCAACACTGGTAAGCCCAGACTGGATCACCTGCAGAAGAATAAATGCCAAAATCGCAGAAAAATCAATTCCCCCTAAAGGCGGAATAATAGAGCGGAAAAGATTTAGATAAGGATCTGTAATTTGACTCAGGGCTGAAAACGCAGGGTTACTCCAATCAACATTGGGAAACCAGCTCAGCAAAACACGAACAATCAGTAACACCAGATAGATACTGATAAAACTTGACAGAGCCTGAAAAACGATTGAAATCATAGGGGATATCTCACTGTGATGAACTAGAGTGTGCCTTGAAATCCTTAATGTCTAGTGTAACTGATGGGACAATATAGGGGGTTGAAAGGTGCGACTGAACTAGCATGAAGGCAAAAACCGTCTACAGGCAATGTTTTTTACTAATTCTTTATCCCTTAAGAGTCAATCGTTGACGTTTCATAATCAGTAATATGTCCATTGGTACTGCCCAGTTGCTGACGCACCTCCTCAATGGCTGCATTCAACTCTGAAATTTTATCTTCTAAACCGCGACGCGCAACCTCCATTCGCTCATCATTAGTCATATCGGCCAAATTCTGTCTGATGTCTTCCGACAGCTGGCTAAAGCTAACGTCCTCGTCATCTTTTGAGCGACTAATACGATTAGCGGCCAACACGCCCGCAACACCGCCCACCAGCCCCCCCAGTAGGGCTCCTAGGAAAAATCCATTGGTGAAGTTACTTGACTGACTCATGGTTTGAGGTGATATGTGTGAAGTAGTTGAGCTTAAATGTTAGTTAGTGCCAAATGTGCGATCGCCAGCATCGCCTAGACCAGGAACGATAAAGCCGTTTTCGTCCAGTCCCTCGTCAATGATGCCCGCATAGACAATGAGCTGCGGGTAAGTTTCAGCCAGCTTCTGTAATGCTGGAGGAGCTGTCACAACCGACACAATCCTAACCAGAGAGGGATTCACACCACGTTTCACCAATTCTGCCATAGTGGCCATCATTGTCCCCCCAGTGGCCATCATAGGTTCACTAATCAATACACGGGTTTCGGGATCAATCTGCTCAGGCAGCTTATTGAGATAACAGATAGCTTCAAGGGTTTCCTCGTTACGGGCAAACCCCAGGTGATAAACCGACGCTGTAGGTAGCGCGGCCTGTACCCCCTCCATCAAAGCCAATCCTGCCCGCAAAATGGGAATTACCATCACGGGCTTTTCAGGGTCAATAAATGTAGCCGGACAGGGTGCTAAGGGGGTTTGCACCTCAGTATCAATGACAGGCAGCCACTCATTACGGACAGCCTCGTAGGTAAGCCAGCGGCCAATTTCCGTCATGGCACTACGAAACACAGCGGACGGTGTGTTAGCGTCCCGTAATACACCGAGCCAATGCTTAATTAACGGGTGAGGGGGGACATGAATCCGCAGCTGAATGGCCATGGGAGCGCTGGATAAAAGACGGTAGGATGGGCAGAAATCTGCATAATCATACGTCTTTGGTAGCTAAGCGGTCTAGGGTTAAAGGGATCTGATTAAGAACTATCTTCCCCGCAGCAGATGTTTGACAGTCTCCACCATCTCCGCAGGGCGAAATGGCTTAGCAATATAGGCATCGGCCCCCTGCTTCATGCCCCAGTACCGATCAAATTCTTCATTTTTGGAGGAACAAATGACAACGGGCACATCCTTAGTGGCACCGTTATTCTTGACCCACCGGCAGAGTTCGTAGCCATTCATATTAGGCATGACAATGTCGAGCACAACTAGATCGGGGGGCTTCGACGTAATCATGTCCTTGGCTTTTTCACCATCTTCAGCTTCGAGCACAGTCATACCTGCTTTGATCAGGAGACCAGAAATCATCTCCCGTAGAGTTGAACTGTCATCCACAATCAAAACCGTGGTCATAATGTAGGGAATAGATAGGGTTCCTTAAGTGTTAGTTAGCCCAGATATTGGGATTAGATTAAAAGCAACCAGCTAATAATACGAACTCAGCAGACCGCAAGCAATGATTTTAGCTACGTATTATGTAGATATCGGACCCGTTGACGATGTTATGTCATTGGTCTGATTTATTACCTGCCGCTATCGTATAAGTATACGAAGAAAGATAAAAATCAGGTGTTAGTCAAGTATCCTCTTTGATGGCCTCTAACAGAGTAAGGACAGGTTTGGGCTGTAGCTTATCCTTAAACCACACAATTTTGGCCGGTACATTCTTGATATCGACACCTGCTTTTGCTAAGTTCAGCCGTTCTGAAATCGCTAAGATCAGATTGTGACAGTCGGACTTTTGTACTTGGGCAAATTTTTTACGTAGATAGTCTGGTCGCCAATATCCCACTATTTCCAGTAAATACACTTGACCATCGGGATGAACTAAACGGAAGTCAGGAATCATAACACTGCCAGGGATGGGAATGAGATCCACTTCTCGCTCTAGCTGCCACTGAGTTTTACCTTTTTGTAATAATGCTTCCCAGCGTTCTGCAAAGGCGGATTCCACCATACTGTCGTAGGGTTTGCCAGGGGGATAGTGGCTGACTAACTCGCACTCTGAATCCAGGCTGTAGCTTTTCTCAGACAAGGCTTTGGTGTAGCTATCTTTCCACTGGAGGGTGGCGCTGAGGTGCCAGCGGGTGACGTGCAAAATGGCCGGTACGAGTTTGGCAATATCCAAACCGTAGCGGGTGCTCGCTTTAAAGAGGCTGGCGGGACCATCGATGGTGATGGTAAAGCCTTGATCTGCTTCCCCTTCGATATAGGCCATCAGCCGAAATAGTTTCAAATAGCGAAACATCAGCTTGTACTCGCCAGGGTCATTGCGATGCAGGTTGAGAATTACGTGGCTGGCTCGGTAAAAAATGCCCTGGACCTGGGACAGGTTATAACGATGGATCAGGGCCTCAGGGGTAGGGGCATCAAACTGGGTGAGGATACGGTTTTCTTTCAGATCGGCATACAGCCCCTGCTGGATATGGATGGGTTCGACATCTCGGTCCAGTTCCTGGGTCAGCTGACGGGCCAGGGTGTCCAGATGCTGCCGAGCTGCCGCTGGTGAGGGCGCACTGGCGGCAGCCTGGGCAAACACACGTTGGCGCAGCTCCTGGGGTTCTAGGGGGCTGACAATATCAAAGGTGCTAAAGTTGCTGCGGAGTATGTGGGCTAAGCCACGCTTGATCCGATAGTCGGTGTCTTCACCTTCTAGCTCCTGGAGTTTTTGGTTGAGACTCCCCTGGGTGTCGCCCACCGTGGATTGGAATAGGGTGATGAGATTGGTTGCGATCGCAACCCAAGGGTCCTCCACAGGCAGCCGTTTTGCATCAATAGAGTTACCCCGAGGCCGATGAATCAGTAAATCAGAAGGAAGCATCTTCTCCTTGAGAAGGCAGCACCTTCCTAAGATAGACGCTATATAGTTAGTAAAGACCTGATTAAATTTTAAGTTCTGAGTTCTGAGTTGAATTTCCAAATAGTTCACAACTCAAAGTTCACAACTAACATCATATAAAGCTTCACTTTTCTCCGCCGATCTTGATCCAGTCCGAAACCCTAGACTTATTAGAATGGCAACGTCTGTGTCAGCAGTGGTCCACCTTTACCGCCACCAAGTTGGGTGCCATGGCCGCTCGCCATGGCCGCATTCCAGAACAGCAGAGTGAAAGCGAACGGCTTTTAGCCCAAACTCGGGAAGCCTATCATCTGGAAGATACCGCCCCTCTAAATTTTCGCGGTGTTCAAGACATTGGTGACGCCGTGGAGCGGGCCAGACTGCAAAGCATCTTGACTGGCGAAGAACTATTGGACATTGCCACCACCCTGGCTGGTGCTCGTCAGCTGCGACGAGCCATTGATGCCCAGGAGGAAGAGGATTTTCCTGTGCTGCAAGGATTAGTGGGCCAGCTGCGCACCTATCCAGAGTTAGAAAAGGAGATCCACCACTGCATTGACGACCGGGGCAAGGTCACCGACCGGGCCAATCCCAAACTGGCCGGTATCCGTAACAGTCTTAAAAGCACCCACGACCAGCTCCATTCCAAACTGCAACGGATCATGCAGCGTCAAACCGGGGCCCTGCAGGAAGCCTTGATTACCCAGCGTGCAGGACGGTTTGTGATTCCGGTCAAAGCCCCTCAAAAAGACTCCATACCTGGCATTGTCCACGATGTCTCCACTAGTGGAGCCACTCTGTATATCGAACCCCAGGGAGTGGTTGAATTTGGTAATCGACTGCGGCAGCTAGAGCGCCAGGAGACTCGCGAAGAAGAGCTGGTGCGCCAAAAGCTTAGTGGACAGGTGTCCGAGGTGGGCGAAGACCTGGAGCTGCTCATGGCCATAGTCACCACCCTGGATTTGGCCACTGCCCGCGCTCGCTATTCTCTATGGTTAGAGGCCAACCCTCCCCGGTTTAGTAATCCCACTGAACGTACTGTCCTGCGACAGCTGCGTCATCCCATCCTGGTGTGGCAACAGCGCCATGAAGACGGGCCAACAGTGGTCCCCATTGATATCACCATGCGTCCCGATATTCGGGTGGTGGCGATTACGGGGCCTAATACTGGGGGTAAAACCGTTACGCTAAAAACCCTGGGTCTGGCGGCTTTGATGGCAAAGGTGGGACTGTTTGTTCCGGCTCGCGAACCGGTGGAACTGCCCTGGTTTGATCAGGTTTTGGCGGACATTGGCGATGAGCAGTCTATCGAGCAGAGTTTATCGACATTTTCGGGGCATATTCGTCGCATTGGGCGCATTTTGGATGCGATTGGTGCGGGGGCCCCCTCTCCCCCTCCCCCCCTCTCCCCCTCTTCTCTTCCCCCCTCCCCCAACCAAAACTCCTTGGTGCTCTTGGACGAGGTGGGGGCCGGGACCGATCCGACGGAGGGGAGCGCACTTGCGATCGCACTCCTCCAACATCTCGCCGATCACACCCGACTCACCATCGCCACCACCCACTTTGGCGAACTCAAAGCCCTTAAATATCAGGACGACCGCTTTGAAAACGCCTCAGTAGAATTTGACGACGTCAGTTTATCCCCCACCTACCGACTACTATGGGGCATTCCAGGTCGGTCCAATGCCCTTTCCATCGCCCGACGGCTGGGGTTAAACCCAAGCGTGGTGGACACTGCCCAAACCTATGTCGGTGTCACCAAACAAGATGATGTTAACCAGGTGATTGCTGGTCTAGAGGCTCAGCGCAAACGTCAAGAAGACCAGGCCGAGCAGGCTGCCGGGATTGTGGCCCAGGCCGAAGCGTTAAAAGCCGATATCGAGCGAAAAGCAGCCGCCATTAAAGAATGGGAACGTAACCAAAAGCTAGAACAAGAAAAAGCTGTCCAGGCGGCCGTCGCTGAAGCAAAAACCGATATCGCCACCGTTATTCGGCAGCTGCAAAAGGGCACTCCCACCGCCCGAGCGGCCCAAAAGGCCACCGAAATGGTAGAAGAAATTGCCCAGCAACAGCAGGTACCAAAGGGCGACCACCCTGCCAAAAAAGCCGTCACTAACTACAAGCCCCAACTAGGGGAAAAAGTCCGTCTGATCGGCCTGGGGGGACAAACCGCTGAAGTGGTAGGGGAACCCGATACCGATGGCAAAGTCGCCGTCCGCTTTGGTCTGATGAAAACTGTTGTAGACCTCAGCGAGATTGAATCCTTAACGGGTCAAAAAGTAGCAAAAACTGTTGCCAAAAAACCACCCGAAAAACAAAGACGTACCAAGGTTAAGGTTGCCAAGAAAGAACCTGCCGCCCCTGCTGTCCGCACCTCAAAAAACACCATCGACTTACGGGGTATGCGGGTGGCCGAAGCCGAAGCCGACCTGGAAAACTTTATTGCCAAATCCGGCGGTCCCATATGGATCATCCACGGTCACGGTACTGGAAAGCTTAAACGAGGCGTTCGAGAATTTCTCAAACGTCATCCCCAGGTGATGAGCTTTGAGAACGCAGAACAGGCGGATGGCGGAACCGGGGTGACGGTGGCGCAGGTTTAAACCATTACTTCTTTCTCGTTGGATATCACATGTGTTTGGTGGGCTTTGCCCACCAAACGTCCCCATTTCCCTGCGATTTATTACCCCCTACGAATCCCAATGTCGCCAGCGGCTATGCTAACTGTGGAATTTATCGTTGTAGAAAAATTGTCTAAATGACCACCCCCACGGTTGATCGAGAACTCACCAGCCCAGCCGGTCGCAGGTCCCTCTGGCTGGCTGCCATTAAGCCACCGATGTACAGCGTTGCCGTCATCCCTATTTTGGTGGGAAGCTTACTGGCCTATGTTGAAACCGGTCACTTAGACGGTCGTATCCTGGGTATTTTCTTACTGTCGGC
>JBCCJR010000178.1:0-10082 GCA_039045805.1 Cyanobacteria bacterium P01_C01_bin.118
CCCGCCTGACCAGAATGCGCCTTGATAAATTTCAGCATTGCCCGTCTACGCCCACGGGGTGTCCACACCACCTTTACCGTCAGATGCAAGTTGGCCCTATAGGGACTGAGTTTCACCTCCTTTGGTCGCTGTAACCTTAATACCTCACAAATTGTTTTTTGAGCCACTGGGTTCGCTGTTGCTGTAAATGCGGCAATCGGCAGCTGTGTGCCGGGAGGTTTGTACTTGAGCAGCGCAGGTCTTGCCGCACCTAATCTTCGATAGGTCGGTCGAAACGTATCTCCCCACTGCACTAAACAATGAGCCTCATCCAAAATTAGCCCGTTAATAATCACCTGGGGCTGACATAAAATCTCCCACACTCGTTTATTAAAAAGAGTCTCCGGTGAGAGATATAACAGCCTCAACTTGTTATGCTGAATCTGTTGCAGAATCTTCTTCTTCTCATAGGAAGCAAGCGCACTGTGGATTCTTTCTGCCGCCAGCTGTCGTTGCTTTAGCTCTTGTACCTGATCTTCCATTAATGCTACTAACGGAGAGATCACTAGCGTGAGACCTTTGTGCAATAGAGCCGGTAGCTGGAAACAGATGGATTTTCCCCCACCGGTTGGCATCACAATTAGAGCATCCCGCTTGGATAACAATGTGCGAATTACATCGTCCTGGGGTGGACGAAAACTGTCATAACCCCAAATTTGTTTAAAGCGAGCCTCTACCTGCTGCCATGATGCTGAAGAAATCATTGATGCATTCTCAGATTTGCATCTAGGATTCCCGTTGGAAAACGCTAGTACGTAGTCGATAGCTCATCCCCTAAACCCCATCTCATGCATCGCTGCTAAAATCTGCGCTGAGACAAATGGCAGAATATCCTCGTTATTGCTGTGTTCAGCACCCTCAGTGAACACCACCAGCAAATAAGGATGAGCTCCATCCGCTTCGATATAGGCCGCATCATGGCGCACCTTGCTGGTCAGCCCAGCCTTTGACCATGCCTGGGTCTCCATGGGTATACCGGCTCCCAAAAAGCCCGTTACCTGATTTTCAGGATCTGCCGCTAACACTTTCGGATCCAGGTCTCTAGTCATAAATCGCATCATAGTTTGAGACCGGGCTGCATTTACTGCTACACCACCAACAATGCTATGGAGCAATCGAGCCGATGCCTCAGTGGTTAGCATATTGCGATTTTCATAGCCTTCGCCGAGATAAGCTCGCTCTCGACCGTAGGGACCATCGCACCAGGTTTTTTGGTTGGCATTGACGGTGGCTAGCTCCGGCCACTGCAAACTTTGCAAATAGCGGTTGACGATATTTCGCTGCTGTTTCCAGGTTTCAAACGGACCGGGGGGCAGCTCGGGGCCGCTGGTGGTGCCTGTGAGCACATCCACCACATAGCTGGTGGCGTCATTACTGGAGTCTACAATCATGTCCCGGATGGCCCGCTCTAGTTCTGGGCTGGACTGGGTCATGCCGCGCTCGATCCATTCATAGATGGCCACTAGATAAAACAGCTTTACTACGCTGGCTGGGTAGATCAGCTCTACACCTCGATAGCTGGCTCCCTTCGGCTGTTGTTTCCAGAAATCATCGGTACTCAGGGCTCCACCGGTATTGACAATATAGGGTGGTTCATAGGCCAGCCAGGTCACTGAAATTTGGTTTTGGGCCAGGGTGGGGAAGCGAGCCCAGGTGAGATCGAGGACCTGGGTGAGTCTTTTCTGAAGGGTTTCGTCGGTTTGGAAGAACTTTTGGGTCATGGGGGAGGGGGGAGCTAGAGGCAAGGGAAGCAGGGGAGGAGGGGGAGGTAGGGGAGAAGCTGACTACTCGAAGCCTAGGCTGGTGCCTTTGCCTGCGTGGGTGAGGGCGAGTTGCTCGTACTTTTTGGCGTGGTTGATCAGATCGTCGATTTCTTTCTCAGATAAGGGCCGGAAGATTTTGCCGGGGACGCCGACTACGAGGGAGCCAGGGGGGACGTTTTTATTGACGACGGCACCGGCTCCTACCATGCTGCCTGCGCCAACGCGGACGCTGTTGAGGATGATGGCACCGATGCCTATCAGGCAGCCCTTTTCAATGTGGGCGCTGTGGACAACGGCGCGATGTCCGATGGTGACGTAGTCTTCGAGGATGGTGGGTAGATTGGGGTCACCGTGGAGGATGGCTCCGTCTTGGACATTGCTATGGGCTCCGATGCGGATTATCTCTACATCACCACGGGCGACGGCACCGTACCAAATACTGGCACCGTCATCGATTTCTACATTGCCGATGACGGTGGCATTGGGGGCAATAAAGGCGGCTTTTGTCAGATCCGGTGCGGGCCAGAAGTCGCCGGGTACGGTCAAAATAGGGGTAAGGTTTGACACGGTTAATTTCTTGACGTTTTAGCAAGATTACAGAGTTGATATCTTGAGGAATGGGACTCTCTGGGATAATGGATATAGGGATAAAAGCTCCCTCATTTTACCTCTCGCTATAATAAGGCGAACGCAAGCCTAATTGGTCTCGCTTGCGCGGTGTTGTATTATGCTCCCGCAGCGATGGTTTGTCATGGCCTCAACGTCTGGGTAGTTGAGACAGGCCGGTGCAGGCGTCAACGTTTTAATAAACCCGCATGATAAATTCTGCTTCTCAGTATCCGTTTTATGGGCCAGAGATTAAGTGCCCCCATTGTCGGCAGACAATTCCGGCGCTAACCCTTACCGATAGCTATCTTTGTACCCGACATGGGGCATTTGAGGTGAGCCTAGAAACCCATGATTTGGTACATGTGCAGTCGGGACGTCACTGGCGGCAGTGGGAAGGTGAATGGTATCGTCAGCACACCCACCCGGATGGCATTCGGTTTGAGATTCATGAGGCCCTTGATCGGCTATATACCGAAGGTTACCGGGCTACTCGAGTGATTATTGCCGAGCGCTATCGTCCTCTAGTGAAGTCGTATCTTGAGTACAGTGCGCCCTGGCGTGGTCAGGTGGATACGGGTACACCTAGACTGTACGGCTTACCTGTGGCCTTTAGTCCTTCTTCAGAGGAAGTACCTCAGTGGAAGGTGATTAATTTTGATTTGGAAAAAGAACCCGGTGTGCCGAATAACTATCGGTATTTGAAGTTTTTTGAGTAAATCTACGCGATCGCAACCCTATGCACCATGCGTCGATTCGAACGGCAGATATTCATCGGGCCATGGCTTTTTATGAGCTGCTGGGCTTTGAGGTGATCGAACGCTTTACGGCGGGCATCACTCTAGCCTGCTGGATGGAAGGCTTGGGCGGACGCATTGAACTAATGCAGGTGCCGGAACCCAGGCCAGCAGCGGACGCTTTTAGTGATGAGCATTACACCGGTTACTATCATTTGTCCTTTGATCTCACGCAGCGATCGAAAAGTTTACCTGCCTGGCTCGATCAACTCCGGCAGAATGCGGTTTCGCAAAACACTGAGCTAACCGTACTATTAGAACCCCAGCAGCAAATGATTGGGGCTAATGTGTATGAGGTGGCTTTTATTGCTGATGCTGATGGGCTACCGTTAGAGTTTCTGCGTCGCTTGAAATAATTAATGGGTTCTGGGATTCCATTTGCAAATAACTGGGCGTATCTGGACACAGAACTTAGCTGGCTAGAACGATTGTTGCTGGTGGCAGTATCCCAACAGCGTAAAAATCTAAAGTCGATCACGCAGGTGGCAAAAACATCGTCTGATAAGGCGACTAGCGACTGGTGGCAGGGCCTGGTGGCGATTAAAAACCGAGCCTATGACGATGCTGCTCCTCAGAAGGTCAGCGATAAGCCAGCACTGGGGTATCAAAAGACATTAGATAAACGAGTTTTATTAAGCCGGGCCCGTAAAATTTCACTGGGATTGCCAACGATGCAGGCGGTGCTGGGACTCAGCCTATTTGAGAAAAAATTGGTGCTGATGGCCCTGGCTCCAGAGGTGCAACTG
Organism: Cyanobacteria bacterium P01_C01_bin.118; assembly: GCA_039045805.1. GTDB lineage: Bacteria > Cyanobacteriota > Cyanobacteriia > Phormidesmidales > Phormidesmidaceae > Leptothoe. The sequence continues at coordinate 3,952 of JBCCJR010000178.1, forward strand.
CGCTACGGCAAGCTATATCACTATTTACAAACTGGGAAAAACTGCACTATAGGGTCGCTGCCAACATTAGAGCTGGCGTTGCGGGTGCTATGTCGGAATGATGCTGAGCGCCGTCGAGCTCGCACCAGGTTGTCTAGAAATCATGTTTTGCTAAAGCGTCAGGTCTTACGGCCTGTAGACGGTGCGACCACATTGATGGGCGCTCAGCTACAGTTAGCCCCTGAGTGGGTTGACTATTTGCTAGCAGAGCAGCCAGATCCGATGTGGCCTATGCAGTTTGTTGTGGCGGATCGGCTGGTGCCTCGCTGCCGAGAGCGAGTGCTGTGGACTGATTTAGTGGTGGCAGAGGCGACTAAACAACAGTTAGAGACAGTTACGCTGCAGGGGCGTTCTAGACTGCTATTAGTTGGAGAAAAAGGAGTGGGTAAGGAACGGGTTGCGATCGCGCTGTCCACCTATCTCAAGCAGCCCCTACACATCCTCGATCTAGCCCAGCTGTCCCCCCAGGATTGCCCAGCCTGTCTAGCAGAACTCGACCAAGCTAAATACCCCATGGTGCTGATAAAAGCAGCCCACCATTGGCTAGGTCGTCGCTCAGACGTTGATCGCGCTACACTCCAGCATTGGCTGACCAATACGTCTGGCCATGTTGTTTTCTCAGTTAGCCATCGTCATCTAGTGCGTCATTATTGGCGGCAGCAGCTAACGGCAGTCTATATTCCCATGCCTGATGCTGAGTTGCGTTTACAGCTATGGCAACAATCCTTTCCTAAGGGGGTTAAAGGTATGGGGCAAGTACGGTGGACAGCCCTTGCCGAAGGGCTATCACTTGCTCAGCATCAGATTCTTGATATTAGTCAGACAACAAAAAAATTGGCCGATGATAACGTTATCACTCTTGAGCATCTACAACAGGTATTAGACCTGCAAGGATACCTATGGAAACTACGTTAAGGCACCCACAAGGGGATTCCCCTACAGGATTACTTGTTGTGAACCGGACTTAATCAGCTCGGATTTGGTATCCTATTAATTTTGTTTCAAAGATTGAATAAAGCTGTCCAGTTTCTCTTGCAGCCATTCTTTTTCCGATAGAGACAACGATATACCAAATTGATGGCTATACACCCCTTCTCTGAGAGCAATAGTTTTTACTGGATGATCGTTTCTGAGAAATATAGTTTCTAAAACCACTCTTTCGAGATCGTCAAGACTGCCTTTCTGCCTTATTTCCCACAGGAAAAGTCGTCGCTTGAAGATGAATTGCTCCTGTTCAATATCTAACCTAATTTGTTCAAAAATTGTCCAAATAGTATTCCAGGCGATGCCGAAACCCACAGCCCAAAAGGGGACAAAAAAGACAACACCCGCAGCCAGAGGGAAGAAGGGTAAGACAGTTAACCCTACAAACCAGGCAATACTGTTCCAAACAACAGCTAAGGTGACGTGCCCTCTGGCTGCGGCTTTACTCAGACCCGTAGGGGGTATTTTGAGGGATAGATGACGGCGGCTATAGTGTAGCTGAATCTGGCTACCGGTGGGTTGTTGGGTGATGGCGACCGTTCTTTGGGGCTGGTTTAAGGCTACTAATGCATGGCTGGCAGACTCAAACCGTTCTTCTATCAAAGGCTCAATTAGTCCCTCCAACCAGAGGGCAAACTCTTCTGTAACGTTGACTGCCTGGCGAAAGTCTAACCGGAGTCTTCTTTGGGGTAAATCAGCTGGGTTTTGATGGCTGAGTAAATTAAGTAACGTTGTCCCTAGGCCATAAAGGTCTGTGGTGGGATAGGCCTTGCCGTTAAACTGTTCGGGAGCCATATAGCCAAAGGTGCCGACAATAGTGCTGCCAAAGGCAACAGTGTTGCGATAAATGTTTTGCACGGCACCAAAATCCACTAAAAAGATGCGGCCATCATCACCACGAATAATATTCTGGGGTTTGATGTCTCGATGGATAATGGGTGGATTAAGGCTGTGCAGATATTCCAGCACTTGCAAAATTTCGATGGCGATGCGCTGAGTTTCTGTTTCTGAAAATCGTATGCCTGCCGCAACTAAGTCAGCCAAAGATTCTCCCTTGGCGAGTTCTTGGACAATGTAGAAGTAACGGTTACGATCAGTATCGATTTGAAAATAGTCAACGTACTTGGGAATCGCTGGATGATGGAGCCTGGCTAAAACCTGGGCTTCTCGTTCAAATAACTCCAACTTCTTCCAATCGCTCAAACCCCTGAGAGATAATTCTTTGAGCGCCACATGATGCCCATTGAGCTGATCTGCTGCTGCATAGGTAATGCTGCTGCCCCCCTGTCCCAGGACGACTAAAATACGATACCGATTGTTGATAACAGAATTGACTGGCTGAGCGTCATGCATGCTCCTCTAGGTCCACTGGGTGGGAGCCATTTCTGGGGGGACTAGGTTGGGGAAAGGGTCTGGTTCAACGAGAGTATCTTCTTTAGGGGCAGTCTCTTCGAGTAGATCCCAGATTACTTGGAGCAGTTCGTCCAGACCCCGGCGGCTGACGGCGGAAATACCAAAGATGCGATCGCATCCACTTCTTGCCATCAGTTCCTCAGTCACCACCTCCAACTCATCCTCCGGCACCGCATCAACCTTATTTAGCGCCAGTAGCTGAGGCCGCTCGGCGAGGCCATGACCATAGGCCACCAGCTCTTGCTGAATCGTGTGATAGTGTTCAATCGGGTCCAGGGTGGTGATATCGATAACGTGTAGGAGTACCCTGGTGCGTTCGATGTGACGTAAAAAGTCATGGCCTAAGCCAGCCCCCGCATGGGCTCCCTCAATTAGACCTGGAATGTCCGCAAACACAGTACCGTCACCTGTCGGCTTACGCACTACGCCCAGATTTGGCACCAGCGTTGTAAAGGGGTAGTCGGCCACTTTTGGCTTAGCCGCCGACAAGGCAGAAATCAGGGTTGATTTTCCTGCATTCGGTAGGCCAATAATGCCCACCTCTGCCAGTAGCTTCAGTTCGAGTCGAATCCGGCGTTCTTCTCCGGGGAGTCCTGGAAGGCAGGTTTCAGGTGCTCGATTACGATTACTCAAAAAGTAGGCGTTGCCCAATCCCCCTTTGCCACCTGATGCGACACAAAGGGTTTGCCCATCAGTGACTAAATCCCCCAGGAGCTCATCGGTCTCGACGTCGTGGATGATAGTGCCACAGGGAACTTCCACAATTAAGTCTTTACCCGTAGCCCCGGTCATATTTTTGGGGCCACCCCGCTCACCATGCTGTGCTTGAAAACGATGAGCGTAGCGAAAGTCCAGCAGTGTTTGTAAATTGGATACGGCCTTGAGAATGACTGAGCCGCCGTTGCCCCCTTTGCCCCCAGACGGTCCACCCGTGGGCACATATTTCTCGCGACGAAAAGCGACTAGACCATCGCCACCATTGCCCCCTTGGACATCAACTTCTGCTTGATCAATAAATTGCATGGGAGGGATTGGTAAATGGTAGAGCGATTGAGAAAGAGCGACAGTGGGGGATAGGAAATACTGTCTACTCCCTTATCTCAGCCTCACTATTTCTGATTTTATCTGGTTTGCCAGTTCCTCATCTTTTTGATGGTTTAGCGTGATGCTGTTAAACACCTGTACGGTTAGCCCAGTGTCTAAGACAATTTCCTGGGCATTGTTGCAATAATTAATCAGCACGCGTCGGATCTGTGATCTTACCGTACGGGGAAGTGTTTTTAATCCATCGGTGCTGAGACAGCGTAGATCATAGCGAGTAATATCTTCTTTGGCGATGTCCATCAGTTGACTAATATCTACAAAGGCTGTTCTACGGACGTCCTCCATCGCCAGAATAGCGGCAGCATAGTTAGAAATTTCTTCTGAGGTAAAGGTTTGGGCGTAGCCAGGCTGCCAAAGGGTGGATATGGGTAGCCAGGCGCTGATAATCAGCCCAATACTGGCACCCATAACCCAGCGTCTGGAGCCCCTGGTCCAGGAGGGTGTGGGAGGGGCATTACGAGAGTGACGGTGGAGCATCATGGCAATACCTCACGAGAACTGACCAATATTAATGGCAAAACAGGGATATTGCATGTTGATGCCCTAGACAGGCCTAAAGCAATGCGCTAGTTCAATGACTTTTGTGTGTAATGTCACGACTTCAGGGCCCCCCTGTTTTAAAGAATATTCAAGTGATAGCAACAGCTTCAGCCCGTTTTGTAGTTGTGGAGATGAAACGTTACGTATCTCTTTTTGCAAAAAGTAAATACGCTTAGGATTGCCGACATCGGCGGCTTGAGCAATGGTGCGATTGTCCCGTTCGCCGGCGTCGGTCATAAGTTTGACCCATAGCCAGGTGCGAAACTGCCCCACCAGGGTGGCGACTATGCGTAGGGCGGGCTCATTGCGGGCTAATAGCTCAGTAATCAGGGTAAGGGCACGGTCGGTATTGCCCTCCCGCAGGGCTGCTGCCAGCTGCAAACTGCTTTGGGTACTGGTAGAGACTAGGTCGGTAATGGCTTCGGGGGGGAGGGCCTCGGGTTTGGTCCAGTAGGTTTTGAGTTTTTCGAGTTCGTTGTAGAGACGACGGGTATCAGCTCCAATCACTTCTCCCAGCAGGGCGGCGGACTTGGGCGTTAGTTGGATGCCGACATCCTTGGCGACCTGGTAGACCTGATGCTCAATTTGTTCGACTTTCCAAGGGGGGATGGTGTCAAATTCTCGAAAGTCGGCGTGCTTTTTGAGGACTTTTGTCGACTTGAGCCGTCCGTCGGGTTTGTTGCTGCTGGTGAAAAGCAGAACTGAGCTGTCGGGAATGTTAGGCAGGGTGCGTTCTAGTTCTGATAGCAGCTCGGTGGCACATCGCTGACAGATGGGGGTGTCTGCTAACCACACCACGCGTTTACCCATACCAAAGGGTGGGGTCATGGCCTGGTTGAGACCCTGGATGATGCTGTCTGATTGCTCGGGAGGGATTTTTTCGTAGTTAAAGCTGGCCCAGTCGGGATTTAGGTTGCGATCGCACAGTGCCCGCACCGCCTTTTTCATCCGAAACTCATCGGCACCCCAAAAAAAATAAACCGGCATATTTGTAAGTTGGGTTGAACGCTATAAACCCGATAGTTCTCCAAAATTCTAATGGGAATCAACCCAACCTATCCATCTAATAAAGCTTCGACAAATTCGTAGCTGGAGAACGGTCTTAAATCCTCAATTCCTTCTCCTGCGCCAATAAACCGAATGGGTAATCCCAGCTGCTGCACCACCGCCAGGGCCACCCCACCCTTAGCGGTACCATCCAACTTGGTCAGCACCACGCCACTAAGATTTGCGGCCTGGGCAAACACTTGGGCCTGACGTACACCATTTTGCCCCAGGGTAGAATCCAGCACCAGTAGGGCCTCCACATTGGCATTCGGTGCCTTTTTGTCGATAATGCGTCGTACCTTGGTGAGCTCGTCCATCAGGTTTTTCTTGTTTTGCAGACGTCCGGCGGTGTCCACCAGCAATAGCTCTGTATTGCGCGACTGGGCCGCTGAAATAGCGTCAAATACCACCGAAGCAGGGTCCGTATTTTGGCCTGGGTTAGAAATCACCTCGACACCGCTGCGGGCTCCCCATACCTTCACCTGCTCCACCGCTGCCGCTCGGAAGGTATCGGCCGCTGCGATCAGACAGTTATAGCCAGACTTTTGGGCAATGTGGGTGAGTTTGCCGATGGTGGTGGTTTTTCCGGCTCCATTTACACCCACCATCAGCCAAATATTGAGCTGTTCACTTTCAGGAACGAATAGCAGGTTGTGGTCTCCTTCCAGCGAGCTGTCTAGCATTTGCCGCAGCAGCGTCTTTAGATAGCGAATGGCGGCCTCTGGTGGTAAAGTCTCCTCCCGCATTCTGGCTTGTAATGCGTCGATAATTTTGTCGGTGGCTTCTACACCAACATCTGCCTGGAGCAGCAATGCCTCAATCTCATAGATGGCATCCTCATTGAGGGGACCCTGACCCACGACCGATTTCAGCTGATTTACCAGACCTCGGCGGGTTTTGCCCAGCCCCTGTCGCAGTTGATTTAGCCAGGTGATTTCTTCCAGGGAGATATCATCCGGTCGTCGTCCCTGGGATGCCAGGACTTCAGCTGACCAGAGAAATGC
>JBCCJR010000179.1:0-10046 GCA_039045805.1 Cyanobacteria bacterium P01_C01_bin.118
GACTGAAACCACAGACCTTCTGCGATGAAATAGGTGGAGATATCCAGACTGAGCAGAAGTGCGATCGCTGCCAGCCCCCAGGACCAATATGCTCCAGTAGATTTTTCTGATATGGCCCGTGATTTTAGTCGGTTTTGCACAATCGCCATGGCAAATCGCAATGAGTCAGGGTTACTCTATCGTAATTGGACGAGGGTGATCACAATAAGCCAAAAACTGTTCCCATAAACCAAACATAAAGCATAATAAACAACCATCCTTCCCAAGTTGTTATCTTATTATCTTGCACGATAAAGAACATCAGCAACGATGCGGCTATCAGCGTTGGCACACTGTGGGTGAGTAGCGCATCTGACACGGGCAATGGGGAAATCATTCCTGGAATTCCCATCACCACAAAAACATTAAAAATATTAGACCCAACAACATTACCAACTGCCAGCTCTGCCTTATCTTTAAGGGCTGCATTGATCGTCACCATCAGTTCTGGCAACGATGTGCCAATGGCAACCGCGCTAATGGCGATAATGTCTTTTCCTATATTTAAACGATCCGAAATTTGAATGAGAGAATCAATGGTGTACTTGGCCCCTAAAAAGATAAAAATCCCACTAAGCGCAAGAATCAAAAAATATCTCAGGATTTTACTCGCTCCCTCAGATTCAGCCGCTTTCTCTGAACCATCAGACTGCTGGCTGGCTTCTTCACTACTCTTGAGGATGTAAAACAGATAAACAATGTAGCCAATAAAGAGAATCAGCGACTCACCCCGAGTAAACTCCTGATCTGAAGTCCCCATCAGCGCAAACAAAAAAGCTGACCCAACAAATAATGGCAAGTCAACACTGATCAGGTTATACATTACCCGTAGAAGCTTTCGACTCATGATGGCCGCCACACCCACCACCAAACAAATATTGGCAATATTGGAGCCAATCACATTGCTGGCCACCACCTCAGACGCCCCTTGAAAGATGCCAAATAGAGAGGACAGCAGCTCAGGCAACGATGTGCCCATGGACACAATGGTGACGCCTACGATAAACGGGGGCAACCCAATGGCCAAACCTAGTTTTTCAGCAGCATCGGTAAAAAAGTCTGAAGCCTTAACCAGAGTGGCGAGACCAATGACAAAAATCAATAGCAGGAGCGGCAAGGAATCCATAAATTTGGCGGGTTGGGTGCTTTATGCTCAGACTGACCATACTAGTCGAAGATACTCAGTGACGGTCTAAACATAGGGAATGGCCACACTACCTAGACCGGCCACCCGCCTTACAGTTCCCACGGCTTATCGGAAGTCGGAATTGAGAATGCGGAATTTAGAATTTTCTCCTTTTTCTGAATTCCGACTTCCGACCTCCGAATTCCTTCCCTGTCTGCATGAAAGCGGCAACCGCTTTAAAATCCTAGATGTAAGCTCAATTTTGCCTTTTGAACTCTATGCTCGCCGCTAGTCAGCGTCAAAAACTGGACGCATCTGACGATTCTTTATTCTATTCAGCGCCCCGTTTTGTTACCCATGTAGACGAACGGTTTATTGAACAGCTGACTGAGTTATACCAGGAACGTCTGCAACCCAATAGTCGCCTTTTGGACCTGATGAGTAGCTGGGTCTCTCACCTCCCCTCTGACATGGAGTTCGAACGGGTAGACGGCCACGGCATGAATGACGAGGAACTGGCTAAAAATCCCCAGCTTGATCATTACTTTGTTCAAAACCTGAACGAAAATCAGACACTGCCCTTCGAAGACCGCACCTTTGACGCCGTGCTCAATACGGTCTCTGTGCAATATTTGCAGCAGCCTGAAGCCGTTTTTGCTGAAATTTATCGTGTCCTCAAGCCTGGAGGTATAGCCATTGTCAGCTTTTCTAACCGAATGTTTTACCAGAAAGCGATCGCAGCCTGGCGGGACAGCAGTGACGCCAGCCATATCGCCCTGGTCAAACGCTATTTCGAATCAGTCAAAGGATTTAGCCAACCCGAAGTCATCGCCAATCAGGGTCCCCCGATGAACCCCATCTTGCAAATGATGGGCATGGCTAGCAGTGACCCGTTTTATGCCGTCATCGCCGAACGCATGGAAGTGTTAATCCCGTAGGGTGGGCACGGCCCACCATCCAAAATACCGGGGTTTTTCCGATATCTCTTCAACCCGCCCCACCCCGAAGCTTCTCGCCATACGCCTTCCAAGCCAGATCAATCAGCCCATTAACAATGGCCACAGCCACAACCGTACTACCTTTGCGCCCACCGATACAGATGCTGGGCATCAAGCTATCTTTAAGCCGAGACTTGGTTACCTCGGCCTCCAAAAAGCCAGCCGGAGTAGCAATCACCAAAGAAGGGCGAATGACATCGGTTTCAATTAGCTGCACCAGATTATCCAGGGCAGGCTGTGAATGGCCAATCACAAAAATAGCTTCGGGATATCGCTTAGCCAGAGTTTCAATACCCCAGGACGCTTTGGACTGGTCCTTCTGCGGACGGGTAATGGCATCCATAGCGGAGTAGACCGGATTAGCAAAGGTTTCTTGCAACCTGGGGGTAATCCCAGCCTGGGCCATGGGACCGTCCACCACAATGGTGGTGCGGGCTGCCAGGGCTGCTGCTCCAGAAGGTAAAGCCTGATCTGAAAACTGGATTAAATTCTTATACTCATAGTCAGCCGTAGCGTAAATGACGCGACGCACGATTTCATATTCGGCTGGAGCAAACGTATGTTGACCAATTTCTTGATCGATAATACGTAAACTCCGAGCGTCAGTTACATGCCATTCCATAGGTGCCGCCTGCAATTACGCCAGTTCTAAGTTGACTAGCATCGTCATTATATTCTCAGGCATTTAGGCTACACCAATAAATCTCATCAAAACTTTTTTATGAGCCCCCGAAGTCTGCTAATCCAATCAATATTGCTGGGAGCCAAATTATTGGGAGGCAATAAGTACAAATGCTTATTCCAAAGCTCTGATTAGGTAAGGCTTTAGGCCGTTTTAGGGCTATCTTTTCACCCATTTTGGCACTGCTTCAGAGATGGTCAGAGGCAGTGCATCCGCTGCTTTGCGTGATCTACACGGTACCCTTCGTCTGATATTCTGAAGCTATGCAAGGCGCTCAAATAGTCTTAATACAGCTACTGATTTTAAGGGTGATGCTGTGGACAGGCTAAGCAGTGCCTCCCACGAATTCTACCGACCAATCAGCAGCGCCGTAACAGCAGGCAGTTTGGAGGAAATACGCAGTGGAAAGTACCCTCGGATTAGAAATTATTGAAGTTGTCGAGCAGGCTGCGATCGCATCTGCTCGCTGGATGGGTAAGGGTGAAAAGGACATCGCCGATGAAGTGGCTGTAGAAGCCATGCGTGAGCGCATGAACAAGATTCACATGCGCGGCAAAATCGTCATCGGTGAAGGTGAGCGTGACGATGCTCCCATGCTTTACATCGGCGAAGAAGTGGGTATCTGCACCCAGCCCGATGCCGAGAAAGTTTGCAACCCCGAAGAGCTAATCGAAATCGACATCGCCGTTGACCCCTGCGAAGGTACTAATCTTTGCGCCTACGGTCAGCCCGGTTCCATGGCTGTACTGGCTATCTCTGAAAAGGGTGGTCTGTTTGAAGCACCTGACTTCTACATGAACAAGCTAGCGGCTCCCCCAGCTGCTAAGGGCAAGGTAGACATTGCTAAGTCTGCCACTGAGAACCTAAAGACTTTGGGTGAGTGCCTAGACCGCGCCATCGACGAGCTTGTCGTTGTGGTTATGAAGCGTTCTCGCCACGACGACCTGATCAAGGAAATCCGTGATGCCGGTGCCCGCGTTCGTTTAATTAGCGATGGTGACGTATCCGCTGCTATCTCCTGCGGCTTCTCCGGGACTAACACCCACGCCCTCATGGGTATTGGGGCTGCACCTGAGGGTGTGATTTCCGCAGCGGCTATGCGCTGCTTGGGTGGTCACTTCCAGGGTCAGCTAATCTACGATCCTGCTATCGTAAAAACTGGCCTCATCGGTGAGAGCAAGGAAGCTAACCTAGAGCGTCTAGCCTCCATGGGCATCACTGATCCCGACAAGGTTTACACCGCTGAAGAGCTAGCCTGTGGTGAAACTGTTCTGTTCGCTGGCTGTGGTATCACTCCCGGTCTGCTGATGAACGGTGTTCGTTTCTTTAAGGGCGGCGCTCGTACCCAGTCTCTGGTTATCTCCAACCAGTCCAAGACTGCGCGCTTTGTAGATACTATCCACATGGCTGACAATCCTAGCTACGTTTCCTTGAAGTAGGCCCCCCTTTGACTCCCCCTAATAGGGGGAGAAATGAGAGTAGGGTGCGTGACAACGCACCTTAACTAGAATTATTTCTTGCAGAAAGAACACTCTGGCTATTTGTCAATAGCCAGAGTGTTCTTGTGTATGTGTGTCATTTGGTAACAGTTGGCACCAAATGATGGACTTTTGTTGAGAAACCTTGAGTCGAGGGTGGGTTTTTCTCTAATTTCAATAAGGACAGCTAATAGCACTTATGCTAGAACGCTGATTTCATCACTAGATAATTCAATTATTGCGATCGTCCGGCACGTTGGGCTTTATACCCACGTCTAAATTGAAATTTGCATAAGAACCTGCAAATTTCGGTTCTGGACATGGACACGGTTTAAAAAAGATCTTTTTGGGAGGAAGAATGAATATTGCCGTTATTGGCCTTAGCCATAAGACTGCACCGGTCGAGGTTCGAGAAAAACTCAGCATTCCGACACCTAAAGTGGAAGGTGCGATCGCAAGACTCACCAGCTATCCCCATGTCAGAGAAGTCTCTATCCTCAGTACCTGCAATCGTCTAGAGCTTCACGTCGTCCTTAGTGACACCGAAAACGGCATTCGCGAAGTGACCCAGTTTTTGGCTGAATATGGCGATCTCCCCATAGAAGAACTACGCCCCCATCTCTTCATCCTGATTCAGCAAGATGCCATTATGCATCTGCTGCGCGTATCCTCCGGTCTAGACAGTCTGGTACTGGGTGAAGGCCAAATTTTGGCCCAGGTGAAACACGCCCTGGCAGAAAGCCAGAAGCATAAGGGTGTGGGTCGTATCCTTAGCCGTCTTTTCAAAGACGCCATTAAAACCGGTAAGCGCGTCCGTACAGAAACCAGCATTGGTACCGGTGCCGTATCCGTTAGCTCTGCAGCAGCGGAGCTAGCCCAGATGAAAATCCCTGACTTTACCGACTGCCACATCACTATCATCGGTGCAGGTAAAATGGGTCATCTGCTGGTGAAGCACTTAGTTTCTAAGCGGGCCGTCAACATTACCCTACTAAATCGCAGCATCAAGCGGGCCGATGATCTGGCTGCTGACTACAGCCATGTAAAAATTAAAACCGGCACCATGGACCTTATGGAAGCCGCTGTTACCAAAGCAGACATTGTATTTACCTGCACCTCGTCTGAGGAACCTGTTCTACACAAAGACAATGTACAGTCTTGTCTAGCTGGTCGTCCTTTGAGTCTGTTTGATATCTCTGTTCCCCGTAACGTTCACAAAAACGTTGAGGAACTGGACGGTGTGAACGCTTACACCGTTGATGACCTAAAGGAAGTCGTTGCCAAAAACCAGGAAAGCCGTCGCAAGATGGCTCAAGAAGCCGAAGGCATCCTGGAAGAGGAATTGGCGCAATTTATGAAGTGGTTTGGGTCTCTAGATACCGTTTCCACCATCAGCAGCCTGCGCACTAAGGTAGAAGCCATCCGCGAACAGGAGCTGGAGAAAGCCTTATCACGTCTGGGGGCAGATTTCTCCGATAAGCACCGCAATGTGGTCGAGGCGCTATCTCGCGGCATCGTCAACAAGATTTTGCATGACCCGATGACCCAGCTACGGGCCCAGGAGGATGCCGAATCCCGCAAGCAGGCGATGGAAACTCTACAGGTACTGTTTAACCTGGAAGAGAAAAGGGCTAAAGCTCGACGCTAAGGAAAAAAATTAATCGGGTTTGTATCTATCGTTAGGGATAGGCTATTCGTAGGGGCACGCAATGCCCCTACGTTTGTTTTTTAAATTTTGAGCCTATTGCTATGGTGTTGCGATCGCTACGTCGTCTTATTCCATTATTGATTGCCATCGTTTGTCTAGGCTGCACCCAGGCCGATGTCGCCACTACTAACGGCATCTATGGCTACAAACAACCCAGCAGCGACGGCATCGGAAAAGTCTACATGGGGCGCGAAATTTCTCAGGTGATGGGCCATCAGGGAGCTTATTGGCTAGAACGTCCCAGCCGTGAAGCAGAGGAACGGCCTGATATGGCGGTTGATGCCTTAGGTCTGCAGCCGACGGATACGGTAGCTGACATCGGCGCAGGCACAGGCTATATGAGCTTTCGGATGGCAAGGAAGGTGTCCGAAGGACAGGTGCTAGCTGTAGATTTGCAACCAGAGATGATTCAGCTGTTAGAAGAATCAAAAACTGAACAGGCCATCACCAATGTAAAAACCATTCAAGCTGCAGAAGACAATCCCCATTTACCAGCCGGACAGGTAGACCTGGTGCTAATGGTGGATGCTTACCACGAGTTTGAGTCTCCGCGTGAGGTAATGACGGGCGTGGTAGAGGGATTAAAGCCTGGCGGTCGTGTGGTGCTGGCAGAATATCGAGCCGAGAATCCGCTGATTATGATCAAGCGGCTACACAAAATGAGTGAAAAACAGGTCAAAAAAGAAATGGCTGCAGTGGGACTGACCTGGGTGAAAACAGATGATCGGTTGCCTCAGCAGCATTTACTATTTTTTGAAAAAGCAGAATAAAAGAACGAAAAGAACGTTACTGAGAATTTAAAGCTATCTCATTTCTTAGAAGAACACGCCTAGAGAACTATGAGACTGCTAAAAACTGTGTTTGGGTCCATGGGTAATGCAGCGTAGTCTACACTTTACAGGGGCAGTATGACACTAAAAATAAGATATTTGGGAGGATTTACCTCAGCCCTTGTTGTTCTATTTTTGATAGGAACAGCGACTCTAAACTTAAACCATGTCTTTGGCTCAACTGCTATGAAAGAAATTGAATACCTTTCAAAACATTTGTCAGGACGCAGTGCTGGGTCAGCGAAAGAACAAGAGGCAGCCACTTATCTAATGGGGCGTTTGGAAGACTTTGGTTACATTCCCCACTCGCAAGGTTTCTCCTTCGACTACCAGGGAGACACCTTTACCTCCGCCAACATCATTGCCGAACGAGAAGGCTCATCAGGCAAACAGATTCTGATCGGGGCTCATTATGATACAGCGCCCAGTGAGACTCGTGAACACTCAACCTTAGAGGGAACTAATGATAATGCTTCGGGTGTTGGTGTATTACTGGAGCTAGCGCAACGATTAGATTTAGAGACGACCCATACAGTCAAGTTTATTTTGTTTGGGGCTGAGGAAGTTGGTTTTGTGGGGTCTCGCTACTACGTTAGTAGCATGAGCGAAGAGGCAATCCGCAATACGCTGGTGATGGTGAATCTGGATGGCCTGATAGTCGGCGACCAGATGTATTTCCATGCGGGCAAACGAGCGGCTAGCGAACCTGCTTTTGGTTACTATCGAGATCTTGCCCTGCAAATTTCTGCTGAGTTTGGTATTGTCGCTGAGACCAATCCGGGATTGAACCCTGACTATCCTGCAGGTACAGGCTGCTGCAGCGATCTAGAGGCATTTGAAAATTTGATTCCAGTATTAGCAGCAGAGGCCACTAACTGGAGTATTGGTGACTTAGACGGTTATACCCAAACCAGCCACCCAGATATACCTGGTGGACAAACCTGGCATGATCCTACCACTGATAATGTGGCGTTCATCCACGCTACTTTTCCGGGATTGATTGCTCAACGTAGTGCTAACTATATGCAGATTCTGGATACTTTTGTTGACCGGGTGAATGCCGGGGCAGTTGCACCTATTTAAGACCATAGGAGTATTCAGATCGGGGTGCATGAATTAATTACAGTAACCTTTAACTGCATCCATCAAGGTAGCGCCACAGAAATCTGTCTCTTTGGTAGTCACATCATAAAGACGGGCATGGCGCAAATTGGCCCCTTGTAGATTGGCATGGTTAAGATTTACAGATTCCAACTTGGCCCACCGCAAGTCCGCATGACTCAAATCGGCACCTGCCAGATCCGCATTCTGAATGTGCACTCCCTTTAACCGACAGCCAGAGCAGCTTTTAGTGATCCGTAAGGCCATTACCCTCAGGGGTGTTTCAGCCTGAAGTATCAATAGGATAATGACAGTAGTAAGCAAAACTCGGAACAGCTTCATAGCATTTTCTCCGAATTAGAGTAGCCGAGGTTTCTAAAAGCTAGCATTTTCACTAATACAGCTCAAGAGAATGACACAGAGCTAAATCTGACTGTTGCTATTTGCTAACAAGCATAGGGATACTGGTTTTTGATCTCCTACACGTCATGGGCAGCAACAGCAGTGTCAAAGCTGGCTACGTACTGACTGTATCCTTCTGATTCCAACTCAGCGACAGGGATAAAGCGTAGCGCTGCAGAGTTAATACAGTAGCGTAGCCCCGTGGGTGCTGGACCATCCGTAAAGACATGTCCCAGGTGGGAATTGGCCTGACGACTGCGCACCTCAGTCCGTACCATAAAGAATGAACGGTCCTGTACTTCAACAATATTGGCTGGCTCTATGGGTTGGAAAAAAGATGGCCATCCTGTCCCTGATGCAAACTTGTCTAAAGACGAGAAAAGGGGTTCCCCTGAAACCACATCGACATAGATGCCTGACTTCTTGTTGTTCCAGTAGGTATTTTTAAAGGGCGGTTCGGTGGCGTCTTCCTGAGTGACCGCATACTGCTGCTCTGTCAGCATCGTCTTTAACTCGTCTGCAGCTGGTTTCTGAAACGCAGCACTAGCCTCGGCCATAATCGGTTCTATCGTCAATGCCGCTGCCTGAGAATTGCCTGGTATGAAGGCTGCCCCTACTAGCATTACACAAGCCAAAAGTATCCCGTAAACTCGTTTCATCAGTCCTTTAGTAGCAGGTTAAACAGCGAATAGTATTGGTGTGCGATCGCAAACCGCACCAGCAAACCAATACCTATATTCAGCATAATGATTTTTGCACCAGTGGTTTTGCCTACTGTAAATAATTCCCTGCAACCCTAATAAGAAAGCTTGCAATGGTTATGGGTCTATAGCTTTGAAAGCGCTCTAAGCAATGGTTTGTGTCCACAGTCTGACTGACCGGATTACCTGGTTTTCAGTTTGTGATTGTCGTTGTGCCAGAAAATCATTTAAGTGAGCTGTCGTTACAGCAGAAAAAGCCAGACTATTTGCAACTGTTCTATAACCGTTAGTCTGTAACTGATAGATGGTCAACCCTTCACGTTTTGTATATCGCCAAACCTCAGCAATCCCTAATGCCTGATAGATTTCTAACCGTCGGGTTGATGGGCTGGTAATATCCACCTCAATCACTAAATCCGGTGGCAAATTATCTGGAATTTCAGGGTCCAAACCTTCTAGCACCGCTGCATTTTGAATATAAAACCCCGTATCGGGCTCTGCTCCCTTCTCTAAATCCTCTCGTTCTAATGTTGTTGATCCAACATTCACCACATCTAGTCCCAACTCTTCCGTCAATGTGGTGACAATACGCGCTAGCAACCGATTAATAATCTCATATAGCTTAGACGGCATTTTAAGCGTTAAAATCCCCCGGTTATAGCTAATGCGAGTCGCTCGATGATCGCCCATATCTGCCAGCATAGCCTGATAGGTGTGCCAGCTAATATTTGGTAAGACAACGAGTTGAGTCAGTTGTCCCTCAAGATTTTCCAGGTCTAATTCACTAACTTGAGTGGAGATCGTCATGGCTATGGCCAAATGCGTAGCTCTATTTTACAAGGTTCAATGATAGGAGCAGATAAAGTCTGGGTAAGCCCTTGTCCAATGTTTGGAGAGCCTTGGGACTTAGTGATTAGACCGTTCAACAAACTCTTGTCGTAACTGACGTGCCGATTTTCCCAGCATAAAACTGGCAAACCC
>JBCCJR010000180.1:0-9932 GCA_039045805.1 Cyanobacteria bacterium P01_C01_bin.118
CCTTCACAACCAGCAAGAGCAAGACATAGAAGCACTCCTAGCGATTTGACCAGGTGTGTAGACAGATGTTGCTGCATTCGACGAAGTCCCATAGAAGCGGCGCTACCAGGGTAGCGTATCTGATTGTTGGCATTACAAGCTAGGCTGATGAAAGCCCATCATGTCTGGCAAACTCTATGGCTCGCCCAATTATTATTGATTGCGATCCTGGCGTGGATGATGCGATCGCACTGCTGCTGGCCCTGGCTCATCCCACAGAACTCAACATCCTGGGCATTACGACTGTGGCTGGCAATGTGCCCCTCCATTACACCAGCCAAAATGCGCTAAAAATATGCGCGTTGGCAAAGGCAGATACTCCCGTCTATGCTGGCTGTCCTCGACCGATGCTGCGATCGCTGGCCACCGCCGCTGATATCCATGGAGCCACCGGTCTACAGGGGACAGAGCTACCAGAGCCGAGCCAATCGTTAATGGTGCAACACGCTGTTGCATTTTTAATCGAAACGCTGCAACAGGCATCAGAGCCTATTACTTTAGCCACATTGGGTCCGTTGACTAATATTGCTGTGGCATTGATTCAGGTGCCTGCGATCGCAACAAAAATCGATCAAATTATCGCCATGGGCGGTGCCATCACCCACGGCAATATGACTCCCGCCGCCGAATTTAATATCTATGTCGATCCCCACGCTGCCAAAGTCGTCTTTGAGTCAGGCATTGCCATTAAGCTAATTACCCTTGACACAACCCATCAAGTGCTTACCACTGATGAGCATTTAAATGCCTTTCGACAGCTTAATACCTCCGTTGGTCATGCAGCGGCTGATTTACTGACTCACTATGGCACTCCTGACAAAGAGCGCTACGAGATGGATGGTGCCCCACTCCATGACCCTTGCGTGATTGCCTACTTACTAAAATCAGAGCTGTTTAGCTTCAGACCTACCTATACCACCATTGAAACCAATAGCCCTGACACTATAGGTCGTACGGTCATTGACTGGTGGGGACGCACTGGTAAGCCCCCCAATGTAGAAGTCGCGGCTTCTGTAAATGCAGCTGGCCTATACGACCTGCTAATAAAATCTTTGGCAAAACTGTAATGGGCTCAGGTGGGCCGTGCCCACCCTCCACCCCCCGGTTGCCCATGACCGGTTGCCCATGACCGCTCAATCATTCTTGAACAAGTCCTTTACTTTGACGGCATCAACTAACAACCATTGCTAAAATGCCATCAAGCCGCCTGGTAGAGTAATGACCTACACCACCAAAGAACTTATCGACATTCTCGATCAAGAACTCAAGGCCGCCTGGCGTGGAGAACGCGTATTATTATCCACTGATGACCGCCTGGCCAATCCTGTCGTTTCAAAAGCCATTGGCACTGACAAACTCAGTAAGGTTTTTGCGTTTAAGGATTTTCGCGATCAGATCCATCAATACCAGCATGAGCATAATGTATCAGGTCTGGTGTGGCATCCTTGCAGCTTTAAAGGTCAAACTATTAAGCTGCCTGAAGTTCATCCAAATCTGACGGCAATTCCAGCTGACAAAGCTACATTAGCTGCTGCCAAAGCTAGCATTATTGACTTCTGGCGTGCTTCCATCACAGGCTTACGACTGTGGGAAGCAGGGCATGACCCAGTAGAGATCAATGCCGCCACCGTTGAAACTTATATCCAAGAAGTAGAGTGGGCCGATATTAGCGCTACTCGCAGTGAGTTATACCTGGGTCTATGTTGGGGCAACCCCAAAGAGTGTTACTGCGGCTGGGCCTATCCAGAGTCAGGCTGTCATCGCATTATTGCGACCATTGCCGAACCCAGCGCCATCAAGGTTTAGCTCTAACTAAATTTCTCAGGGAGAGTCACTGAAATAATTTGATTACGATTTTTTCGGTAAATTCTAAAATCACTATCCAAAGTCAGTAGTTGACTATCTGAGCTGATTTCTAACATTCTGACTAAACAAGCATCTGCTAACGACATTGGGACCGAAGAGTACTTTTTAATGCTTTGAATCAAAGCACTTACTTCATCACTTAAAACAAAATCTATTTTGATAACTTGTTTCTCTATCAACTGCATGATCGAGTTACTGCCACCAGGTATCTGCCTCAGCAGAAAGCAACTTTCAGTAACAACTGGTTCACAAGTAAGCAAAGGAGGTTCAATCAATCGCCATTGATTAACAGCCCACTGATGGTATTGATCTCGACGATTTAAAAATGCAACAAGAGGTCCTGTATCAAGTACAACTTTACGCTGCATTAGGAACCAAATCCTTCCATATACGTTGGATTAGTCGATAAATCTAACGGCCCATCGTCTAAACAACCAGCTAAATCTCCAGCTAATTCAGCAGCCGATATAGAAGGCTCAACTGATTTCAAATCTATACCTGTATCAGCAGCCTTCTTCAAAACCATGACCAGCTTCACCAGTAAATTGATGAGGTGAGCAAACAGCAAAATCATCCCAACTGCAAAGTTGGGGACTAGATCAATTTCTTCATGCAGACGCTGGCGCTGAATTAACTGTTCACGTGGCAACATATAGGGTCAATATTAAGAGAATATGGGGCAGGCTTTTGCATAAAAGCTTTCACCCTTTCTACATCATAACTACCAGCAAAAAGGGAAAGCCCATCTGAGCTTTCCCTTAGTAAATCATCTCAACAACATGTAGCGCCGGACTTATTAATAGCGGTAGCCGCTGTTAGAACCGGGCTTATGCACAATGAAGCTGAGGATTTGGCACTGCTTCACGTTATCAAAACCAACTACACGGATATAGCAGTCGGGATACTCAGAACGGCAAGCCTGAACTTCGTCTAGAACTTCACGAGTGCTATTTGCATTAAACAAAGGCAACTTCCACATGGTCCAGTAGTAGGCAGTAGGATCAGAATCCTCATTAAACTCAATAGCGGGGAAGTAACCCTGCTCAAGCACGTACTGGATCTGACGCTCGATTTGAGCATCGCTTAAAGGGGGCAAGTAAGACAGCGTTTCGTAACGACGCTCTTTAGGCAGAGTTTTCATAATCTACTCGTAGTATCTGTTTACAACGTTGGTTAATCAGACTGAGACTCTCCATCAGCGGCTTTACTACGAAGCTCTTCTGAACTCATTTGAGTTATGCGCTCTAAATGCTGCTTACGATGCTCGATATTTGCCTGTTGCATGCCGGTAATCACCATCTCTGGAAGAAATTCAGTAACCTCTTCAGCTAGATGTTGACGCACCGTCATCACCCGCATTGCTAGATCCGCCTGTTCTTGCATCAATGCAGCAATAAAGGCTTCTCCATCTTGCAACTTATCTCGGGTAGCAAACTCGTTGAACCAGTAAGAGCGAGGTAAATTTGTCTCTCGCAATTGCCCCATGACAATTCGAACCGCTTGATAGGTGAGATAGCTTATTAGCGTCTTAGCCGTATCTTTCGCAATTCGCTTTAAATCCATAGGTCAGCTCAATGCATCAGAAGCATTAAAGCAGCTTCAAAAAGCCGATGTGGTAACTAGAGCAGCAGTTTTAAATTAATGCTTTTGCTAGGAAATTAGCGATCGCATCAACTACTGCTCCAGCCTTAGAAATTAGAGAGTGTCAACAGTGTCGAACTCAAACTTGATTTCCTTCCAAAGTTCGCAAGCGGCAGCCAGCTCAGGAGACCACTTACAAGCTTCACGGATGATGTCGCCACCTTCGCGAGCCAGGTTACGACCTTCGTTACGAGCCTGAACACAAGCTTCAAGGGCAACACGGTTAGCCGTTGCACCAGGAGCATTACCCCAAGGGTGACCCAAAGTACCACCACCGAACTGAAGTACGGAGTCGTCGCCAAAGATCTCAACCAGAGCAGGCATGTGCCATACGTGGATACCACCAGAAGCCACAGCCATTACGCCGCCCATAGCGGCCCAATCCTGGGTGAAGTAAACACCACGAGACTTGTCTTGCTCTACATAGTTCTCACGTAGCAGGTCAACGAAGCCCATAGTACCGGCGCGGTCGCCCTCAAGCTTACCAACGACAGTACCAGTGTGAATGTGGTCACCACCGGACATACGCAAACACTTAGCCAAAACGCGGAAGTGAATACCGTGGTTCTTCTGACGGTCGATTACAGCGTGCATTGCACGGTGAATGTGCAACAGTACACCGTTGTCACGACACCAGTGGGACAGAGTAGTGTTTGCAGTGAAACCACCAGTCAGGAAGTCGTGCATGATGATGGGCTGACCGAGCTCTTTAGCGTACTCAGCCCGCTTGATCATCTCTTCGCAGGTTGCAGCGGTTACGTTTAGGTAGTGACCCTTGATTTCGCCAGTCTCAGCCTGAGCCTTGTTAATGGCATCAGCACAGAACAAGAAGCGATCGCGCCAGCGCTGGAAAGGCTGAGAGTTGATGTTCTCGTCATCCTTAGTAAAGTCAAGACCACCGCGTAGACACTCATAAACCGCGCGGCCATAGTTCTTAGCAGATAGACCGAGCTTAGGCTTAATGGTGCAACCCAACATGGGACGACCATACTTGTTCAGCTTGTCACGCTCAACCTGAATACCGTGGGGAGGTCCCTGGAATGTTTTTAGGTACGCAACAGGAATCCGAAGGTCTTCCAGACGTAGCGCACGCAGTGCCTTAAAGCCAAACACGTTGCCTACCAGTGAAGTTAGTAGGTTAGTTACGGAACCTTCCTCAAACAGATCCAGAGGATAAGCAACGTAGCAAATGTACTGGTTATCTTCACCAGGTACAGGCTCGATGTCGTAGCAACGACCCTTATACCGATCCATATCGGTCAAAAGATCAGTCCATACAGTAGTCCAAGTACCCGTAGAAGACTCTGCGGCAACAGCTGCTGCACACTCTTCGGGAGGAACGCCAGGCTGAGGCGTCATCCGGAAAGCGGCCAAAATATCGGTATCTTTAGGCGTGTAATCAGGTGTGTAATAGGTCAGCTTGTAATCCTTTACACCTGCACTGTAACCAGCCTTCGACTGCGTCGACGTCTGAGAGTAAGACATATCTCCCTTCCTGTGAATCAAATTAGATGGCTTAGAACTGTTGCAACGCCTGAAAGGGGAAGCCTAACAAATGGCCACCAAACCACGTACAAGTTAATACCTATCGTTTCCTCCACGACAAAACGATAGTTCTGGACGTGGAAAAGGTTTAGTCCCTAAGGCGGCTAGGTTCAAAAATGGTATCGAGCAGCAAAAACTGCTAGACAGCCAATTGACTGTTCTCCTTATTTCCTAGGCAGTTGTTACTACCTAATTCTTTAAAGAATACTATCAGCGATCTGATAAGTAGCATGTCGGAAGTTCTGTATAGATTCATAACTTTTGTTTATGAATCTATGTTCATTAGCATTAATTTTTAGGAATTTGAGCCTTAAGATACAGCGCGAAGGGATTTGCTATGGCTTAAAAATTTGACTATCATTTTTCAGTCAAAATTAATATCCCATAGGTGTTGAGAAAGTCTTTTCTCTTCTAATAAAGTTTTTAGATTGACTAATGAGTCAGGGCACAGCTCAGGTTGATTTATCTTGACACAAATACGTGGGCACGCTATCAAGAGCATCAAGCTACCTGCCGTTGGAGGCAGACCTATCGTCCGTAGGGAGACGTCACTGTGATTTCCGCTAAGCAATGTATTCAACTGATCGTAGGTGCAACACTTCTGTGGAGTGTTGGCGTACCAGTGACCCCTCAAGAATCAGAGAGTACTCCCTTTTATACAGACCCACCGCCCAGTGTTGAACCTTTACCGTCTGATCGACCTTATCAAGTCAATCCATTGATCAACGATTTTCAAGTGGGCGCACTACAGCAGGACTTTACTGGCAGCCTGTGGGTCGGTTCTCACCAAGGTTTAGCCCGCATTAATCCAGCCACAGGTGTGATTCAGTCACGCATCAATGTACCCAATCGATTTATTGATGCGATGGAGCAAGACAAGGTAGGACGCATCTGGCTAGGTACCTATAACGGCCTCGTCAGGGTGGATCCACGGATCAATCAAATTACAGCTCAAAACTTCCGCCTGCCCTCTAATAGAGTGTTGGATATGGTAGTTGATGGCCGTGGTTTTTTGTGGGTGGGAACCGATCAGGGGTTGGCAATGGTGAGTCCTGACCGGGGCTTGCTGATGACCACCTTACAAGAGTTGCCAGGTACCAGCGCTAACGCATTGACCATTGATCAGGCTGGTCAGCTGTGGGTGGGAACGCTAACCGGATTGGTAAGGGTGAATACGGCCAATGCCTTTATCTTGAACCGGGTATCCAACGTACCGGGTCGCTCCATCCAGACCATAACGACGGGTCCACAGGGACAGCTATGGGTTGGCACCTCCCAAGGATTATTTGTCTTTGATGGAGACACAGGAGCACTGCTGCGATCTGTGACTGAAATGCGCGGCAAAAGTGTTACAGACATTGCTTTTGATAAAACCCAAAGCCTCTGGGTTGGGACAGAGGTTGGACTCTATAAGCTCAATCCCTACAATGGTGCGATTGTAAGTCGCGTGCCAAATTTACCGTCTTCCCACATCTTGTCCCTCGCCACCGATGTGAGCGATAAGCTCTGGATTGGAACAACAGACGGTCTCGCCTGGATGAGTTTAACCACGGGTAGAACGTTTACCCATGAGGCATTTGTCAGTGAACGGGTGCCTCAACCCTAAATACAGAAAAAATAGCCAGAAGAGAAAATTGATTTGCAGAGGTGTTCTCCGGAATACCTCCGTTTTGTATATGCACAAAATTCGAATACCCACAAGTAAAAATTGTCGCCCCCGCGAAATAGTCGAGTTATGGCCTAATGGTAAAAGAGCGAGCTTATTACCAACTCGCAAACAGTGACTACAGTGTGATCAGCCATGAGCATAACGGTTTCGCAGATAATCCGTTGGAAGCAGGAAAGACGATCTATAGCGGCACTCACGGCCTGGGATTATCTCTCTGCACAACTGGTGGATAGCGCTGGTGTAGATATTGCGTTGGTGGGTGACTCGCTGGCGATGCCAATCTTGGGGTACGACACGACAGTACCACTCACGCTAGAAGAGATTATGCATCATGCCAAAGCGGTACGTCGTGGGTTATCCAATGCTTTGATGGTGGTTGATCTACCTTTCCTGAGCTATCAGGTCAGCGCAGAACAGGCCCTGGCCAATGCGGGACAGGTGCTCAAGGAAACTGGGGCCCATGCAGTGAAGCTAGAGGGCGGACAACCAGCCATGGCTGCCACAGTGGCTCGATTAACTCAGGTGGGTATCCCAGTGATGGGCCACGTGGGGCTAACGCCTCAATCAGTGCATCAATTTGGGGGCTTTCGTAAGCAGGGTAAAACAGAGGCAGAGGCAGAGCAAATTTTACAAGGTGCCCTGGCTTTAGAGCGGGCAGGGGCTTTTGCCATTGTGTTGGAGCATATTCCAGCGGACCTGGCAAAAACCATAACTCAAACCCTGGGCATCCCTACCATTGGCATTGGGGCGGGTCCCCACTGTGATGGTCAAGTGCTGGTGACATCGGATTTGTGGGGTTTATCGGATTGGCAGCCCCCCTTTGCAAAACCGATGGTGGATCTGCGATCGCAAGCCATTCAAGCCGTCCAACAATTTTGCGACCAGGTGCGCCAAGCTGATTAGCCCGCCACAAATACCGCTAAGCTAGCTATGGAACTCAATGCGTGATTGTTTAGTCGATCTGCAGGAGTTCTTTGTAGTTTAAGCATGGGAAACCGGGTGGGGCGATTTTTCTGGGAATTTCGGAATTCCGAATTCCGAATTCGAAAGGGAGGATAGTCCAAATTTAGTGATTGTCTAAATGACTCAGCTTAAGTTGAGACCCTCAGGGTTTAATTGCCTACCCCTCCAGAACGCTTGGGTCTGAGACGAAATTCTATATATAAGTAACTTCTAAACTGACTAACTATGGCTAAACTGTCCGCTGAGCTTCAGCGTTATTTTTTGGATGCCCCGTCTCTGACACCCACACCTCATGAGACAGCAGCGGCTGAAGTATCAACCACCGGTGACGTCACCTTAAATGAGCTACTTACTTTAAGTGGAGAACGTACGTTTGGCTTTTTGTTTGTCCTCCTAGCGCTGCCCTCGGCTTTACCGATTCCAGCACCGGGCTATTCGATTCCCTTTGGCATTGTTATGCTGCTGCTGGCGGTACAGCTAATCATTGGTCGAGAAAAGCCCTGGCTACCAGCCGGATGGATGTCCAAGGGATTTGAACGGACCAAAGTGGCTGGCTTTATTACAAAAGGACTCCCCTGGCTACAAAAAATTGAGGCGGTATCCCGGCCCAGACTATCGATTATTTGCACGAATCCGGTGGGAAGATTGGTATTGGGAGCTGCGATCTCACTCATGTCTATGTGCATGATGATTCCCATCCCCGGCACCAATACCTTGCCAGCCATCGGCATCTTTGTGATCGGCTTTGGTTTGCTAGACGATGACGGAGCCATCAGCCTGGCAGGGCTAACCATTTGCACCCTGGCCGTTGGCCTGGTCGGCTCCATTATTTTCCTAGGCGCTGAAGTCGTTGACCAGGGCAAAGATTGGGTTAAAGGGTTGATTTTTGGGAATTAGACACTGTGTAGGGCTATGGGGAATAAGGAAATCGAACGCCCCATCTCTACATCAACTCAGGAAACTCGTACACCACCACTCCCGAATCAGGGCGATTGGTCACATCAGCATAGCCAGACTTCACCATCGTCTTTAGCTCTGACTCAATCTTTTCAAACGATTGACCTGTTTCCATCACCGCTTGGGTCACCGTCAGTTGCCCACCATGGAGCTTAGCTAACCGCAATAACGCCACCATCAGCGTCTCTTGACTCACTTCAGCAGCCACAACAGGCTTAGCATCAAACTGAGAAGGTTGATCGCCGAACAGTGACCGATGGCGCTGTTCGGCCATATCAGGAATTAGCAGTAAATCAACAAACTGACCAATCCCAAAAAATCCCCACGTAAATAGCCACAGCAGCCCCGATGCAATTTTGCCATTGTAAAGGCGATGCAGCCCACCAATACCAAATAAAAAGCCCAGCCACAACAAATAGCTAGCGGTCTTGCGGTCTTGAACTTGCTTGGAAGGAACGATGGCAGACATGACTCAACCAAATGGGGTGCTCTTGCCCCCAGCTTACAAAAGGAAAACCGGGAGCGTCCATAAAGATACGGTCGGGTTGACCGAACATAGAAAGGAAATATTTAGGGGACAAAGCGAGAAACTTCTATGGCCCTACAAGCGAATGTCCTAATTGCCCCTTAGTCGCTCCAACAACTCCTGGGCCTCATGCTCACTCATATCCAGTCGCTCACTGGAATGCTGCCAAAACTGCTCCCACCAATCATCTGGTTCAGTGTGATTGCCATCATATTCCGTGGGTCGCTCCTGACGGCCATCCAGTACCAGGCTGCCAACATAGTCAGCATCGTCATACACCTGTTGGATTTGTTCGTAAATTTCGCGCATATCGTCGGCGGACACCACACCATTGCTGGTGGCCTTATAAAACTGAACCGTTACACGAATAGGAAAATCAGGGGCTCGTTCAATCTCCAAATTATCGATTTCTGTAAACGGCCCTTCAACTTCACCATGGCCAATGACGGCAGCTTCCACATTGCTGCTGCGCTGGATAGTACTCAACTCAGCCTCTTCCATCGGCATATCAGCAGCGGCGAAGGCCATCGGCTCAGGTAGAAACGGTTGCTTTTGCTTAAGCGGTATCTGAATCAGCATCACCATATTCAAACCAGCTTTTTTAGCAGCATCATCCACAACTGGTTCAGTAGATGATGGCTCCGTGCCTGAGGGTTCGACCGCTGTCTCAAAATCACTCAGCCGCTGTCCGGTCAGACTAGCCCGCTCACCACTTTGATTAAAAAA
>JBCCJR010000181.1:0-9854 GCA_039045805.1 Cyanobacteria bacterium P01_C01_bin.118
AAACTGAGTTTGCCAGCGATTCTGTTTTTGGCTACAGCTCTAGCTATTTACCTGATTATGTCTCTGAGAAAACGTCTGGAAAGATTGTTGCCGATCAGGTAGAACGGTTTACTCTGGACGTTTTAAAAGAGAGTACGACAGAGCGATTGATGTCGCTACAAGACAATGTTTGCGTAGCCGTTGATGCACAACAGCAACAAGACCTTGATCAATTCTCACAAGAATTGTTAGTAGCTGCAACTCAAGGTAAAAAGTTTCTCTTTCGCAGTGCGGCTAGTTTGCTCACATCCTTGGCTGCACTGCCCGAACAGCCTGTGGCGGCCAGCGAAATGTCTCGTTACGCCCGTAATAAACGGTCAGGCGTAGTGTTAGTGGGCTCACATGTGCAAAAAACCACTCAACAGCTGGAGTATCTACTTAAACAACCGGGGGTAATTGGGTTAGAAGTGGATGTGGTGCGGCTTAAGGAAGAGCCTGCCCAGGCAAGTGCCATGGTGGATATCATATTGGCCCATGTACAGACTATCTACACCCAAGAAAAGACAGCCGTTATTTACACCAGTCGTCAGGAACTTACCTTTGACGATACAGCAACCCGCTTAGCCTTTGGGGTCACTGTTTCAAACTTGCTGATGGATATCGTACGAGGGCTGCCCAATGATATTGGGTTTCTCATTAGCAAAGGGGGTATCACTTCAAACGACACGTTGAGTAAGGGGCTGGCCCTTACCTCTGCAAGACTGCTGGGGCAGATCATTCCTGGAGTTTCTGTGGTGACCACTGGCTCCAACCACCTGCAGTTTCCCAATTTGCCAGTGGTGTTATTCCCCGGCAATGTTGGTGGGGATGATGCTGTGGCAGCGGCCTATCAGCGGATCAGTTCCTATGTGTAAGCAACAATCGGGCTAGGCCCCCTAAGCAAGCAAAATTAATTAAATTCCACTTTTGGATGTAGGGACCTTTGATGGAGCATCTCGTCAGCCTAAATATGTTTGGAATTTATCAATCGCTTGCTCCTAAGCCCGATTTGCGTTTTCCAGTCTGAGCTCGGCCAATAGATCGGTTAAGCGATCGCATTGCGCCTCATATCTATCACCGCAGAAATGGCAGATAGCTTCAGCTGGCTCACTCTTATCAATCATGTCCTGGAGCTCAGCTTCCCCCAGAAGTTTGAGGGCTGACATCATCCGATCCCCATCACAGGGACAATGAAATCGCAGCAGCTGACTTTCTGGAAAGACCTGTAGCCCCATATCCCCCACTAAATCCTCAAAGATCTGAGGTAGCGTTTTGTGGGCTCGCAGCATCGGGGTAAAACCCGTCAGCGCTGACAGACGAGATTCCAGAGCGCTGATCAACTGCTCATCGCGGGACGCCTTGGGCATTACCTGGAGTAACACCCCCCCTGCGGCCTCCACTCCATTTTGGTCAACAAATACGCCCAGCACCAACGCTGAGGGCGTTTGCTCAGAGGTGGCTAAGTACTGGGTGAGATCTTCGCCAATTTCTCCAGACACAAGCTCAATAGTGCTGGAATAAGGGTAGCCCAGCCCAGAATCACGGACCACATAGAGATAACCGTTATGACCTACAGCAGCCCCTACGTTTAGTTTTCCTTGGGCATTAGGGGGGAGCTCCACTGCAGGGTTAGAGACATAGCCACGAACGCTACCATCTAGCCGCGCATCGACTAACAGCCCCCCTAAAGGGCCATCCCCCTGAATCTGAATATTGATGCGTGAATCCTCTCGCTTCATATTGGATACCAACAAGGCTCCAGCCGTCAACGTTCGACCCAGAGCTGCCGTGGCAACATAGGAAAGTTTGTGGCGAGTTCTGGCTTCTTCGACTAATCGGGTGGTGATGGCTCCAACAACTCGAATGCCGCCATCTGCTGCTACTGCTCGAATGAGCTGATCCGCCATAATTTTTTTGTTCTTACCGTTGATACTCTCTACCATTGTAGTAGTAGGGCCGTTGCCTCAGGGAGCGGTTCTTCAGGGTTTTATAGCTTCACGCTATTGGTCCTCCTTGTTCGTTCAAAGAAGCCTCCATGTTTGGGATTTATCAGCAAAGTACCCTACGGATTGAAATTGATGCGACAGTGGTTCAACTACAGCAAAGTTTGACCCAGCCTGAACAAATGAAGCAATGGCTTTGGCCACAACAGTTTTCTGAAAACTTCAAAGCACCGCTTCAAGTGGGACAGTCGTTTTCTAGCTTTGTGGGGCCTATCCGCATCGATCACACCGTCGAAGCATGCTCCGATAACGCTGTCCGGTTGTTACTGCATCGAGGTGTGGATGGGTTCCATGAGTGGTATTGGGGCGATGGCTGGGTCCAGTCCCGCTTAGAGGGGGTGTCCACCCTACCTTTAAATATTGCTCAAACAACTAGCTTGCTGCGTCTACAGCTATTTTTGAAGTTTAAAGACCAGTCAACAGAAAAATAAGCGATTACTGATTGAGGGGATGGAACGCGCTATTGCCATTGCCAGTTACTGTCTCTCAAAGATAAAGCCATCCTGAGGATCAGCAGTGCTCCAACTAAACCATTTACTCATCTACCCTTAAGCGCACTGAATCGCCATGGGAGGACAATCCTTCGGCATTGGTCAGGGCATCAATGGCCTCCGCCACATCCCCCAGGGCAGCTCTGGAATATTGAATCAAGCTGGAGTGCTTCATAAAGGTCTCTGTACTCAATGGGGAGGAATAGCGAGCGGCTCCAGAGGTGGGCAGGGTGTGGTTAGGTCCAGCAATGTAGTCGCCTACAGCTTCTGGAGTGTCATGGCCTAGGAAAATGGCTCCGGCCTGGGTGATATGCTCCAATAAACTCCACGGGTCCTCAACCTCTAGCTCCAAATGTTCTGGAGCAAATTGATTGGATAGTTCAGCCGCTGCTTTTAAGGAATCAACAACGATGGCAATCCCGTAGTGAGCAATCGCTTTTTCAGTTTGAATCTGACGGGGATGGCCTGCCAACTGCTGGTCTACTTCAACAACGACTTTTTCGGCCAGGATGCCATCGTTGGTAATCAAAATAGCTGCAGCTAGAGGATCATGTTCGGCTTGAGCTAATAAGTCAGCTGCCACATGGATCGGGTTAGCGGTGTGATCGGCAATAACTAACACTTCGGAGGGGCCAGCCAGGGAGTCAATACCAACCGTACCGTAAACTTGCTTTTTGGCGAGGGTGACATAGACGTTGCCAGGGCCGCTGATAATGTCCACCTTAGGTATGGTTTGAGTGCCGTAGGCTAGGGCCGCAACGGCTTGGGCTCCGCCTACTCGATAGATTTCTTGAACCCCGGCTTCCTGGGCTGCCACCAGTACGGCTGGGTTGAGGTGGCCTTTGGGGGTGGGTGTAACCATGACCAACCGCTCCACCCCTGCCACCCGAGCAGGAATCGCATTCATGACCACAGTGCTGGGGTAAGAGGCGCGCCCCCCTGGCACATAGATGCCAGCACGGGCTACGGGGGTATAGCGCTTGCCGAGAACAACGCCGTTGTCCTCAAAGGTGACCCAATTTTTAGGCAGTCGCTGTTTGTGGAAGCTTTCAACATTCCTACAGGCTAGACGAATAGCATTGAGCAGCTCACCGGAAACCTGCTGATAGGCGGTGTCAATTTCTGCGCCACTGATTCTTAGCTCGTCAGCAGTGAGGGTTTGCTGGTCGAATTTTTCGGTGTAGTGCAGTAGTGCATCATCACCTGAATGCCGCACAGCGTTAAGTATTTCTCGAACGGTAACTTCTTGCTCAGTTACCTGATCGGTGTGGATGCGATCGCAAATACGCTGGAGTTCAGCCTGCGCTTCGCTAATCTTGTACAGAGTTCGCAACATTGAGGCGGGTAGCGATGGTGGGAGGAGTTTGACAGTTATAGCTTAGCGCGGATTATTAGCGTCAGTTGGATGGACGCACAAGCTTCTTATAATTATCATCCTTCGGCAGAGGCTTTGATGTTATAATTCGAGACCCTGACAAAATTACATCGGCAAATAGTGGCAAACATTAAATCTGCGATGAAGCGCATCCAAGTTTCGGAGCGCAATCGTTTACGTAATAAGTCATACAAATCGGCAGTCAAGACTCTGACTAAAAGCTACTACGCTGCATTAGGCGAGTACGCCGCCGATCCTTCCGAGGAAAACAAGAAAGCGGTTGACACAACGATGTCAGCAGCTTTTAGCAAAATCGACAAAGCGGTAAAGCGTGGCAGCATCCACAAGAATGCCGCAGCTCGTCGTAAGTCGAGGCTTTCCCATGCTCGTAAAAAGCAAGAAACAGCTTCTTAGAGCCCATGCAGCTGGTTGATACCCACGTTCACATTAACTTTGATAGCTTTCAGTCTGATTTAGATGATGTAGCGGCGGCCTGGCGACAGGCAGGTGTTGTTCATCTAGTCCATTCCTGTGTAGAGCCTTCAGAGTTTGATGGAATTCGGGCCATAGCTGACCGTTTTGACGAGATTTCGTTTGCGGTAGGCCTTCATCCATTGGACATGGATAAATGGACACCGGGTTTAAGCGATCAAATCAAACAGCTGGCGCTTTCTGACCATCGGGTAGTTGCTATTGGGGAAACCGGCTTGGATTTCTTTAAGGCGGATGACCAAGCCTCTCAAATTGAAGCGTTTCGGGCACAGCTGACCATCGCCCATGAGTTAGATTTGCCCGTTATTATCCATTGCCGCGATGCGGCGGAGACGATGCGGGATATTCTTCAGGCGTTCTGGCAGGATTATGGCCAAGTTCGGGGTGTTATGCATTGCTGGACGGGCACACCTGAAGAAACCCAGTGGTTTCTGGATTTGGGGTTTTACATTAGCTTTAGCGGTATTGTGACTTTTAAGAGTGCCACCCAGGTGCAAGCCTCTGCTCAAATGGTTGGATGCGATCGCATTTTAGTCGAAACTGACTGCCCATTTTTAACTCCTGTGCCCAAACGCAAGCAAAAGCGCAACCAGCCCGCTAACGTCTTGCATGTTGCGGAATTTGTCGCCAATTTGCGGGGTATATCACTAGAAGAATTGGCTGCACAAACTACAGGGAATGCTCGCGCTTTATTTAAGCTGCCCGAGGCTTCCTTTGGTCTTGTGAGCTGATGTCGATCAGAAAAGCGGTGCAATCTAGCCCGATGGGCAAAAAGTTACTATCCAATGTATGAGGCTGCACCAGAAAAATAGAACTTGACAAAAATATTAAATTTCACTGCTGATTTGTGGTATACTACCTCGGCTATAAGTTAGCCTTAGTAAGCTAATAAAATCAGCCCCTTGTACTTATGTAATCCATTGCGCTGGTGTCCGATGGCTGCTTTCACGCCCCTTTTACGCCCTTTGTATCCTGCCCACCGCGTTCATCCTTAGCTATTGAATGCTAGCAAAACACTTAAAAAAATATTGATTTGACTGCATTGCCCTTGGAGGAAGTGTAGTCATTCTTGTGTTTGTTACCTAGCACCATTGCTCCTGAAATTTAATCAAATCCCTTTTATCTCCCCCTTTTATACCCCATTTATTTAGGCCCGACCTGCTCGAGGAGACGAATGACTGACCTAACCATTTCCCAATCCTCTTTTGTACTGCCTGACCTAGTCGAAATCCAGCGTTCGAGCTTTCGTTGGTTTTTGCAAGAAGGGCTCATCGAAGAACTTGAAAGTTTCTCGCCAATCACTGACTACACGGGCAAGCTAGAGCTTCATTTCCTTGGTAAAGATTATAAGCTCAAAGCCCCTAAATACATGGTCGATGAGGCCAAACGTCGCGATAGTACATACTCCGTCCAGATGTATGTGCCCACACGCCTTATCAATAAAGAAACAGGGGAAATTAAGGAGCAAGAGGTATTTATTGGCGATCTGCCACTGATGACCGATCGCGGTACCTTTATCATCAATGGTGCCGAGCGTGTGATCGTCAATCAGATTGTGCGTAGCCCTGGTGTCTATTACAAAGCTGAAACCGACAAGCACGGGCGTCGTACCTATAATGCCAATCTGATTCCTAACCGGGGAGCCTGGTTAAAATTTGAAACTGATAAAAACGATCTTGTTTGGGTCCGGATCGATAAAACTAGAAAGCTCTCTGCGCAGGTCCTCTTCAAAGCTTTGGGATTAAGTGACGGTGAAATTTTTGATTCACTACGCCACCCCGAGTACTTCCAAAAAACCATCGAAAAGGAAGGCCAATTTAGCGAAGAAGAAGCTTTATTGGAACTTTATCGCAAGCTTCGTCCTGGTGAGCCGCCAACGGTATCCGGTGGTCAGCAGCTGCTAAACTCTCGTTTCTTTGATCCCAAACGCTATGACCTGGGTAAGGTGGGGCGTCATAAGTTAAACCGTAAGCTGCGACTGAATGTGCCAGACGCAGTACGAGTGTTAACGCCACAGGATGTTCTAGCCGCGATTGACTATCTAATTAATCTTGAGTTTGACATCGGTATCATTGACGACATCGACCATCTAGGTAACCGCCGTGTCCGCTCTGTAGGTGAACTTTTACAGAACCAGGTAAGGGTAGGTCTAAATCGTTTAGAGCGAATTATTCGTGAACGGATGACGGTATCCGATGCCGATTCTCTGACGCCAGCATCATTGGTTAACCCCAAGCCTTTGGTAGCGGCTATCAAAGAGTTCTTTGGTTCGAGTCAGCTTTCTCAGTTTATGGACCAGACCAATCCTTTGGCTGAGTTAACTCATAAGCGCCGCATTAGTGCCTTAGGGCCCGGTGGTCTGACCAGGGAGCGAGCTGGTTTTGCAGTACGTGACATTCATCCCTCTCACCACGGTCGCATCTGTCCCATTGAAACTCCTGAGGGACCAAACGCAGGACTGATTGGATCACTAGCCACTCACGCCCGTGTTAATGATTTTGGCTTTATTGAAACGCCGTTTTTCCAGGTGGATAATGGCCGTATCCGCAGGGATCTGCCATCGGCCTATATGACGGCTGATGAGGAGGATGATTTCCGAGTAGCACCAGGAGATGTCCCTGTCGATCATGATAGCAATATGGTTGGGGAATCAGTACCTGTCAGGTATCGCCAGGACTTTATTACCACCGCTCCCTCCGAAGTAGATTATGTAGCTGTTTCACCGGTTCAGATTATTTCGGTCGCTACGTCCCTGATTCCATTCCTGGAACATGATGACGCTAACCGGGCTCTGATGGGCTCTAACATGCAGCGTCAGGCAGTCCCCCTATTGCGGCCCGAACGACCTTTGGTTGGAACTGGATTGGAAGCCCAAGCAGCACGTGACTCCGGCATGGTGGTGGTCAGCCCTGTAGATGGGGAAGTGACCTTCTTAGATGCTAAGAAAGTCGTTGTTACCGATGCCAACGGTAGGCAATACGCTCAAGAGCTGCAAAAGTACCAGCGTTCTAACCAAGATACTTGTCTAAACCAGCGTCCTTTGGTCTTCACTGGCGATAAAGTAGTCACCGGTCAGGTATTGGCAGATGGTTCGGCCACAGAAGGTGGGGAAATTGCGCTGGGGCAAAATGTCCTGGTCGCCTATATGCCCTGGGAAGGCTACAACTACGAAGACGCTATTTTGCTGAGTGAGCGTTTGGTCTATGACGACCTTTACACCTCGATTCACATTGAGAAATTTGAAATTGAGGCTCGTCAGACCAAGCTTGGTCCCGAAGAAATCACCCGTGAAATTCCTAACGTTGGTGAGGACGCTCTACGCCAACTAGATGAGACTGGCATCATTCGGATTGGGGCATGGGTTACATCCGGAGACATTCTGGTGGGCAAGGTTACCCCCAAGGGTGAGTCCGACCAGCCCCCCGAAGAAAAACTACTGAGAGCAATCTTTGGTGAGAAGGCTCGCGATGTCAGAGACAACTCTCTGAGAGTCCCCAACGGAGAAAAAGGTCGAGTAGTAGACGTGCGGGTATTTACCCGTGAGCAAGGGGATGAACTCCCCCCCGGTGCCAACATGGTAGTGCGTGTCTATGTCGCCCAGAAAAGAAAGATCCAGGTGGGCGATAAGATGGCCGGTCGCCACGGTAACAAGGGCATTATTTCCCGTATCTTACCGATCGAGGATATGCCTTATTTACCCGATGGTACCCCCATTGACATTGTTTTAAATCCGCTGGGTGTGCCTTCTCGTATGAATGTGGGCCAGGTGTTTGAGTGCTTGCTAGGGTGGGCTGGAGAAAACCTCAATGCTCGCTTCAAAATCACCCCGTTTGATGAAATGTACGGTAGTGAAGCATCCATGGAAACCACCCATGGAAAGCTTGAGGACGCTCGCGAAGCCTCTGGTAACGACTGGGTGTTTAATGCCGACGATCCCGGCAAGATTCAACTGTATGACGGGCGAACAGGTGAAGCCTTTGACCGTCCTGTGACGGTAGGGAAGCCCTATATGTTGAAACTCGTTCACTTGGTGGACGACAAGATTCACGCTCGTTCCACCGGACCTTACTCTCTGGTTACTCAACAGCCTCTGGGGGGTAAAGCTCAACAGGGTGGTCAGCGTTTTGGTGAGATGGAAGTTTGGGCACTGGAAGCATTTGGTGCTGCTTATACCCTGCAGGAATTGCTTACCGTTAAGTCTGACGATATGCAGGGGCGGAATGAAGCCCTCAATGCAATTGTCAAAGGCAAGGCTATTCCTCGCCCAGGTACACCTGAGTCTTTCAAAGTATTGATGCGTGAGCTGCAGTCTCTGTGTCTAGATATTGCCGTTCATAAGCTAGAGACTCAAGAAGATGGTACAAGTCGCGATGTGGAAGTTGACTTAATGTCCGATTCCATTAATCGTCGCTCTCCATCTCGTCCTACTTATGAATCTATTTCCCGTGAGGAGTCATCGCCTGAAGCGCCACCTGCGGCTGCTCCAGCTGCCACTCCTCCAGGTCTTGAGGAACAACCCCCGCTGTAGCCTTTTTAGCCAGGCAGGCTATCCATAGGTGCAGTCTCAATAGGCTGGCCTCTGTGATTGAAGGATAGTCGCCTGGCATTCTGCTCAAGTATTGAGGTTCAATACCTCGACTCCAGTCTTAACAATGTCTGCCCAGGCCGCGTACAAGGAATCAAGAGAATGCCAAAATTAGAACAGCGCTTTGACTATGTCAAAATTGGGTTGGCTTCCCCCGAACGTATTCGTCAGTGGGGTGAGCGTACCCTACCAAACGGTACAGTGGTTGGCGAAGTGACCAAGCCAGAAACCATTAACTACAGAACTCTTAAGCCTGAAATGGACGGGTTGTTCTGTGAACGTATCTTTGGACCTGCCAAAGACTGGGAATGCCATTGTGGTAAATACAAGCGTGTTCGTCACCGTGGGATTGTGTGCGAGCGCTGTGGGGTAGAAGTAACTGAGTCGCGAGTGCGGCGTCACCGCATGGGGTACATCAAGCTAGCGGCTCCAGTAGCCCATGTTTGGTATCTCAAGGGTATTCCTAGCTATATTGCAATTTTGCTTGACATGCCTCTGCGTGATGTTGAGCAGATTGTTTATTTCAATGCTTATGTAGTACTAGACGCTGGTAATTCCGACAGCCTTAGCTACAAGCAACTACTGACGGAAGATCAGTGGATTGAAATTGAAGATCAGCTATACGACGAAGAATCCGATCTCTCAGGTATTGAGGTCGGCATTGGTGCAGAGGCACTTCAGCGTCTTTTACAAGACTTAGAGTTGGAAGCAGTGGCCGAACAGCTGCGGGAAAACATCGATAATTCTAAAGGGCAAAAACGCGCGAAGCTGATCAAACGCTTGCGTGTGATTGATAACTTTATTGCCACCGGATCTCGTCCAGATTGGATGGTGCTGGATGTGATTCCAGTGATTCCACCGGATCTGCGTCCGATGGTTCAGTTAGATGG
>JBCCJR010000182.1:0-9783 GCA_039045805.1 Cyanobacteria bacterium P01_C01_bin.118
AAGTATGTAAAACGGCCTCAAGTTTTATCCTGGGCCATGACCTTTGCGGCGGTGGTCCTGGGGTGTCTCTTCTTTATGGAGACTGACATTGGGGTGCTGATGACCAAACTAGCTACTCTGGTCACCCCCAGTGCTTACTCCCTGGGTAACTTGATAGGGGCATTTGGTCAGTTTAGTGCCAATGAGCTGGTGGCTATGGGTTGGGTCCTGCTGCTAGCGGGTGCATTTTTATTGTTTGAGCACATTGCCGTATGGCAGGAACGGCCCGAATATGAGCTGTTACTCAATCCTTGGGTATCACGGGGGCTGTTGGGGCTGACGATTTTGCTGTCAGCTAATATTCCATCAGAATTTATTTACTTTGAATTTTAAACGGTCGATTAATTAACGGTTGATAGGGGTAGGTGAGAAATAGGAATTATGCAGACATCAGCCGACCCAAAAACTAGACTTTTAGTCCTGACTAGCGACAACAATAGCTGCCTGGATCGACGGTTGATAAGGATCAGTGGGAACTAGAAATATGCAGACATCGGCCAACCCAAAAACTAGACTTTGGACCTGGCTAGCGGCAGCGGGTGCGGCTTGGACCGTTGGTTTTGTATACAACGTACATTTGGGGGGAGAAGCTCGCTGGCTCAAGGATTTGTACCAAACCAAAGCCGTTGCAGCAGATGCTATTGAAGACCCCAAATTGCTGGTGACTGGGGGGTCCGGTGCCCACTACACAATTAATTCTGAGATTATTGCCGAGGCGATTGCTCGACCGGTGGTGAACTTAGGGATTGATGGTCCAGTGGGACTGGATGTGATTTTGCCCACGACCCTACAGCATGTGGATGCGGGGGATGTAGTACTACTGGTACCGGAATATTTGATTTTATTGGATGACGATGGTTTGGGGGAACGCTCCGGTCCATTTGCGATCGCAACTGGTCAGGGCCTCAACCAGGTCCCCCCTAAGCAGCTGGCTCGTGACTGGATTGGCATTGGTGTGCCCTCCCTACGCGCCCTGGTAAAGTCCACCACCGATCTGATTACCCTGGGTAAATTTAGTGGCTACTATGACGACCCCCTAACTGCAGCTGGGGACCCCACCGTCGATAAACAACGTCAGGGAGACTGGTGGCAGTTAGCCATTAAACAACCAGCGACGCCCCATGCAATTCAGCGCATTGAACAGTTTCGGACTGAGGTAGAGGCTAAGGGCGCAGAGCTGATTTTGTCGCTACCCTGGGTGTATGGGGAGACCACCGCCGAAACCCAAGGCAACATTCGTAAGACTGCCGATGCGCTTAGGGAGATTGCGCCACTGCTTTACGACCCAGAGACACTTAATATTCAATCAGATGTGACTATGTTTGCTGATACCCACTACCATCTGACCCCAGCGGGGCGGATAGTGAGATCGCAACAGCTTTCCCAACAGCTGCAGGAGGTCTTGCCATGACCCTGTCCCCACCGCAGCCATTATTTCCAGTCCGGCCTTTGGGGTATGCCTCCAGAATTGTCATTGTCGGTGGCGGCTTTGGTGGTCTTTATACAGCCCTCTACCTGCAGCGCTATCGTCACCTCAAGCACTGTTCGATCACCCTAATAGAACCCCGAGAGCATTTTTTGTTTACGCCCTTACTCTATGAGGTGCTAACGGAGGAATTGCTGCTATGGGAAGTGGCTCCCCCTTATAAAACCTTACTAACAGGCACCAATATTAAGTGGCAGCCAGACTGGGCTGACCGTATTGATCTAGAACAGCAGCGGGTCACACTGCGCCAGGGACAGACCATTGTTTATGACTTTTTGGTCATGGCCACTGGCGCACAAACTCGACCGTTGCCGATTCCCGGTATTGAAGAATATGCGATGACGTTTCGTAGCCTTGAGGATGTAGTCCAGGTTAAGGCACGATTAGATAGTCTAGCTCAGGCCACCCATCCCATTGCAGTGACTGTGATTGGAGCCGGTGCCAGCGGTGTGGAATTGGCTGCCAAAGTGGCGGATCGTCTGGGTAAAAAAGTGCAGGTGCGGCTAGTGGATCGAGGTGATCAAATTCTGAAACCCTTTCCGAAAGGACTCCAGCGAAAAGCCATGCATGCTCTAATGGAGCGCAATGTAGAAATCCTGCTAAAAACAGAAATTAATGCAGTTGGGCCAGAGACGGTGCAGTTAGATGGAATGGAGCTACCGAGCCATCTAACCCTCTGGGCCACGGGGACTGAGCCCGTTCCCTGGATTGGGTCTCCCGTCCAGACTAACGACCATGGACAGGTATGGGTCCGTCCAACACTGCAGCTAAAGGACTATTTCAATGTGTTTGTGGTGGGGGATGTGGCGGCGCAAACTCATCCGACGCCCAATACGGCCCAGGCAGCCTATCAGGGGGCGGCAGCGGCGGCTAAAAATCTGGCTAAGATTACTCAACAGCGACAGCCAAAAGTGTTTCGCTATCTACACCTGGGGGATATGCTCACCCTAGGAAAGGGAACTGGGGGGGTGTGGAGTTTTGGGTTTAGCGTTGGGGGTAAGTTAGGGGGTATTATTCGTCGGGCGGTTTATATTCATCGGTTGCCGACTAATCAGCATCGGATAAAGGTGGCTCGTCGGGCGCTTAAGCAGCTGGGACGTGCGATTTGGCCGTTTGGTGGTAGGCATTAATTTGGGATGGTGGGTTTGGCTGACGTCTGTTTGTAAATTTGTTGGAATGGTGGGCGTGCCCACCCTACGACGGTGTTTTTTTCATGGTTGCACTCAAACCTTTTGAACGGCGTTATGGTTTGGATCTGCGGTCTCTGGCACTGCTGCGGATCGGGCTGGCATTGGTAATTTTGGGTGATCTGTGGTTTCGTCGCGGTGATTTGCTGGCCCACTACAGTGACCAGGGGGTGGTGCCGCGCAATTTACTAGGGGAACTC
Source organism: Cyanobacteria bacterium P01_C01_bin.118 (assembly GCA_039045805.1). GTDB lineage: Bacteria > Cyanobacteriota > Cyanobacteriia > Phormidesmidales > Phormidesmidaceae > Leptothoe. The sequence continues at coordinate 2,913 of JBCCJR010000182.1, forward strand.
TGGCAGCCTGCCTACTGGTCAATTCACGCGTTGAGTGGCTCGGTGGGATGGCAGATAGGGTGCTTTGCGATCGCTACCCTCAGCGCCCTACTAATGCTGATTGGCTATCGTACCCGCTGGGCCACCATCGTCTCCTGGGTGATGGTGATCTCGTTGCACAACCGCAATCCCCTGGTGGTGTTTGCCGCTGACGATGTGCTACGGGCCATTATGTTTTGGGCTATGTTTTTGCCCCTGGGGAGCAGTTACTCCGTCGATCAGGCTCTAAATACCTCATCCACACCTCAACCAAAACGTATCCTCACCGGGGCTACCCTGGGCTTAATGGTCCAGCAGTGCTACATCTACATGTTCTCAGCACTGTTCAAAACCACTAGCCCTGACTGGTGGCCCGATGGCACCGCCGTTTATTACTCTCTAAGCTACGACCAGTACGCCACGCCATTGGGCAGTTTTTTATTACACCTGGGACCGTTGCTGTTTGCATTTACCCTGGTCACCCTGGTGCTGGAGTGGGTCGGACCGCTGCTGCTGTGGAGTCCGGTAAAGACTGACCTGTGCCGAATGCTGGCCGTTATTCTATTTATCTCGCTGCATCTGGGCTTTGGCCTCACTTTAAACCTGGGCATTTTCCCAGCCCTGAGCTGCTTTACCTGGCTGGCGTTTATTCCCTCCTCGGTATGGGACCGTTGGGCCACTCGGGCCTTTACCCCCAAACAGCTGGGGCTAAAGATTTACTACGACGCTGAATGTGGCTTTTGTAAAAAGGTGGTGCACCTGCTGCGCACCTTTTTGGTACTGCCGCGTCGGGTACCGTTGCAAATAGCCCAGAGCGACCCCGTCATCCAAACCGCAATGGAAACCCATAACTCTTGGGTGATTGTGGACTGGCAGGGCAACCACAACTACAAATGGCACGGTATCGCCTATGTGGTCAGCCTATCCCCCGTCTTTCGCCTCCTGGCCAAGGTGCTGCGCTGGTCCCCCCTGATGGCATTGGGTAATCGCATTTATGAAACCATTGCTAATAACCGACGATTTGCCGGTAACTTTACCAAGCCGTTTAAGTACCAGTCCTTTGTGGTGCGACCTACCAGTGCTCTGAGTCTGGTTACTTTGTTTATTTTGCTGCTGGTTACCCTCTGGAATCTGCGCAGCATTACGTCCCACTATGCCTATGTGGATAGTCAACAGCCGGTAATGGTAATGCTACGCCGGGTGACTAACAGCCGCACGTTACAGAGATTGACTCCTCTGGGACAGGCCACCCGTCTGGATCAATCCTGGAGTATTTTTTCCCCCGGTCCCCCCAAGGATGATGGCTGGTATGTGGGAGTGGGCACTACTGCCGATGGTGACCAGGCCAATGTATTAGAGCCTCGTCGAGAGATTAGCTTTGAGAAACCGGGTTTGCGCGATCGCAGCCAGCTCTATCGAAATATGCAATGGCGCACCTATTTCATCAATCTCAGCCGTCAGCGAGGCCAGCTTAGTCTAGATAACTTTGGTCAGTATCTATGCTCACGCCGTAACGACCTACAAACCATACAGCTCAACTTTATGGACGAGCGTACAGTTCCCCCCGGTGAAACTCAGCCAGTCAGTGAGCAGTTAGTGTTTGAGCATCAGTGTGATTAGGAGAATACAGACTTGATACTATAATTCTGGCATTCCAGAGCACCCACGTACCTCCATGCAGCTTCGGGCATTTTTTCGCAACGCAGGGCAGTGGCTGTTTAAGTCACCGGATCAATCACTTGAACAAGCCTACGAAGCCGCACTCACCATCAAAAAAATAGAAGACGATTATTTTGATGGCCAACCCATTGCCCAAGAGAACAGCGACTATGGCGACAGTGCCTATCGCTATATCCGGGGAGAGGTTGATCGTAATGTGAGTCTGATTCAACAGCATATGGCTGATTTTGAATCGACTCGCTCCAGTCTGTCCCAATCAGGGCAGATGGAGGTGCAGTCCTATGACGATCAGCAGGATGAGTACACCCTGGATTTAATCGATCAGTCCGCCATCATTTTCAAAAAACTTCGGTTTATTGATGAGATCTTAGGGCGCTATGGCTCTGACCAGGTAACAGCCTTAAGCACGGCAGTAAAAAATAATGGTGGCAAGAAAACCGATAAGGGCCGGGCAGGTTTGGCGGCTCGCAGTGGTGTGCTGCCTCGTTCAATCCTGCGCACAGTGGATCGGGTTAAACAGGATCTTGACCCCAAGGCTGAAGGTGATGTTTTAAAGAGTTTTCGTAAATCCCAGGGAAAGACCAAACTTGCCCTGCGGTTTATATTATTGCTGGTGATCATCCCGCTGCTGACCCAGCAGCTCACTAAGCACTTTGTGGTGGGTCCAGTGGTGGACTATGTGCGCCAAACCACAGAAGCAGAGGTCTTTCTCAACGATGAAATGGAGGAAGAAGCCCTCCACGAGCTGCAACAGTTTGAAGAACGGCTGCGGTTTGAAGTAATTTTAGGCAAAGTGGCGGCCCTGAGTGAACCCCAGCTAGAGCAACGAGTGCTGGATAAAGCCATGGATATCGAAGAGGAATATCGTGAACGCAGCGCCGACTCGGTTAAAAACGTATTTGCCGATATTTTTGCAGTACTGGCTTTCTCCTTGTTGCTGAGCACTTGCAAACGCCAGGTGGCCACCCTCAAAGCCTTTATTGATGAGATTGTCTATGGACTGAGCGACAGTGCCAAGGCCTTTATCATTATTCTCTTCACAGACATGTTTGTGGGGTTCCACTCACCCCACGGCTGGGAAGTATTGCTAGAAGGGCTATCGCGTCACCTGGGTTTTCCAGCCAACCGCGACTTTATTTTCCTGTTTATTGCCACCTTCCCGGTGATTTTAGACACGGTGTTTAAGTATTGGATTTTCCGCTATCTCAACCGGATTTCACCGTCGGCGGTGGCCACCTACAAAAACATGAACGAATAGGGGCCGCCTGTAGGGGTGTTCCATGGAACACCCCTACACAGGGTTTATAAGAAAAAATGACAGGAGTGGTTGCATCCGGTAAAAAAACACTACACTGACCAGTTAGTCCCGGTATTGAAGGAGCCCGTCAATGAGCACATCCGGCACCCCCTTAGGCGCGCGGTACAACGTATTGCGAGAGCTTGGAGAAGGGGGCTTTGGTCGCACCTATTTGGCCGAAGATTTACATCGGTTTAAAGAGCCCTGCGTGCTAAAGGAGTTTGTGCCACAAATTGAGGATCCCAACCTGTTGGCTAAGGCCCAGGAGTTATTTGAGCGGGAAGCCAAAATTCTTTACCAGCTGGAGCATCCGCAGATTCCTAAATTCCGTGAGCTGATGCGGGAGGGGGGGCAACTCTTTCTGGTGCAAGACTATGCCGAAGGGGCCACCTACCGCAGTCTGCTGCAAAGTCGTCAGGACTATGGCGGGCAATTTAGTGAGACAGAAATTACCCAGCTGCTGTATCAGCTGCTGCCAGTATTGGACTATATCCATAATTTGGACATTATCCATCGCGATATTTCCCCTGAGAATTTGATTTTGCGATCGCGCGACGGTCTACCGGTCCTGATTGACTTTGGCAGTGTGAAACAAATTGCCGCTACAGTGGAGCAGGAACTGGCCGCTGAAGCCAACAAAACCCGCATTGGTAAAGCCGGCTATGTACCACCGGAACAGTTCCAATCAGGCTCAGTGGATGCCACCAGCGACCTCTATGGTTTGGCCGCAACGCTAGTGGTACTGGCCACCGGTAAAGAACCCCAGGAACTCTATGACATCTATGAGAGTGCCTGGAATTGGGAGCGATTTATTCAGCTGGGCGCACCGCTCAATACCGTTCTTAAAAAGATGTTGGCACCGTCACCCGCCCAGCGTTATCCATCTGCTGCTGCTGTGATGCAGGCACTGCAGGGGGAGGCCAGTTCAGACAACATCGTTGACGACAGGTTGGATGTGCCAAAACCGGACCCCGTTGCCACCATACCGCCAATCTATACCCCCGATAATGGCAGCCTGGCCAGCGATCAGGTCTATCCGACCGAAACCACCCAGGTAGCTGCCCCTGAGCCCACCACCCTCACATCCACTACCGTTAACGCAAATCGCCAGGATGGAAAAGAGGGACTTTTTCAGGCATTGATTGGGTTACTGGCAATTTTGGGCCTGAGCAGTCTTGTGCTAGCGCTGTTATTTGGGGTTGGCGTGCGGTTGCCGTTTTTTAGAGGGGAGCAGGCGGCCACACCTGACCCGGTCGAAGAACCGGTGGTAGGACTAACGCCAGAAGAAGTGACTCGCAAAGAAGAGCTGGTGCAACGTCGAGAATCTTTGGGAATTAACGAAAGCTGGCTTAATCAGTGGGTCAATCAGCAGTTTTACGACCAATATCCCAATCTAAAGGGACGCCCTTTGACCTCATCCTTAGACGATGCGCCGCTGCGATTACGCTGGGACAATCTGGCGATGGACTCCCTGGATACCCTGCAGTTGCACTTGAGTATGCCGGCACGGCGAGGATTAGGGGCTTATGGCGCTGACGATCGCGAAAGCTGGCGCAAGACCGTAAACCGTCTCAATGTCAGCAGTCGGGCGTTAGACGATTTAACCGATGCCAAATTTGCCCCCCTCTTTCCCCAAGCAAAGCGAGACAATGTTTTAGACCAGCCCCTGGGACAGGTGTGGTATGCCCTGGCCCAAGATAGTGTAGAGGATCTCAGCAACGGCAAAGTGCTAGAGCCAGTGGAGTTTGAGCCCGGCAGCTTTAGACAGCGCCTGACGGGCCAGCTAGAGGTGGGAGAAGGGCAGGTGTTTACCCTCAATCTCCAGGAAGGGCAAAACTTACGGATCAATTTACAAGCCCCGGAAAGTAGTACGCTGATGTCTCTCTATTTGCCGGTGCCGTCTCAAAAAGAGCCATTTTTACTATCGGATTCTACAGAAACTATCTGGTCTGGGAGTTTGACTCAATCAGGGTTTTACGAGATTGCGATCGTATCCAAATCGCCTAACCCTATTAATTACGCCCTCAGCGTTTCCGTAGACAACATTCGCAATACTCCGCCAGACGAACCCACCACTCCGCCAGACTCCGAGGGCGAAATTCCGGAAACGCCTGCTGAAACCGACACACCCGCTGAAACTGATACACCCACCGAAAATGGCAGTGAGGATACCTCCGGGACCGACAATCAGCCGGATAATCCCGAAGAACCCACCGATGGCGTTGAGTTTGATACGCCATGATAGGACATAGGTATCAAAAGACCGTTGAGGAGAAATCACACGATGCCAAGGCTACTAGACAAGGACGCTAGCTATACCTTTCGGTCGTACTTTGAACTCTCTAACGACACAGATGAAATTTTGGCCGAGTTTGACTACGTCTACAATCAGGCACGATTGCAGCTGCCTAGAACTCAAAAGTCCTTGGTGGGGATAGACCAACTTAAAGCTCAAATCGAAGAAACATTGCCCTATGTGCAACTCACCAGCGAAAGTGCAAAACGTGAAGTGTTAGTAGCACCTGTCTTAACGCGTGTAGCAACTATTTGCCATCAAATATTGCGATTTGAGTATCCCCTAAAAGTCAGCAACTGGTTGCAGGGCAACTTGGACTATTTAATCCGGGCTCAGCATCAAATTGTAGTGGTCGAAGCAAAGCGCGATGATCTCACCCGAGGATTTACCCAACTAGCCGTTGAGATGATTGCATTGTCAATGCTGGATGATGCGCCTTCAGTGATTTTTGGTGCAGTTACCATGGGAAATTTTTGGATCTTTGGATTGTTAGACAGTGAGAAGAAGCTAATTATCCAGGACATTGGCGGTTATCAGGTACCGGACGACGTTGAAGAGCTAGTACGCATTTTTGTCGGTATTCTGGAAAGTTAAGGGATGACAAACTGCTGTGGATACCCTTCGATCAGTAAAAAACAGCTGATAGAAGCCAAACCAACCTCAATAGTTCATCACCAAAATCTCGTCCACCTTGCCGCGTTTTGACGCCTTTGAGTTGATGGCGCGTGTGGCTTGCACTCGCACACAGCGATAGTCCTGATAAAGATTCTGAATAAATTCTGTATGGGCGTTGCTCAGTAAGACCTTGCAACCACGGTGGGTGAGGTCGTCCATCACTTGCTTAAGACGCTGCTGTTCTGCTCGGTCAAAGCCTTTGCGGTCGTACCCCGTAAAGGAAGCCGTCGTCGAGACCGGATCGTAGGGTGGATCAAAATAAATAAAGTCATGACGCCCCGCAGCGGCTACAGACCTGGCAAAATCGAGGTTATAGATAGTGACATTCGCTCGATTAAGATAGTGACTGACGCTTCTTAGAACATCCTCATTAGCAATGTTGGGATTTTTATAACGGCCAAATGGGGCATTAAACTGACCCTTTGAATTCACTCGAAAAAGGCCGTTATAACAAGTTTTGTTAAGAAAAATGATGCGAGCAGCTCGTTGGACATTGGTCCGATGGGCAAATTCTGCCTGGCGATCCCAGTTGCGCACCTGATAAAAGTAGTCTTTGTCGTTACGGTGCTGCTGCAGATTTTGGATCAGGTCTTCGACGGAGTCTTTGACTACCTGGTAGCAGTTGATCAGTTCGGGGTTGCGATCGCTAATCGTTGCCCCATCAGGCTCCAGCATAAATAACAGCGCCCCACCCCCAATAAACGGTTCATAATAGTGTCCGTAGCGAAGCGGAATATACTTCAGTAGTTCAGGCAACAACTGTCGTTTGCCCCCAGCCCATTTCAAAAATGGGCGCAAGGGTATGGGTGGGGAAGACAGTCGAACCATAAACTCTTAAGAATTTTCCTCCCAGGAGCACCAAGGACCTACGGTAGAATATGCAAGGTCTCTGATATAAAACAGCT
>JBCCJR010000183.1:0-9662 GCA_039045805.1 Cyanobacteria bacterium P01_C01_bin.118
GCATGGGAAGGGATGGTCCACTGACCGGGCGCGATCGCAACCTTAAACCGTGTGGCCCCCGCAGCAAACGCATCGATATTTGGCGACGTTGGCTTTTCGTAGCCATAGCACGACAGGCGATCCACACGCTGAGTGTCGAGCACCAAAAAAATGACATCCGGTTGAGTTGAAGGCATTGACGTGCAGAGAAGCTGAATGACAATCTTGCTGCCGCCAAAATAAGCAACAGCGCCGCTATTTAGTACTACGTCCGCGCCGAATATCTGGATTCAAAGCATCGCCAGTGGCAGCCTAACCCGTCGTACCACTGACAAATCACCGCTTTAAACCAAATTTTTGAGCTGGAAGCAGTATTAAACCAGTCTAGAGCATCGGGACTATAGCCGTTGTCAATCATCAGCTCAACTCAGCAAAAATGTCTCCACTTGATCACGCGTCGGCATCGATGGCTGAGCCCCCGCTTTCATAACCGATAGCGCCGCCACCGCACAGGCCCAGACCACCGCCTCCCGCAGCGATTTTTCCTCTGCCAGAGCAACAGCCAGACCTCCATTAAACGCATCCCCTGCCGCCACAGTATCCACCACATCCACCGGAAAGGCAGGCACATGAAAAACCTCTGACTGAGAAGCCACAACAGCCCCCTGATTGCCCAGTTTGACAATCACCGTTGATGTTCCCCGCTGTCGCAGCATCTGAGCCGCCTCCATCGCCGTAGGCACACTGCTCACCTTTAACCCAGTCAGCTGTGATGCTTCCGTCTGATTGGGGGTCAAAATATCCACTAACCCGTAAAACTCTGGAGGCAAATCCGCACGAGCCGGAGCTGGATCCACAATCACACAGTGGTCTTTTGCCCGTTCTGCAGCCGCCTGCACAGCGATCAGCGGAATCTCAAACTGCATCAGCAAAATTGAGCTGCCCCGATCTAATGGCAAGCGGTCCACATCTGTCAGGTCTACCGTTCCATTAGCCCCAGGCACCACCACAATCTGGTTCTCACCCACCTCATCCACATTGATCAGGGCTACACCCGACGGACCTTGACTCGATAAAATAGCCTCTGTGGCCACCCCTGATGTCTCCAGGCTATTGCACAGTAGCTCACCAAAACCATCGTCGCCCACTCGACCCACCATAGCTGTAGGTGCTCCTAAACGGGCTGCCGCCACCGCCTGATTGGCCCCCTTCCCTCCAGGCACCGTCACAAAGTTCGTTCCCAATAATGTCTCTCCAGCCTGGGGCAAACGAGGCACATGAGCCACCAGATCCATATTGAGACTGCCAAAAACGATGATGGACATTTTGATATGAGATTGAGGCTAAAAAGTCAGGTTAGAACAAGCCACTAAGGCTCAAAACTCCCCCAGCTGTCTTCTAATCCCGTTAGCGGATCCAAGCTGGGTGGCATTTCCGGAGGATCATTCACCTGCCAGGGGTTGGGCGGTCGATCGCTACTCCAGGCCCACCAGGCTGTCCCACATTCACATTTATAAAACTCCTGCCATTTACGCTTGTGATTGTGGGTGTAGACCGGGGCTCGACGATTAATCCACACATCAGTCGCTACGCTGGCAGATTCACCACAGCGAGGACAGCAAAACTTAAGGGCATGGGTGGCAGAATCAACCCACTCAGGGGGGACTAGAGAAAAAGCTTCCATAGGGCGGATCAGCTAGGAGTTTCCTTATATAGATTATGGGCGTGATTTATAAAAGCGGGTGATTTTTAGGTGGTGCGCGCTTTGTGCTAGGCAGTACGCGCTTTGCGCCGGGCAGTTGGCAATAGGGGGATGAAGGTAGACGGTTATTTAGCTAATAACGTTTCTGAGTCTATACCCGCTCTACTCTCTAGCGAGCAACGCGAGCAGACTGCCTAGCGTAGCGAACTCCCGTGCGAGCAACGCGAGCACTCATATCATTTTGTGAAAAGACATTAAGAATCTATTATTTAAATATGGCGGGCCAGGAGGCCAGCTGCAAACCGTTAGCAATAGGCAATTCCCGTGAAGGCAATCACTCTGCTTGGTTCAACTGGCTCCATTGGTACCCAAACTCTCGATATCGTTGAACATCATCCCGATAAATTTCGTCTAGTCGGGATTGCTGCAGGTCGTAACGCTATGCTTTTGGCGGAGCAGGTGCGTCAGTTCAAACCAGAGATTGTTGCCATCAACGATGCTAGTAAACTAGCTGAGCTCAAAGAATTACTGGCTGATGTAGATCCACAACCACAAATTTTGGCTGGGCCAGAAGGCATTGTAGAGGTCGCCCGTTATGGAGATGCAGAAGCGGTTGTTACTGGCATCGTTGGCTGTGCTGGTCTGCTGCCCACCATTGCCGCCATTGAAGCGGGCAAAGACATTGCCCTGGCAAATAAGGAAACGCTAATTGCGGGCGGTCCGGTGGTGTTACCCCTAATTGAAAAGTATGGGGTTAAGCTACTTCCTGCCGACTCTGAGCATTCTGCCATTTTCCAATGTATGCAGGGACTACCTGCGGGGGGACTGCGCCGTATCATTCTGACGGCATCCGGCGGTGCGTTTCGCGATTGGCCCGTAGACAAACTTAAGCAAGTCACTGTTGCAGATGCTATTAAGCATCCCAACTGGTCCATGGGGCGCAAGATTACGGTTGACTCTGCCACCATGATGAACAAAGGGCTGGAGGTGATTGAAGCCCATTATTTATTTGGTCTAGATTATGACCAAATCGACACTCTGATTCATCCTCAAAGCATCATTCATTCATTGATTGAGACTCAGGATACGTCGATGCTGGCTCAGCTAGGCTGGCCCGATATGCGTCTACCGCTGCTCTATGCTATTTCCTGGCCTGAGCGTATTTTCACTAACTGGAAACCGCTGGATCTGGCTCAGCTAGCTATGCTGACGTTCAAAGAACCCGACCACGCCAAGTATCCCTGCATCAACCTGGCTTACGAAGCGGGTCGAGCCGGGGGCTCGATGACGGCTGTGCTCAATGCGGCGAATGAGCAGGCCGTAGCCCTCTTCCTGGATGAAAAGATCCATTATTTAGATATTCCTAAGGTGATTGAGAAGGTGTGCGATCGCAATCGCGACCATCTCACCGCCACCCCATCCCTACAAGACATCCTCGATGCCGACCAATGGGCTCGCCAGGAAGTGATTAACGTCAGCGAGAGCCTCACCGAACGTCAGGTAGTAGCGCTGGGCTCATAAGTTAATTGGGGTCAGTAGGTTAATATTGGTCATCAAACCCTAAGAGGAAACGCAACCCATGGGCGAAATTGTGGTGGTGGTTGGTGCGATCGCTATTTCAATCCTGGTCTTCACCTGGTTGATCAAAGTAGTAAAGGCCACCCTCAAAACAGCCTTCTTAGCAGCCCTCATCTTGCTAGGGCTGCAAATATTCTTTGGCATCGGCCCCACCGCCCTCTGGGAAACCGTTCGCGATTTTATTGGCCAACAGGCCAACAACGTTGGCCAGTAGGTTGGGTTACCCCATTACCAGAAGCTTGGCCTAAAAACCGATTCCTACTTAATCCAACAAATCCAACATCAGAAGATTATCCTTGACCATCAGCATCAGATTTGTCCAAGGTAATCCCAAACAAAATAGATAGCACCTGTTCTAAATCATTAGGCACCCCATAGGTATTTATATCTTTTTGGATCACTTTGTTGTCACGGTCAAACACACCAAATTTCCAGGTATCACCAGTAGTGACAGTGCCATAGAGTACAGCTGCTGTAGTGTCAGTCCACTGATCTAGAGCAATCAGTTCTACCGCCAACTGAGTAAAACCCTTGGCCAGATCCGCATTCTTCGCTTCAATCACCAATAGATTTTGAGCCGCCGGAATTAGATAATCCAAATTTCCTTTGAGCTTAGAGCTCACACGCACGGGATACTCAATTTTAAGCGGTGCCTTAATCGACTTACACACTGTCCGCAAGACTGGAAAAATCAACGCCTCCCGACGAGCAATTTCCGAGGAGGGATCAACAAAAGTTAGATTTTCCTGTAGTTCTAGCTTTAGTGCATCCGGCTTCACTGGCAACTGTTGAGGTAATGACAGAGACTGATTGATCAGCGTCACATCAAATTCAGCCAGGATATCAGCTGCATCAAAGGGCAATTCTGCATATTTACTAAATGTATAGTCCTTAGCCGGATCCAGAATCGGCGCTCTAACCATTGTGCAATTCCCTCCCATCCAGAGAAGCAGCACATACCAGTTTAGCGGGCATCATGATCTGTGACAGTTGCAACGCTACAGAGCAGATTAAAGATAACAATACAGACCATCGTAGTTTTCTACAAAATCAGTTTAATTCTAGAATCATCAAGCATTTAAGCTGTTGATTTTTGCGACAATACAGGTATGAGGCACCTAAGAGTCTCCATCGGCACCACACTTTCCAGTTTTTTAACTATGCCACTTCAAAAGGCGTAACGGCACCATCAGAATTTTCAAAACAGCCCTTGTTACAGTCAACTCGTGAATCAGGTTGATTGCCTTTAAATAGTCTGTCTGAAGCAATCAGACTAAATACCTGCAGGGATAACAGCACTATCTCTCATAGCGCATCCATCTACAAAACTCCTGGATTCAGTCTTTTGTACTGTGAATCTTTTAGATCTGCAAAAAATCTTTTATCCATCCAAAAGTTCTCTTTATGCAAGAAGTCTTTAACAACTTCTAAGAGAATTTCTTATTTTGACATCCTCATTGTGTGGAACTATGCGATATTTTCAAACAACAACGGCTTTATTGGTTGCCTTGAGTATGGGTGTGGGTGCGATCTCGCCCCTCACCACTCCCACCCCCGTTATTGCCCAAACTCGGATCCAGTTTACCGATGTTTCCTCTAGCCACTGGGCCAGACAGTTTATCCTCAGCCTGGCTGAGAGAGACATCATCGCCGGATTTCCCGATGGCAGCTTCCGCCCCGATGAGCCCGTCACCCGCGCCCAGTATGCTGCGATGGTCCGTAAGGCATTTAACCAAACCTACATCCGTAGCTCCACTCGTTTTGTCGATGTCTCCACAAATTTCTGGGCCGTTGGTGCCATTGATGAAGCCTATCGCATGGGCTTTTTGTCGGGCTATCCCAACAATGTGTTTGAGCCCAATCAGAATATTCCCCGTGCTCAGGTGCTGGTTTCCTTAGCCAATGGTCTCGACTATGAGGCGGTAAACATCGCTAGCGCCAATGTTTACCGTGATTCTGGTTCTATTCCTACCTATGCGACAGCCAGTATTGCCGCTGCTACTGAACAACAGCTAGTGGTGAACTATCCTAGTGTGCAGGCACTGCGTCCGAATCAGACTGCTACACGGGCAGATGTAGCGGCCTTTATTTATCAGGCATTAGCCAGCCGCAATCAGGTGGCGACAGTACAGTCTCCCTATATTGTTCAGGTCAGTCAAACAACAACTACTTCTCAGTCGTCAATCACATCAGGTACGAGTATTCCTGTCACCTATCCTGATGGTGACAAGATTGTTCTGTTGCCAGATGAGACACTACCTGTGACACTACAGGTTGCTGAAACTATTAGGGATAGTCAAGGTCAAATACTCATTCCCCGCAATAGCGAGATTATTGGTGAGCTATGGCCCGTCACCGTCGGTGCTCAGCAAGGCACTCAGTTTGTTGCACAAACCCTGGTGCTAGAGAGCGGTCGTCGAGTCGCCATGCAGGCTCAGTCTCGTGTGATTACCACAACTGAAACCATTCGTCGCGGTGCAAGTATCGGTGAGATATTTGCTGGAGCAGTCTTAGGGTCTGGCGCTGCTGCTGCCATTGGCTCAGTTACTGGGGATGAAGAGGTTCGAACCTGGGAAGTATTGACAGGCACTGTAGCTGGAGCAATTGGTGGCCTGGTGTTAGGACGAGAGCGAGTAGAGGTAATTTCAGTTAATCCTGACAGCGATTTAACCCTCACCGTCAGTCAGTCTGTTGCATTAGCACAATAAAAAAGAGCGTTGTAGGGGCCATCGAGGATTGTGTCACAATCCTCGATGGCCTTCGACATTTACGCAAACTCGTAGGTTGGGTTGCCACAAAACCAAATCCCTCGCCCACACATCAATCCTTGATCAACCCAACAAATCCCACACCCATTAGCCTATATTCAAAGCTCAACATGGTGAATGATCCAATAAAATGATCTATCCTATAGGCTCCAGACGTTTGGCCTAATCCCATGCTAGCCAACTCTATCACTGAGAACTTACCCATTACCCCTGGCGAGAAGCGTGTCGCCTTACACGGTCTAGACTGGCTTGCTTATCAGCAGATGAAAGTGTTACTCAATGAACGCACCGGGGCACGGTTAATTTATGATCGCGGCACATTAGAAATTACAATGCCTTCCGAACCCCATGAGTTCTATGCGCGACTGATTGAGCTATTTATCCGCATCTTGGTTGTAGAGTTGGGCATGGAGATAAAGACCATAGGGTCAACCACCCTAGATAGAGAGGATTTAGACCGGGGTTCGGAGCCAGACAATGGTTACTACATTCAAAATCACTCCCAGGTCGCTGGACGTACGGTTGATTTAGCGGTGGACCCACCACCGGATCTCGTCGTCGAGGTGGATATCAGCCATACAGACATTGATAAGAATGCGCTGTATGCGGCGATGGGTGTACCAGAGTTTTGGCGCTTCAATGGTAAACTCTGGCGGATTTATCAGCTTCAGGACGATACCTACATGGAATTAGCTCGCTCACCTACGTTTCCCATGGTGGCTAAAGAGAAGCTATACGAGTTTTTAGCTGTTTGCCAACAAAGTGAAGTAGACGCCGAAATAAATTTCCGAACCTGGGTAAAACAACAAACGTAGGTTGGGTTGACCACCACCATCATCTCCGGTGTTAACCAACCTTCCCATCAACCCAACAAATCTCACAATCAAAAAAAAGAGAGGATGGACAATATCCATCCTCCCAAAGTATTCACAAACGACAGATTAAACCGCGACCTTCATCTTAAACACCAATCGCTCATTCTCTACATCAACTACAACAGTGTCTCCACCCTTATAATCTCCCCGAAGAATCCCCTTCGCGATTGTTGTCTCTAGCTCCCGCTGGATTGCCCGCTTCAAAGGTCTCGCTCCATACACCGGGTCATAACCAACATCCGCAACGAAATCCAGAGCCTCTTCCGATAAGAACAAACCAATCTTCTGAGCCGCCAGCCGTTTCTCCAACGCCTTTACCTGCAGTTTCACAATCTCCCGTAGCTGAGACTTCTGCAAACTATGGAAGATGATCATCTCATCCACCCGGTTTAGAAACTCAGGACGGAAGTTAGAGCGTAGCGCATCCATCACTCGACTGCGCATCTCCTCATAACGGCTATCGTCGCCAGCCACATCCAAAATAAACTGGGAGCCGATATTGCTAGTCATAATAATCACTGAGTTCTTAAAGTCCACCGTGCGACCTTGAGAATCCGTCACGCGACCATCATCAAGAATTTGCAACATGATGTTAAACACATCCGGGTGAGCCTTCTCAATCTCATCAAAGAGAATTACTGAGTAAGGACGTCGCCGCAGAGCTTCAGTCAGCTGTCCTCCCTCGTCATAACCTACATATCCCGGAGGCGCACCGATTAAGCGAGAGACCGAATGCTTCTCCATATATTCCGACATATCGATACGGACGATGGCTTCCTCAGTGTCAAACAGATAGCTCGCCAAAGCTTTTGCCAATTCTGTTTTACCTACACCAGTGGGACCCAGGAAAATAAAACTTGCTGTCGGTCTGTTGGGGTCGGCTAATCCCGCCCGAGACCGCTGGATCGCATCAGAGACTGCGGTCACGGCCTCATCTTGACCAATTACTCGCTGATGCAGCTCATCTTCTAGATGTAGAAGCTTCGCCATTTCCGACTGCACGAGCTTACTAATGGGAATGCCAGTCCACTTAGAGATAATCTCAGCAATATCTTCTTCAGTGACTTCTTCCCGCAGAAGAGTCTTACCACTTGACTGTGAGTCGGCCAATTGTTCCTCTGCATGGGAGACTTTTTCCTGTAGCTCCGTCAGCTTGCCATACTTGAGCTCAGCCGCACGGTTATAGTCATAGTCTCTCTCAGCCTGAGCAATCTCGATATTGACTTTATCAATCTCTTCTTTGATCTCTTGGATTTGATCAATGCCGTCTTTTTCTGACTGCCACTGGGCATTAAGAGCACTTTGTTCTTCTTTGAGATTGGCGAGTTCTCTTTCTAACCGTTCTAAACGCTCAATGGAGCCAGCGTCGGTTTCATTCTTGAGAGACAGACGCTCCATCTCTAGCTGCAGAATCTTACGATCCACTTCATCTAGCTCCTCCGGTTTAGAGGTGATTTCCATTTTTAGCTTGGCTGCGGCTTCGTCCACCAGGTCAATGGCTTTATCAGGCAAAAAGCGATCGCTAATATAGCGAGTTGACAAAGTCGCCGCAGCCACTAACGCATTGTCCGCAATGGTGACACCATGGTGCAGCTCATAGCGTTCCTTTAATCCCCGCAAAATAGAAATAGTATCGGGCACGGTGGGCTGGTCAATATAGACCTGCTGAAAACGGCGCTCCAGAGCGGCATCTTTTTCGATGTACTGGCGGTATTCATCCAGCGTAGTGGCCCCAATACAGCGCAATTCTCCCCGAGCCAGCATGGGCTTCAGCAAGTTACCGGCATCCATCGCCCCTTGAGTGGCCCCGGCACCAACTACGGTATGGATTTCATCGATAAAGAGAATGATTTGCCCCTGGGAGTCGGTGACTTCTTTGAGCACGGCCTTGAGTCGTTCTTCAAATTCGCCACGATACTTGGCTCCCGCAATCAGGGCACCCATGTCCAGGGCAATTAGTTTGCGATCGCGCAACGACTGCGGCACATCATTATTAAGAATCCGCTGGGCCATCCCTTCAGCAATGGCGGTCTTACCCACACCGGGCTCACCGATCAGTACCGGATTATTCTTCGTCCGGCGAGACAAAATCTGAATCGTGCGACGGATTTCATCATCGCGACCAATCACCGGGTCCAGTCGTCCCTCGCGGGCATATTCGGTCAAATCACGACCATATTTCTCTAGCGCTTCATATTTACCTTCAGGGTTTTGATCCGTCACCTTTTGATGGCCTCGTACTTGTTTCACAGCAGTCTTAAGCTGCTTAGCGTTGATACCCGCCTCCCGCAGCAGGGATTTACCAAATCGAGCATCTTCTGGATACCCCAGCAATAAATGCTCAATGGAAATGTAATCATCTTCAAAGTCTTTGCGACAGGTTTCAGCCCGATCGAGCAAAGTATTCAGCGCCCGCCCTAAATATACGGTGTCCGCCTGACCTTTTACCTGGGGTTGCTTACGCAAAAATGCTTCGGTAGCGCTGCGCAACTCTCCCACAGACGCCCCGGCCTTTTGCAAAATGCGGCTGGCCAATCCATCTTGATCCAGCAACGCCAGCATCAAATGCTCAGTTTCAATTTGCTGATGTTGCCACTGTTTAGCCAGATCGGTGGTGGTTGAGATCGCGGCCCATGCCCGTTCTGTAAACTGATTAGGATTTGATAGTTGCATTAGCCAAACCTCCTGCGCGCCTGTTTGCATTCTAGGCAAAGACTAAACCCAAGGATGATCGGTGTTCCCCCTGTCAGCAGGTAGGTA
>JBCCJR010000184.1:0-9631 GCA_039045805.1 Cyanobacteria bacterium P01_C01_bin.118
GATCAGATGTGGCTCGACAACTTTGAAATGTTGTTCCTTAGTGTTGTTCGACTAGCGCGACTAGTAACTGGCCCTATGCTGGCGCAGGGTGGGGGCGCGATTGTGAACATTTCCGCCTGCGATTCTCAAGAACCCTCCCTCAGCACCCCCTTTTCGGGGACATTGCGAGCAGCAATGGAGGGCTTTACCAAACTCTATGCCAAACGGTACCGGAGCGACCATATCCGCATAAATTCCATTGCCCCCTATTTTGTTGCTGATGATATGGCTGAACTGGAAGGCTGGGATGTTCCAGATGACCTGATGTGGGGCCGACCTGCCACCTACCAGGAATTGGCCAAAGCCGTTACCTTTCTGCTTTCAGACGATGCCAAGTTTATTACAGGCACCACTCTCAAGGTGGATGAAGCCCGTTCTAAAGCCATTTGACATATTCGTCTCATCGTTTTGATGGACCCATTACAAACTATCGATACATCTGACCAGCTGAATTGCTTACAGTTGTTTTATTGAAACGCGTCTTACCATGTCTTTTTCCATTCACCAGCCCTGCCTGCGCTCTGAAGTGCGGGAGTTCTTTAAATTGGCTGTTCCTCTAATCAGCGCTCAAGTAGCCCAATCAGCCACTGGGTTTGTTGACACTATCATGATGGGCCGCCTGGGACCAGACATCCTGGCGGCAGGGGGGCTAGCGGCCATTATGTACATCGTAATTATGACTGCCTTTACCGGTGTAGTAATGGCGGTGAGTCCGCTGGTGGCAGAAGCATTTGGTGCCGAGCAAAAGGGTCGTATCCAGCAGGTAGCTCGCCAGGGATTATGGTTGGCGATGTTGGTGGCTATACCGGCCATGGTAATCACTGGTCGGCTAGACGAATTGATGCTGCGCAGTGGTCAAGCTCCGGTTGTGGTTGAGCTAACCGATACTTATCTAGAAATCATTGCCTGGAGCTTTTTACCCATGGCTGGGTTTACGGCTCTGCGGTCTACGGTGTCTGCCCTTTCCCAGGCTAAGCCAGTCATGATAACAATTGTCATTGGCACTCTATTTAATATTGTTGGCAATTATAGTTTGGGGTTTGGTAAGTGGGGCTTGCCTGCTCTGGGGCTGTCAGGGCTAGCTTGGGCAACCATGGTCACCTGGTGGGGCATGTTTATTGGCCTGGCACTGTATGTGCGTTTACACCCTGCTATAAGGCATTACCATATTCTCCAAACGTTCCAATGGCCAAGGCTACGTATTCTCAAGCAGCTGGTCCGTGTGGGAGTACCTATGGGTATTTTCTCCGGTTTGGAGTCGGGCTTTTTTCTGTCGATTATGTTGTTGATGGGTCGGTTGGGAACTGATGTGTTGGCCGCTCATCAGGTGGTGATGCAAACCATTGTTGTGGTGTTTATGGTACCGCTAGGGATCTCTTTTGCGACCACGGTGCGTGTAGGTCAGTGGTTTGGTAAGCGGGATCTGTTGGGGATGCAGCAGGCGACCTGGGTGAGTATAGGGCTGACAACAGTTTCGATGACTGTTGCGTCTCTGGCGTTTTTGTTGTTTCCCAAGCAGCTGATTGGTATCTATATAGATGTGAACAGTCCTGAGAATGCGGGGATTGTTGCCATGGCGATGCCGCTGTTGACCATTGCGGCGATCACCATGGTGCTGGATGGATTGCAAAAGGCTATCTATGGTGCATTGCAGGGAGTACAGGATACACAGGTGCCAATGGCGCTTAATTTATTGGGTTTTTGGGGAGTGGGTCTGTCGGTGGGCTATGGGTTAGGGTTTCATTTGGAGATGGGTAGTCGGGGTTTGTGGATTGGGCAGTCGGTTGCTATTGCAACCGTGGCTATCCTCTTTGGTTGGCGGCTTTATCAGCTGATCGGTCGGCGTAGACATGTAGTATCTTCGTAAGGTTAGACGATATGGATTTTGAGACTTAACAATCAATGTAACTAGATGCCTTGACAGTCCAAGAATCCCTGAGCAAACTGGAAGAATATGGCGAATCTTGGACCTGAAAGTCGATGGCAAAGAAGCATGTTTTTCTCTCCTACTGTCGGGACAATGCGGATGAGGTGAGCCGTTTCCATGGTGAGCTGATCGAGGCAGGGGAACCAGTATGGTGGGATCAGGATATTTTGCCGGGGCAGGACTGGAAGTTTGAAATTCGTAAGGCGATGCGAGATGCTTATGCGGTCTTGCTCTGTCTTTCAAAAGAAACATCAGAGCGGACTACATCTGGGATTTATCCAGAGGCGTTGGATGCGATCAATATGCTGCGGGAGTATCCGCCTGGTGATATTTTTTTGATTCCGGTGCGGTTGTCGGCGTGTGATATTCCGATGATTGAGATTGATGCTACGCGGACGTTGGATCGGCTACAGTTTGTAGATTTATTTCCAGATGAGCGGCGGGATGCTGGTTTTCAAAAACTGATTCGAGCCCTGCGAGCAGCGCCCCATCATCCACCGCTGGCGGCATCACCTCAGTCGACAGTGGCTCCGTTACCAACGGTTGCCACACCATCTCAGCCAGCGCCAGCGGCACCGCCGTCGCCCGGTGGCGCGATTAATTTATGGCAGCAAAAGCTAGCGTTTTTCCAAGAGCAGGAAGCGATTACGGCCGACCCGGCGCAGAAGTTTGCACTCAAAATGCAGATTGAAGAAGCCCAGCAAAAAATTCGTGAGCTGACGGGATAAATCGATTTGGAGTGTAGGTTAAGTCAGGTGAATGGTTAGGTGGTGCGGCTAACGGCGTGGTGATTTAGATTTATGGCAGATTCAAAAGCTCTCCAGCGCTGGCAAAGGAAACTTGCCTATTTACAAGAAGAAGAGGCGATTGAGTCTGATGCGGCTCAGAAGTTCGAACTGCGGCAGCAAATTGAGGAATGCGAAACCAAAATTGCTGAATTGTCCAAGCCAGTCACATCCCATCTGGCTCAGCAGTCTGGTCCTGTAGTATCCATTGCCCATGTGCCCCCTGCGGTTTCTTACTTTGTTGGACGAGATCAGGAACTAGCCCAGCTGGATGCCGCCTGGGAAAACCCCAAGACCCGAATAATTAGCCTGGTGGCCTTTGGCGGGGTGGGCAAGAGTGCCCTGGTGGCCGAATGGCTGCGGCAGATGGCGGATGATGGCTGGCGCGGGGCCCAGTATGTGTTGGGCCACTCGTTTTATAGCCAGGGTTCACGGGATGATGCCCAGGTATCGGCGGAAGGGTTTATTAATGAAGCGCTGCTGTTTTTTGGTGACCCCAACCCGGAGGCAGGGTCTGCCTGGGATAAGGGGGCGCGGCTGGCGCAGCTGATCCGGCGAACCAAGACGTTGCTGATTTTGGATGGCATGGAGCCGCTGCAGTGGGGGGCGGCCTCGGTGGAGGTGGGACGGATTAAGGACCAGGGGCTGGTGGCGCTGGTGCGGGAGCTGGCGGCGGACAATGTGGGGTTATGTGTGATTACCACGCGGCAAGCGGTGAAGGATATCCCGGCAACAAAGAAGATTGACCTGGAGGCACTGTCGGATAGGGCCGGAGCGGCTCTGTTGAGAGCATTGAAGGTAAAAGGAATGCAGCAGGAGCTGGAGGATGCATCGCGGCAGGTGCAGGGGCACGGACTGGCGCTGCGGTTGTTGGGCACCTATTTGCAGAAAGTCTGCAGGGGAGATGTGCAGCGGATTGGTGAGGTGGACCTATCGCTGGTGGATAGGCGGCTGGGGGGACATGCCTTTAAGCTGGTGGAGCAATATGAGCGCTGGTTGGGGGATGGGATAGAGCTGTCGATTTTGCGGCTGCTGGGGCTGTTTGACCGGCCTGCGGAGGTGGATTGTTTGGCGGCAGTGTGTGCGGCTCCGGTGATTCCTGGGCTGACGGATGCGCTGGTGGATTTAAGCGTGGATGACTGCCAGTGGGCGGTTTCGAATTTGATTGACTATGGGTTGCTGAGTGCGGATTCTCTGGCGGATGAGGGAACCCAAGGTTCTGTAGTTCTCAATTCTCAATTCTCAATTCTCAATTCCCTAGACGCCCATCCGCTGATTCGAGAGTATTTTGCCACACAGCTGGCTGATCAATATCCGGAGGCTACGAAGGAGGCTCATCGTCGTCTTTATGAGCATTTGAAACAGAAGGCTCCGGAACTGCCTGAGACTTTGCAAGAGATGATGCCGCTGTATTATGCGGTTGCCCATGGAGGGAAAGCAGAGCTATGGCAAGAAGCTTGGGATGATGTTTTTCGAGCCCGAATTCAGCGAGAGGATGAATTTTTTAGTTTCAAAAAATTAGGAGCTTTTGGAACTGAGCTTTCAGCATTGGCATCTTTTTTTGAGAAGCCATTCTTGCTTCCAAACTCAACTCTTAATGAAAGTAATCAATCTCTCATATTTAATATATCCAGCTTTTGCTTACGAGCATTAGGGCAACTGGCTGAGGCTACCCAGCCAATGCAAGCAGGCTTAGAGCGAGATATTGCAAGCAATGATTGGAAAAATGCTGCAGTTGAAGCCTCTAACCTTAGCGAGCTGTACCTGACGCTGGGGGATGTGGCGGCTGCGGTGCGGGTGGGGGAGCAGGCAGTGGAGCTTAGCGATCTCAGCGGTGATTCCTTTAGTCGAATGATTAGAAGATATCGATTGGCGGATGCCTTGCACCAGGCAGCTCGTCTGCAGTCTTCCCACATAGCTTTCCGCGAGGCCGAGGCGCTCCAGGCTGAGCGGCAGCCCCAGTATCCGTTGCTCTACTCGCAGCAGGGATTCGGTTACTGTGATTTGTTGCTGGAGCAGGGGCTGCTGGAGCCAGGGGAAGCGGTTTCTATCGGGCAGTCAGACCGGTCGGGCAGACAGGCGTGGCTGGCTCGCTGTGGTGAAGTAAGAGAGCGGGCTGAGAAAACATTGGAGTGGGTAACTCCTCAGAATTGGATTTTGGATATGGGTTTAGATAACCTAACCCTCGGAAAAACCTATCTTCTAGAAGCAACGCTTAGACACAAGCATCCGGTTGAATCAAAAGATCCCACGATTCTCCTAAAGCAGGCCACCCATCACCTTAACCAGAGCGTTTCGCTACTGCGTCAGGCTGGACAACAGATTCTTTTACCGCTTGGTCTTTTGGCTCGGGCGGCACTATGGCGAGCAAGTTATGAATTGGTAATTAATAATGCACAATTGATAATTGATAATTCGCAACTGACTCAAGAAGATTGCTTAGAAAAAGCCCATCGCGATCTTACCGAAGTGGAACAAATCGCAGGCCGTAGCGGTATGCTTATCCACCAAATCGAAGCGGCTCTGGAGCGCTGTCGCTTAGCGTTGGCTGTGGATGATAAGGCGCAGGCTCGCACTAAGCTAGACGAGGCAAAGGCGCTGATAAAACAAACGGAGCGGCCCTATGTGCCCCATGTGCCCACGTGGGATGAGTGGGAGCCGCCGGAGTATGTTGGGGTGTTTAAGAAAGGGGAAATTGTTGGGTATCATCGGCGGAATGGGGAAATTGCGGAGTTGGAGGAAAGGATTGGTTAATAATTTCTTCTTGGTAAGATGACTTGATGATTCCTCCTTTTAAGAGATCGGTAAAAAGAGATAGGGATTGCTCAGGGCTTTCCTCCCTGAAACCCTCCTGATGTGGGGGCCTAACTCCCCCACGCCCCCCGAATGGAGTTTTCTATTATTGCGAAGATAGGGGTTACGGCGGGGTCAATTAACTAGGTTATCTCGTGAGCTTCTACGAACAAGTTGCTGTTAGCAACAAATTCGAAATCATTCCCCTAAACATCGCCGTAACCTTTTAATTTATGCAATTAACGACAACCTAGTACGGTGGGTTTTAGGGCGGCGTCCCGGCCCTAACCATGGGGGTTTGGGGAACTCGGAGGGACCCCAAGCAGCCGGTTTTGCTCTTAACCAATATCTCAAAGTACGTCTAGAATCATTGGCAAAAAGCGATGAGAAGTTTCAGAGGAAAAAGCTCTGAAACTCTCTATTTGAAAGAGTCACGCTAGGGGTAATTAATAAGGTATCCCTGTCAAATTATAGGGGCAAAGTCGAATTCTCGACCCCTCACTTCCCAAATCCCGTTAACGGATGGCTCGAATCCCAAAACAAGACTTGTTCACCTTCCTGCTGAAAAATCACCTGAGAACCTGTTGTCACCTTTCCAATCGCCTTGCAAGTCAACCCATAGGGCTGAAACAACTCCTGCACCTGCCCTAGATTCTCAGGTAACACACTGAGAAGAAAACCAAAGCTGGGAAAACTAGTCAACCATTTCTGCCAGGGAACATCTTTCGGATGAGGCACCAAATCCAGATCTAACACTACCCCCACTCCCGAAGCCTCAGCCAGCATCAGCAAAGTACCGGCCAACCCTCCCATGCTGATATCTTTACCCGCTTTGCAGAGACCACTTTCCGCAAGTTTGGGCAATAGCGCTATCTGTTGTTGCAATTGACTAGGTTCAGCCGTTGTCGCCGCATTCCAAAACGGATAGTCGCCATAGTAGCTGCCGGACATGTTGATCACCATAACAAGGTCATCGCCAGGACAGGCATCAAAACTAGTAAGAAGCCGTTGTGTCCTGCCTAAAATAGCAACAGCAAGACCATCATAGGAACTATGGCAGTTAGTATGACCACCGACTATGGGCACATTGTAAGCCTGGGCTGCCGCCTGCATACCTTGCCACAGGGGAGTGCTATTGGCAATAGACTGACTCCACAATGCATCAACAACAGCAATGGGGGTACCTCCCATAGCAGCAATGTCAGAAATGTTGACCATAATGGCGCACCAGCCAGCAAACCAGGGATCTTGGGTAACAAGTTGGGGCCAGAGTCCTTCTGCTGCAAGTAGAAGATAGCTATCGCCATCGGGGATAGCAGCACAGTCATCACCGAGATGAATAGGTTCCCCGCTAGCGGTGCGAACATATTGGCCAATGGTATTGGCAACGGTTTGGATATCTTTTTTATTGAGGATACTAACAGAGTTTTGGAGAGAAGAGATTAGCTCAGAAAGGCTATCGGTCATTGGAGTCTTACACTGCAGTTACAGTCTCTGGTTTTCTCAAAGGGGGTATCAAAGCCCATAATTTCAACAATAATGACTTTTGCTTACTAAGAGCCAGATCCCTTCTGTTTTTAGAATTTTGTCGCCGCGCGCAAAATTCTAAACCGCCTCACCGATCACCCAAACCGCCTAATAGGGATAACAACTATATTTTCCCGTAGGGTTCTAGGGCGAGCGGAAGCGCCCTAGCCATGGGGGAGTGGGGAACTCGGAGGGACCCCACGCAACCGGTTTTGCCTTTAATCAACGCCTAAAGTGACTCGAATTTGATATAAAGTAACTCGAATTTGATATTAGAAAATAATCCCATGGTCTAACAATAGTTAATCTCATCCCCCAAAAGCTAGACAACCTTTGTTTTTAGAATTTTGTCGCTGCGCGCAAAATTCTAAACCGCCCCACCGATCATCCAAACCGCCTCACAGGGATAACAATTATATTTTCCCGTAGGGTCCTAGGGCGAGCGGAAGCGCCCTAGTCAGGGGGTGTGGGGAACTCGAAGGGACCCCACGCAACCGGTTTTGCCTTTAAGCCAACCGCCTGCACTCTAGTCATGGGAAACCTCAATATGCCTAATTGGGTTAAGTTACCTTCTTCAGAAAAGAGAATTCGACGGGACCACGCAACCGATTTTGCCAATAGCCAACGCCTAAAAACAGCTTATGACCATTGGCAAATAGCAATAAGGAACGCTCAGGGCTTGCCCCCCTGAAACCCCCTTGTACGTGGGGGCCTAAACTCCCCTTTTCGGAAGTATCTGCGCTATCCCACTTAGGCATATTGGGGTTTCCCCCGACAGGGTGATCCCTCATAGCAACTATACAGGCGATGGCTGAGTTACGGCGGGGACAGTTAATAATGTTATCCCATTCCAAGTAAGGAAGACTTTGCTAGTCAGTAACTTTTCTAAGCCACTTGCTTAAGCGGCAATGCCGGACGCGGCTGATCCGTCGCAGGATAATGTTCCAGGTCAGCTTCCATTAAATGATGGGGATGACCAAGGACCTCAATTTCCTCCAAACTATGCCAGTGAAGGCGCGTAAAGAAACGGACATTTTGTAACTGAACAGTGGCCAGGAAGCGATCGCAACCCCAAGTATTCGCCGTCGTCACTGCTTTTTGAATCAAACCCTTACCAATACGACCCACCCGACGAAAATCTGGATGCACCCCTAAACGACCACCATACCAAAGCCGAGGCGTTTCCTCATAAATGCGGACAACACCCACCACCTGATCCGGCTGCTCGGGTGTGTGGGCAATGGCCACAATAGGGTATGAAGTGTTGTCAATCGCATCGCGATCATTACCTTGAAACAACCCCTGTTCTTCACAGAAAATCTGTTGCCGCAGGTCAAAGTAGTCGGCAATATCGGGTTTAGAAAGAGCCAGTTGAAAACTATAGGTACGTTTTTTCATAGTGTTGAAAAATTAAAAACAATACAGTATTTAATTACGAAAGCCGATATCTCATCCCCTCCCAAGAGGGGATTTAAGAGGATTTCTCTCTTAATTCTCAAACAACGACAACGCCGAGCAAGCCCCACACTTAGCGCAGCCAGCCTTCATCTCGCTAGACAACAAATTTGCCTGCTTGAGCATCTGACCAATCCCCTGATACAGGTCGTACATAAACTCACTGCTAGGAGGCTTGTGGCTAGCTAAGGGTGTCCCTCCAATGGGAACAAAAGGCACCACAAAGGGATAGACACCAATATCAATCAGCCGCTGGCTCACCTCTAGCAATGTCTCTTTGCTATCCCCCAGCCCCGCCAACAAATAGGTACTTACCTGACCCCGACCAAAGACTTGTGTAGCCGCCTCAAACGCTTTGAAATAATAGGTCAGTGGCACCCTGGCCTTACCCGGCATAATTCTGGCCCGCACCTCAGGATCCGCAGCTTCTAAGTGCATGCCTAAGCTATCGACACCGGCAGCCTGCATCCGCTCAAACCAGACAAAATCATTGGGGGGTTCACACTGGGCCTGGATAGGAATCGCCATCCGCGCCCGAATCGCCTGGGCGCAGTCTGTTAGATAGGCGGCTCCCCGATCGGTGGTGTTGGGCGTACCGGTGGTCATAATCATATTTTCTACACCGTCCAGACTGACAGCCGCCTCGGCCACTTCCGCCAGCTGCTGCGGTGTTTTCTGAGCAATGGTCCGCCCGTCTGCCAGGGACTGACCAATGGCACAAAATTGACAGGCTGTCTTACGATTTTCGTATCGAATACAGGTCTGGAGCACCGTCGTTGCCAACACATTACGGCTATGGAGCAGTGCAATTTTCCAATAGGGAATGCCGTCAGCCGTAGTTAAGTCATAAAATTTTGGCTTGTCTGGAAAGTCTAGCTCGGTGATTGTCTCGTTATCTTTTGTTAGGACCGACTGCCCAGCTTCATAGGTCACGCTGTAGGGAGACTGAGCGGCTCCATCGGTGTATACCGGCACCATAAATGTGGTGTCACCAATGGTGACGGCTTTGTGGTCCGACGGACCGGCTCCCCCTTTACGTCCCGATGCGCCAACAGTATCGGCAACCAGGTTAAGGCCCTTGGTCTGAAGCTCGGTAATCACCTGC
>JBCCJR010000185.1:0-9631 GCA_039045805.1 Cyanobacteria bacterium P01_C01_bin.118
GCCGCTGCTAAATATGGCTTTACCCTAATTAGGTCTGATCGTTTTCTCACTCCAAACCAATCTCGTAATTTAGGGTTAACCCAGATCACCACAGACTATGTAGTCTTTGTTGACAATGATATCCATGTTGCCAACGGCTGGCTAACACATCTTTGGCAATGTGCTCAAGACACTGATGCCGCCGTGGTTTGTCCCCTTACCTGTGTTGGCAAATCACTGCATGATCGCATTCACCTGGCTGGAGGTGAAACCAGAATCTTTATGGATGTAAAAGGTCAGCAGATTCGACGACGTCTTTATGAAAAAAGATTTCTAGTCAATCGCTCAGCAACAGCCATAAAGCATCAGCTCTACAGACGTGCTTGTGAGTTTGCAGAACTAAACTGCATAATGGTCAAACGCAATGTGTTTGAAAAAATTGGCTATCTGGACGAAAAACTCCTGGGTAGTCAGGACGACATGGATTTTTGCCTTAATGTTAATCGGATTGGGGAACAGATATTTTGCGAAACATCTGCGGTAGTCACCCATGTACCTCAAGTCCCTAGCTGTTGGTCAGACTTAACCTACTTTATGCTGCGCTGGAGTGATGCATGGGAAATTGAGAGTCTCATGCATTTCCAACAAAAGTGGGATCTGGACATGGATCAATATTTCTTACAACGGTATAAGCAGCTGGGGGCTCGCCGTCGTCAGACATACTTATATCCGTTACTCCACAGACTCACCAGAGGTAAAACAGCTCTCTGGTTTGAAAAACTGACTATTAACCTGGAACGACGTCTAAATCAACGGATTACGGATCGCCATAGCCAGTACGTCAACGACACGATTAGAAAACTAGTACCTACACAAAGAGTTTCGATCAGAAAAAGACTGCAAAATCTGATTAAACGCCATACTGACACACAGATTTCCCACCCCCATCTGATGCCCCACTAATTTTGTGATGGCAGTGGCAGCAACCGTCGAACTATTTTACCTATCGAACAGAAGGGAGATTTTTGAAATCCCCCGAATCGAACTGCCAACAAAAATTTTCAGTATCCAGAACCGCTATCCAGACAGCAGTAATTTGAATACTTTTCCAAACACCTACAATGCATACTCAAACACTCACTAGACGCGCCACCTCTACCAAGCTTTCGTCACCATCTATTACCCTCATAGTAGCGCCACGGGAACGATTCAGCTATATTCAACCATCCCTGGAAAGCATTTACAACCACACAAAAATACCATTTGAGCTAGTTTATATTGACATCAACTCACCCAAAAAGCTTCGACATTATTTAGCTCGCTCTGCAGCAGAACGCGATTTTACGCTCTTACGTGTTCCACAATTTCTTTCTCCAAATCAGATACGTAATCTAGGATTACGCTATGCCCAAACAGACTATGTTCTCTTTATCGACAATGATATCCATGTCTCTCCCGGCTGGCTAGAAAAGCTCTGGAAATGTGCTCAAGAGAACCCAGATGCCACAGCAGTCGCACCGCTCCTATGCATCGGGAAGCCTCTACATGAAAGAATTTTGATGGCCGGTGGTGAGATTCGAATCTTTATGGAAACAGACGGTCAGCATGAGTATCGTCGTCTTTATAAGAAGTGTCATTTGGTAAATCGATCAGCAGCTCTGATGAAGCATCAGTTACAACAACGGACCTGTGACTATGTTGAACTCAGCTGTATGTTGGTTAAACGAGAGATTTTTCAAGAAATAGGTGCTTTTGATGAAAAGTTATTTAATACTCAAGAGCATCTTGATTTTTGTCTTAACGTTGCCCAGGCTGGTGGAAAAATCTATTGTGAGCCCGAGGCCATCGTCACCTATGTGCCTGAGGTACCTCGCCGCTGGTCAGATCTAAGCTATTTTATGCTGCGCTGGAGCGATGCTTGGGAAGCTGACAGTTTGATTCATTTTCAGAAGAAGTGGCGGCTGGACATGGATAGAGACTTTATGAGGCGGTTTCAACAATTGGGTCATCAGCGTCATCAAATCTTGTTGCTGCCGCTGCTACGTAGATTGACTGCAGGACGTCGATTACGCTGGCTAGAAAAGGTTGCCATCCAGTTAGAACGTTGGTTTAATCAGTATCTTACAGACCGCTATAGGAAAAGGTCTAAACCCAAAAGAACAAAACCTGTGAATAACAAAGTTTCTGTCTGGCCTCAGTATTAGTTGAAGCAGAAATTCTTTGTCCGCCTTCCTTGGTAACCATCCCCCATTAAAAACCGTCTCCGGTGGAGACGGTTTTCTTATATCCACATCAATTCTATCAATAGCTCTAGTACAGACTATCGATAGCTCTCCCTGAGCCTTCATGCTAGGCTTTGAAGCCAGTATGAAGGCCCAATCCCTATGAAATCGGCTAAATCTCAGGTTGCCCTATTAGCCCTTTGTCAGGCAACGGCAATGACCACTAACACTATTCTGGTCACCGTTGCTGCATTGATTGGCTATGCTCTGGCCACTGACAAAGCGTTGGCGACTATGCCCCTGGCCATGCGACAGGTGGCAACAATGGTGGCCACGATTCCCGCATCATTGCTGATGCAGCGTATCGGGCGACGCGGTGGATTTCTAGTGGGAACAATGATTGGACTGATGGGTGCAAGCATTGGCATCTATAGCCTCACCCTGGCTGATTTTTGGCTGTTTACGCTGTCTACAACACTTTTAGGCATCTCCAACAGCTTTGTGGGTTACTATCGTTTTGCCGCAGCAGATGTGGCGGATGTGGCGTTTCGACCTCAGGCGATTTCCTGGGTACTGGCGGGAGGTATCATTGCCGCTATCCTGGGGCCCTGGATGGCAACTGGGTCAAAAGGGTGGTTTAACAGTGAGCTGTATATTGGTGCACTGGTCGCTATTCTGGGGTTGCAGCTGTTAACCAGTGTGTTGTTGTTGGGGTTACAGATTCCCAGCGTGGCGACGGGACACAATGCTGATGATACTCGCTCCCTGTCCACGATCATGCAACAGCCTAAGTTTCTGATTGCCACCTTGGGCAGCACCATCAGCTACAGTGTCATGGTGTTTATTATGACGGCCACCCCTCTGGCCATGGCGGTGGAATCTCATTCGTTCGATCAAACTGCAGCGGTGATTCAGTGGCATGTGCTGGGTATGTTTGCCCCTTCACTAATAACGGGCTGGCTGATTAAGCGGCTAGGAGTATTGCAAATTATTGTGACTGGGGCTGTGTTGAACCTGGGTTGTGTAGGACTCAATTTAGCAGGAACAACGTTTTGGCACTTTGCCACTGCTCTCTTGCTGCTGGGTTTAGGCTGGAACTTTATGTATGTGGGTTCCACCACCCTACTGACGGAAACCTACGTTCCAGCTGAGAAAGGAAAAGTGCAGGCTATCCACGATTTTGTTGTATTTACCGTTGTGGCTCTGGCTACGTTTTTGGCAGGCAGAGTGTTCTATCGGTTTGATTGGGCCATGCTTAATCAGATGAGCTGGCCGTTGGTACTCTTTACTCTGCTAGTGGTGCTGTGGCAGCGATCGCAAACTCAGCGTTTGGTTTAATCCATAGCCGCATACTCAATCAGACCTGTACCTTTCAACACTCGACTAACCTGCACCCCATCTAAAAACCTTGGCTGACAGAAACTACCATCAAGCATCACAGTGAGCTAAAAAGCCAAAATTACATAAAGGGATTTACACCGCCCCCCGTCACCTCACACACATAATTTAAAACAACCGGTGCCCGTGACACACCATCAAACGCTGGCGGATACTGAGTCATCTTTAAATACTCGCTGTCATCAGCATTCCACTGATCTAGCAAAACAATATCGTAGGACAGCGTTTCATCTGCAGAACTGCCAGTAAACTCATATTCCCAGGCCCAAGGCTCGCCAAACTCGTTATAATCGGCAACGGGACCCAGCTCCTGACTACCCGCCCAAAACTCTGGAAAATCTGACTCTCCACTGGCCAAAAACAAACCACCCTGCGTGGTAAACAACGTAATATCAAGCTCTTCCAGCCCTTCTTGACTAGAACAGGCATAGTCGATATAAAACCCAAGGGGTGGATTAAAGGAATTATACTGAGCCTGGGCCACAGGGCAGAAAAAGGCTAAAGCAGAGCTAATGCCGAGGGAAATCGCGAATAATTGTTTCATAGCAACATATACCTGGAAACTTTTAACAGTTAAAGCGCAGCCATTGTTCAACAAACATATTGCCCGATTGATCAATCAGAATCACGATTTTTTGATACCAGTAAAGTCCAGGCCACAGTTCAGCTGTTGTCCATCGCCTTAAAATCAGGTTGCAGCCAATGTCATCAGTCCCATGAAACAGTTTGAGCAGGTGGAAGTTACCAGCCGCGATCAGTGGCGCACTTGGCTAACCAACCACTACACCCAAAACGACAGCATCTGGCTGATCACCTACAAAAAACACACCGGCAGTCGCTATCTGCCCTACGATGCCATCATAGATAAGTGATTGTTTAGCAGAAATACGATGTTAGTAGATGAGGCAGGAGGCAAGAGAAGATAAACACGAAATTTACTTGCGATCGCACCTATGTCCAAACCACCCCACATTACCCATATCAACATCTCCGACGGCGGCACCCCCAAACTCCCCATCCCCGCAGTCCAGATCACCCCTGGTGGTCTGATCGGCGACCGCCAGCGCAACCTCAAATACCACGGTGGGCCTGACCGCGCTGTCTGCCTCTGGTCCACCGAAATTATTCAAACCCTGCAAACCGAAGGTCACCCCATTGCCCCCGGCAGCGCTGGTGAAAACATCACCATCACCGGTCTCCCCTGGGAAAATCTCGGCCCCAACATCCAACTACATCTGGGTAACACTGTCTGCATAGAGATCACCGACTATGCCGCCCCCTGTCGTCATATCGGCAAATACTTTAGCGACCGACGCTACAGCCGCATTAGTCAAAAACACTATCCCGGCGTCAGTCGTCTCTATGCCCGTGTTCTCACCCCCGGCCTTGTGCAAGTCGGTCATAGCGTGAAAATGCTTTAATCAGAAGCCAGGGGGCTGCCAACATTCTCCAATGTACTGATCTAATATCTGGGCAATGGCTAACAGTTCCATCTCGCGCCAGCGTTTTCCCACCAGCTGGATCCCTATGGGTAATCCTTGGGACGTTTGCCCCACCGGGATGACGATCGCTGGGTGACCGCTTAAGCTAAATGGAATGGTATAGGCTCCGTTCGCAACAGCGTGAGGATATTTTCTCCCATTCACCTCCACCGCACTCCAAGCCGGTCTGTGGGTAAAAGCTGCCGTGGCGGCCACCGGCATCAGCCATACATCCCAGGGTTCTAAGGCAGCATCTAACCTGGTGATGTAATCCTCTCGTTCTGTTAGGGCTTCAAAATATCCCTTGAGGGTGGGGCGCAATAACTCGGGTAAAAATCGGGCAAAGTTACCTAACTGTCGTAATTTGCGATCGCCCTGGGTAGCCGTTCGATACAACAGCGGCACACTCCGACGAACGTTATGCCAATCCTTTGGTTGAGCATAGATATTAACATAGGCGGCCATCCTTCCATACAGCGCCCATATCTCTGAGAGATCAAAGTCATCGGGCAACCATCGATCTGTCTGAGCTCCAGCCTCTGTCACCGTTTGGATCACCGTTTGGATCGCCGTCAGAATCTCACAATCCACAGGAATTCCTGGCCATTCATCAAGCCAGGCCACCTTTAAGTCACCGATGTTTTTCTCTGGCGGTACATCCAAGGGAACAGGGGGAATTTCCGGTCGCCGATCATCAGCCCCAGCAATTACCGAAAACCCCAAACGCAAATCCTCTATGGACCTAGCAAAACAACCCACCGTTAACATCTGTCGCAAACAGTGGGGCATGCCGGGTGTTTCTGGAATATGGCCAGCGGTAGAAATTCGTCCCTCGGTTGGTTTTAAGCCATAGACTCCGCAAAAATGGGCCGGTTGCCGCACTGATCCAGCAATATCGTTACCAATTTCTAACGAGGACATTCCTGTAGCCACGGCCACGGCGCTGCCACCGGAACTGCCACCGGCGGTATAAGCAACATTCCAAGGATTATTGACCCGAGGAAACAGGGGATTGGTACTTTGATAATCTCCCGCTAACTCCGCCAGATTAGACTTGCCCATAATGATGGCCCCCGCTGCCCGTAGGCGCGCAACCACAGTGGCATCTTGCTGAGGGACATAGTCCTTGAGGGGAATATATCCCGCCGTTGTTCGTAACCCAGCCGTTTCAAAAATATCCTTTACCGTTATGGGCACGCCGTGGAGAGAGCCCCAAACTTCGCCTCTGGCCAGGGCTTCATCAGCCTGTTGAGAGCGCACCCTTGCAGCCTCCACATCCAGAGTACAGATGGCACTGAGTCGAGCATTATGACGTTCGATCTGGTCTAAATGGAGCTGCAGTAAATCCTGAGAAGAAAGCTTACCATCTCGTAACATCTTCGCCAGCTTATGGGCAGCCAAAAACACCAGATCGCTCATTAGATTGCTTATCCCTAGGCTAACGAGTCAATTATAGATTTGCCCTTACATAAAGACAGTAAGCATCAAACTAAACAGCCCGCGTCTCTTAATAGTTTTGAAAATAGTCCACTAACCACGGCCCGACTTAATTGCTTTAGCTTATATAAGCAACAATAGAACTATTATTTTTGCTTTGCACATTAATTCGCTTAAGGAACACAAAAGCTATGGCGGCTCCCCACATTCTGATTGTTCTCACCTCCCACGACCAGCTTGGCAACACTGGCCATGCCACTGGGT
This sequence comes from Cyanobacteria bacterium P01_C01_bin.118, assembly GCA_039045805.1. GTDB lineage: Bacteria > Cyanobacteriota > Cyanobacteriia > Phormidesmidales > Phormidesmidaceae > Leptothoe. The sequence goes on from JBCCJR010000185.1 coordinate 6,782, forward strand.
TCTGGCTTGAAGAGCTGGCCTGCCCGTACTACATATTTCTAGACGCTGATGCCACCGTTACCCTAGCCTCGATTCAAGGGGGTCAGGCACCATTAGACCCTAAAAGTCATCTAGATGAAAGTCAAACCGACGATACTCGACGTTTTTTAACTGATAGTGCCGCTCAAGATGCCCTGGCCAATACCATTGCCATTGATCAGGTGAATGCGGGTGACTACGATGCCATCTTTATGCCCGGTGGTCACGGCACCATGTGGGACTTTGCCAATAGCTCCACCCTGAGCAATTTGATTGCAGACTTTGATCAACAGAAGAAAATCATTTCAGCCGTTTGTCATGCCCCAGCAGGTCTAGTGAATGTCAAAACTGCCTCAGGTGATCCATTGGTCAAGGGTAAATTAGTAACTGCATTTAGTAACAGTGAGGAGAAAGCTGTAGAACTCGACACCGTTGTTCCCTTTTTGTTAGAAACTCGCCTCAAAAAACTAGGGGCCAAATTTGAAGCAGGTCCAGATTGGGGGCCTCTGGCTAAACAGGATGGCAACTTAATCACAGGTCAAAATCCAGCCTCCTCAGAGCCAGCTGCAAAAGCGGTTTTAGCGGCGTTTTCATAGCCGGCTTGCAGTTTTTCTGAGGGTGAGAGTGACACAGCTCTTGTTTATGGCCGCTCTCACCCCCTTCATCCCCCTACAGTGGCAAACGTCTATCCAGACACCAGCGAAATTTTCAAGATTAGGCAAAAAATCACGGTTTAAGTCTTGTCTAACAGGTCTTAAACACACTGCATTATGGTGCATTTGTTAACAGTTCATAGCAAACTGCGCCAAAGAAAGCTATATTCTCAACATTTCAGACCCACTTATCAAACCCATTTAATAAGTGGGTGGTCTAAATTAGCCATCAGATACTTAAGGCCCCAGGATTGGGGTTGAGGGCAAATTTCAAAAAGTCAAACAACTTATTCTCATTTTATAAAAGATTACGTTGACCTATTTATCATCAAAGTCATGAAACTATCAATCCAACCAGGATTGTTTCCCTCAGGATTAGAAATCAGCTTTAAAGAAAACCATGATAGACAGCACTAAAGTTTATGTTTAGGTTTTAATTTTTGAGATTGTCCCAGTTGAGCACATATACGCTAGAATGCTGTAGCGAAAGAATGTCGGTAAAACGAAACAAAGAAATATGCTTGGAGCACTTCTTGGAGATGCGATTGGTTCTGCCCATCAGCGCACCAAAGTCCAAGACTTCGAACTAATTACGCCCAGTAGCCACTGGTCAGAGAATACAATTTTTATGTTGGCTACTGCGGATTATCTGCTGTATGGTGGCGAGTATGAAGAAAGTTACTCTCGCTGGTACAGCTGGTATCCGGACATAAAGGGAGGCTATAACAACAGCTTTAGTGAGTGGGCTAAGACAAATGGCTTAAAGCCCTACTACAGTTGTCGTAACGATGGTGCAGTCCGGGCTATTCCCATTGCCTATGCATTTGACAACCTCAAAGAGGTGATGGAAGAGGCTGAACGATCAGCGGCAGTCAGCCATAATCACCCTGAAGGGATTAAGGGCGCTCAAGCAACAGCCGCTGCCATCTTTTTAGCAAAGACCAAAGCACCAAAGGATACGATCTCAGACCTATTAGGCAGTATTTTTGGCTATCAGTTTGAAGCCTCCTATGGCGAGCTGCAGCAAAGGTATCAATACAGCGCGTTAGCTGCAGACACTGTAGAGGCCGCAATTCTTGCCTTTTTGCACTCCAACAGCTTTGAAGATGCCGTTCGTAGGGCAGTGGCTCTAGGTGGGGATGCCAAGACATTGGCCGCGATCTCAGGGGCCCTAGGCGAAGCGTTCTATCCCAAAGTACCTAAGTCATTACAGCAGTGGGGGTGGGAACTACTAGACGAAGGTCAACAAGACCTGATCAGCGAGTTCCAGACTGAGTTTATTAAGGAAACGTCTCAACCAGAAAAAGTTGCAGCATAGGGGGCTTTAGACTTCTGTCTGTTGCTAAACAAAACCGGAAAGTATCCAGCAAAAAATACTGGGAATTAACGAAAAGGTCAGAAAAATACCGCTTAAGGTTAACAAAAATAAAACCAAAAACCACTTTTCAAACCAATCATTGAGAATGGCATCAGTGGGATCTGCAGGGGAGTACAGTATCTCCACAGCATCCCCTTTTCCGTAGCTTATATAGTGGTCGCTCCAGCCGATGGGAGTCACTTCGTAAGGTTCCTGTTGCGCCTTAAATTCAACCACCGGTTGATAACTCGTGATCCCGTCATCCGCCTTTTCTAAAACCCGAATGACGGTACCAGAAGCAGGAACTAAGGTAGCTAACCAATTTGAGCGCTGGTTATACCAGGCTAACGATCCTAAAAAGGACGCTAACGGAATAATCGCCAAGGATAAGAAGCCAATGGCAGCCCTTTTTAGCTGGTTCTCCGGTATGGTGCCAATAAAATCAAAAGATAAAGGATACTTCCACGCCTTACCCTTGCTAGCTTGAATCGCTGCAACAATCGGAAAAACAAACCGCAGCCCCAAGATAACTGGCAGTAACACCGTACCCACTAGGGTAATTAAACAGATAATGCTGTAGAGTGTGGATGAAATTAACCAGTTGATAGCGTGACGGGCATGGTAGTCAATTTCAGTAGACTGTCTTCTGGCAACTCGCCAAATAATAACGGGTAACAGAATATCAATAAAGGGTATAGGCACCAGCCATACCAACAGGAGAGATAGATGTAATAAAACTTCTCCCGAAACAGTCTTTTTGACATAACTCATAGCAACTGCCATCCCACAGTATTTAAAGAATATTGCCTCCTGGCTTTTCAC